>DWYU01000023.1 GCA_019118505.1 Candidatus Oscillibacter excrementavium
GGCGCCGCCGGACTGCGGGAGCTGTACGGCACCACCCGGTTCCGCTCCGCGGCGGAGGCCGGTGCGGACGCCCTGGACGGCGGGCCCCTGACGGAGTTTGAAAAGCGGTGCGACGACGCGGTGGGGGACTATCTGGCAGGCGCCCAGTATGTGCCCTTCGGCGAGGCGCCCCTGGTGGGCTATCTGGCGGCCCGGGAGATGGAGTACACGAATCTCCGCATCATCCTGATGGGCCGGGCCGCGGGCATCGACCCGGCGGTGATCCGGACCCGCCTGCGGGCAACTTATCTGTAAGGAGGCGGCGCCATGGCAGCCACATATCGGATCGCCGCCGTCGGCGACTGGGAGTCCGTCATGGGCTTCCGGGCCCTGGGGCTGGAGACGTATCCGGCCGCCAGCCCGGAGGAGGCCCGGGAGACCATCCGGGAGCTGGCCAAGGACGGCGACTGCGGCATCATCTATCTGACGGAACAGCTGGCACGGGACCTGCCGGACGTGCTGGAGCGGTACAAGGACGAGCTGCGGCCCGCCATCATCCTGATCCCGGGCCGGGAGGGCTCTCTGGGGATCGGGATGGAGAACATCAAGCGGTCCATTCAAAGAGCGGTGGGTGCGGACATTCTCTAAGGGGGAGAGGCTGACACCGTTGCGGCATGCGATTCCCGGCCCTGCTTGGGCCGCCAATCGCGCCGCTTGTGCACACCGTCGGGCCAAGCCGGTCAGCAGGTGCTGCCGCACCTGCCGACCGGGGCCCTTCCTCGAAATCAGCTCGCTGCCTCTGCCACTGGCAGCGCTTCGCTGATTTCCTCGAAACAGCCTCGCTTTTTCCGCCGCTGGCGGCGCTTCGGCTGTTTTCCCTTAGACGCTCCGGCGGGCGGTGCCCGCCTCCGCTGAACCCCCTCACCAGTTTGCGGACTGGTGAACGCCGCCCAAGGCGGCTGGGTCGGGGTATTTTCGCCACGTACACGCCGCGGCGAAAATGATTGGAAATTCTTCTTCCGCCTGGGGCGGAAGAACCGGAAAAACAGTGGTTTTTCCTGGCCCTTTTCCAGAAGGGGCCGATTCCTGCTGGCGAAACTGGTGTGAAAGAAGGTTGAGCGAGTTTGAGCGGTAAGATCGTAAAGGTATCCGGTCCGCTGGTGGTGGCCACGGGCCTGTCGGACGCCAATATGTCCGACGTGGTCCGGGTGGGCCCCCAGCATCTGATCGGTGAGATTCTGACCATGAAGGGGGACGCCGCCTCCATCCAGGTGTACGAGGAGACCTCCGGCCTGGGGCCTGGGGCAGAGGTGTTCACCACCGGCGCCCCCATGAGCGTGGAGCTGGGCCCCGGCATGATCGAGGGCATCTACGACGGCATCCAGCGGCCCCTGGAGAAGATCGTGGAGAAGGTGGGGGCCAACATCACCCGGGGCGTGGAGGTCCCCGCCCTGGACCGGGAGAAGAAGTGGGACTTCACCGCCGCGGTCACCCCCGGCACAAACGTCGTGGGCGGCGACGTCATCGGCACCGTGCCGGAGACGCCGGTGGTGCTCCACAAGATCATGGTGCCCCCCAACCTGAGCGGCACCATCACGGACATCAAGAGCGGCTCCTTCACTGTGGAGGAGACCGTGGCCACCCTCCGCACCGACAAGGGGGAGGACGTGGCCCTGACCATGGTGCAGAGGTGGCCGGTGCGGATCGGCCGGCCCTACAAGCACAAGTATCCCCCCAAGCGGCCCCTGTGCTCCGGCCAGCGGGTCATCGACACCCTGTTCCCCATCGCCAAGGGCGGCACCGCCGCCGTGCCCGGGCCCTTCGGCTCCGGCAAGACGGTGGTGCAGCACCAGCTGGCCAAGTGGTCCGACGTGGACATCGTGGTCTACATCGGCTGCGGCGAGCGGGGCAATGAGATGACTGACGTGCTCCGGGAGTTCCCGGAGCTGAAGGACCCCCGCACCGGGGAGTCCTTGATGAAGCGGACGGTGCTGATCGCCAACACCTCCGACATGCCCGTGGCCGCCCGGGAGGCCAGTGTCTACACCGGCATTACCATCGCCGAGTACTTCCGGGACATGGGCTACGATGTGGCGGTTATCGCCGACTCCACCTCCCGCTGGGCGGAGGCCCTCCGGGAGATGTCCGGCCGGCTGGAGGAGATGCCCGGCGAGGAGGGCTACCCGGCGTACCTCAGCTCCCGCCTGGCTCAGTTCTACGAGCGGGCCGGCAGCGTGGCGTGCATCGGCTCCGACGACCGCCGGGGCAGCCTAACTGCCGTGGGCGCTGTGTCGCCGCCGGGCGGCGACCTGTCCGAGCCTGTGGCCCAGGCCACCATGCGGATCGTGAAGGTGTTCTGGGCGCTGGATTCGTCCCTGGCCTACAAGCGCCATTTCCCGGCCATCAACTGGCTGAATTCCTACTCCCTGTATCTGGACTCCCTGAAGCCCTGGTTCGACGAGAACCTGGGACCGGAGTTCCTGGAGGACCGGGGCAAGGCCATGAGCATCCTGCAGCAGGAGGCCAGCCTCAACGAGATCGTCCAGCTGGTGGGCAAGGACGCCCTGTCTCCCGCGGACCAGCTGACCCTGGAGGCGGCCAGGATGGTCCGGGAGGACTTTTTGCAGCAGAACGCCTTCACGGATGTGGACGGCTATTCCAGCTATGACCGGCAGGAGAAGCTGCTGGCCATGATCCTGCGGTACGACCAGCTGTGCCGGGAGGCCATCGCCAAAGGCGCGGCCGTGGGCAGGCTCTTCACCATCCCCGCCCGGGAGAAGCTGGGCCGGGCCAAGAGCGTGCCGGCGGAGGAGTACCAGCAGGTCTACGAGCAGATCTCCGCCGAGATGGAGCAGGAGATCACCGCCATCGCGGAGGAAGGAGGGGAGGACGCATGATCCGGGAATACAGAACGGTAGAGGAGATCGCCAGCCCCCTGATGATCGTCCGCATGGTGGACGGCGTCACCTATGATGAGCTGGTGGAGGTGGAACTCCACGACGGCTCCATCCGCCGGGGCCAGGTGCTGGAGGTCAACGGCGACACCGCCGTGGTCCAGCTGTTCGAGTCCGCCGCCGGCATCAACCTGGCGGACGCCAAGGTCCGCTTCCTGGGCCATCCGCTGCAGCTGGGCGTGTCCGCCGATATGCTGGGCCGGGTGTTCAACGGCATGGGCCGGCCCATTGACGGCGGGCCGGAGATCCTGGCGGAGGAGTACCGGGACATCAACGGCCTGCCCATGAACCCGGCGGCCCGGGATTATCCCAACGAGTTCATCCAGACCGGCGTCTCCACCATCGACGGGCTGAACACCCTGGTCCGAGGGCAGAAGCTGCCCATCTTCTCCGGCTCCGGCCTGCCCCACGCCAACCTGGCGGCACAGATCGCCCGGCAGGCCAAGGTGCTGGGAGATGACACCTCCAAGTTCGCCGTGGTGTTCGCCGCCATCGGCATCACCTTCGAGGAATCGGAGTTCTTTGTCAGTGAGTTCAAGCGCACCGGCGCCATCGACCGGACGGTCATGTTCTCCAACCTGGCCAACGACCCGGCGGTGGAGCGCATCGCCACCCCCCGGATGGCCCTGACCGCCGCGGAGTACCTGGCCTTTGAGAAGGATATGCACGTGCTGGTCATCATGACCGACATCACCAACTACGCCGAGGCCCTGCGGGAGGTCTCCGCCGCCAAGAAGGAGGTCCCCGGCCGGCGGGGCTTCCCGGGGTACCTGTACACGAACCTGGCCACCATCTACGAGCGGGCGGGCCGGCAGCTGGGCAAGCCCGGCTCCATCACCCTGATCCCCATTCTGACCATGCCGGAGGACGACAAGACCCACCCCATCCCGGACCTGACGGGCTATATCACCGAGGGGCAGATCATCCTGAGCCGGGCGCTGTACCGCCAGGGCATCCACCCGCCGGTGGATGTGCTGCCGTCCCTGAGCCGCCTGAAAGACAAGGGCATCGGCAAGGGCAAGACCCGGGAGGACCACGCCGACACCATGAACCAGCTGTTCGCCGCCTACTCCACCGGCAAGGACAACAAGGAGCTGATGAGCATTCTGGGCGAAGCCGCCCTGACGCCCACGGACCTGCTGTACGCCAAGTTCGCCGACGAGTTCGAGCGGCGGTACGTGAACCAGGGCTATGAGGAGAACCGCTCCATTGAGGAGACCCTGGACCTGGGCTGGGAGCTCCTCAGCATCCTGCCCAAGAGCGAGCTGAAGCGGATCAAGCCGGAGTTCATTGAGAAATACTGGCCCAAGAAGGACGAGGCATAAAGGAGGGAATGACCCATGCCCAATATCACGGTCAACCCTACCCGGATGGAGCTCACCCGCCTGAAGGGGAAGCTGCGCACCGCCCAGCGGGGCCACAAGCTGCTGAAGGACAAGCGGGACGAGCTGATGAAGCAGTTCCTGGACACGGTGCGGGAGGTCCGCGCCCTCCGGCAGGAGGTGGAGGCGGAGCTGATGACGGTCCATGGGGCGTTCACCGTGGCCTCCGCCCTGATGAGCTCCCAGGCCCTGGAACAGGCCCTGCTGTATCCCAAGCAGAGCGTGAAGCTGACCCAGACCACCAAGAACATCATGTCCGTCAACGTGCCGGTCTACGACTTCCAGACCCAGACCCGGTCCGACGCGGACATCTATCCCTATGGCTTCGCCGCCACCTCCGGCGAACTGGACACGGCGGTGGACGCCCTGGGAAAGGTGTTCCGGAAGATGCTGAAGCTGGCAGAGGTGGAGAAGGCCGCCCAGCTGATGGCGGAGGAGATCGAAAAGACCCGCCGCCGGGTGAATGCCCTGGAGTATGTGGTGATCCCCAACACCCAGGACTCCATCCGCTATATCTCCATGAAGCTGGACGAAAACGACCGGGCCACCACCACCCGTTTGATGAAGGTGAAGGATATGCTTCTGAAAGAAGCGATTGAGGACCGGAGGGCTGAGGACGCTAGAGCCGCAAGGACTTTCGGGGCTTCGGGGGAGGCACCCCAGGAGGTATAGAGGGCGGTTTTACCGTAGTTTTACCGCTTCTACGATGGGACGAAAAAGAGAAAGATGGCACTGTTTGGCACAAGCCAGACAGTGCCATCTTTTTTTCATGCCTTTCCAACTGCTTCAAAAAGAGAAGGGGGAGTAAATGAAACAGCGCACCAAAAAGGGTGTTCCAAATGTTCCAAATAATTTTTCGGGACGCTTCACAGTGTCAAAAAGCCGCCCGCACGGAAAGGTGTAGGTTTTGGAGCGGCGCTTTATGGGACGGTTTTGGTGTTCTGCTTCATTTGCAAAACTTCTTGAAATGGAGCGGTTACAGTATGAAAGTGGGATATGTGCGGATCAGCACCAGAGAGCAGAACACGGCCCGTCAGGATGTTCTCATGGAGCAGTTAGGGGTGGAGCGTGTTTACACGGACAAGTTGAGCGGCAAGAATACCGAGCGCCCGGAGTTGCAGAAGATGATGGATTTTGTGCGGGAGGGTGATGTGGTGGTCGTGGAGAGTTTCTCACGCTTTGCCCGAAACCTCCGTGACCTGCTGGACTTGACGGAGACACTAAAAAAGAAAGGCGTGCAGTTTATCAGCCAGAAGGAGCGCATTGACACCAGCGGCCCGGCAGGGCGGTTGATGCTGCAAATCTTTGGGGCGTTGGCGGAGTTCGAGCGAGAGACCATCTTAGAGCGTCAGGCCGAGGGAATTGCCATCGCCAAGGAGGAAGGCCGCATGAATGGGAGGCCCAAGAAGGCGGTGGACACCTTTGAAGGTGTTTACCGGGACTGGAAGGCCGGGAAAATCAGCGCCGCCGCGGGCGCACGCAAGCTGGGGATTTCCCGGTCTACCTGGTATCGGAAGGCCGAAGATTGGGAGGGGGATTAGGTCATCGACTTTGGCTAAGCCCCTCCCTTCTCACTAATTCATGGAAGCATATTCCAGCTATTTCGTCAGCAGACACCGGGGGATGGACAGCGTTATAGTTTAGTTGTGGTTGAGAGATAGTTGCTTGACCGACAACAAAAATTAAGGAGTGTGCATTATGGAAAAGAAGTTCATCATCAACCGGGTTGACCTGGGTCAGCGTGTGACTGGTTACGAGGTCTTTAACCCCGCTGTCAACGGCGGCGAGGTCATCGGTATGACGGCCAAGCAGCTGGGCGAGGCGGTCAAGGCCGGGGAGGCGCTGGGGATGGTGCTGGACGGTAACGGCGGTCTGGTGCTGGACACGGCCAGAGGGTTCAAGGCCATCATGGTCAAGACGGGCATTGGGACGCTGACCTCCACTGACCCTTCGGCGGTTGCCAACCTGATGTACACGGTGTACAAGCGGGAGGGCGACAATTTCAAGGTGATTTCCTCCCGGTTTGGCCGTCAGGTGTTCTGTGCCGACAAAATCAAAGCCCTGTTGGACTTGGGAGCCGTCAATGGTGTGGTGCTGGACGGTGACGCCATCAAGTGTGCGTGGGAGATGGAGGACCCTGCCCCAGCTGCTGGGAAGGGAGCAGTCAAGAAGTGAGGATACGGAGAGCGGGCCGCCCGGTGATGGGTGGCCCGCTCCGTTCCAAAGGGGGTGACAGGGTTGTGTGGTTTAGCTGAAATTATCCTGGGGGGCTGCGCCCTGATCGGGATAACCGCCCTTGGTCTGGTGGGCCTCCTTGGGGTTCTGGTGGTGTTCTGGAGGTGTTTGTCCGGGCCTGGGTGTCAGGGGGGTGCAGGGGATCCAGAGGGGCCAGAGCGTGGTCCAGAGGGTGGAGAGGGGGAGTTGTAGAGCCTTGAGGACACCGGGGGCCGACAGGGGACAAAAATGGGGGGTACTTCCCCCTCCCCGGCTTTTTTGTTCAAATTTTGGTAGAGATAGAGGAAAAGCAACGGAAGGCCAGTTTTCCCCGGCTGTCAAAAAATCAGGGCATACAGTGTGGATTTTTGAGGGTGTGCCCCAGGGGGAAAACCGGGGTACAGTGGGTCAATTCCAGCGTGATTTTCCAAGTAGGGGAAAAATATAGGAGTGGTCAAGCGTGGCAACAAAAGGAGGCGTTTCAAATGTGTCTTTCATCTTTTGATGATTATGAGTGCGGGGGATATGCGGATGACAGCCTTGATGTGTGGGACGGCAGCGAGCCAGATGATTTCGATAACACCGATGATTGGGACGATGAGCAAATGTATCGCTGTATGGAGCATGAGCGGTTTGAGAATAAGCCCGGGTTTGGGAAATATGCTCCCGCCTATAAGCATGAACTGGACAATGTGGAGATGCAGCAGTTAAGGGAGAATGGTTCATCTTACCGTCAAATCGCAAAGCGGCTCGGCTGTTCGCCAAGCACAGTGAGAAACCGGATCAGAAAGTTAAATCATTTGCGTTGAGAGATGGGGGATGGCGCTTTTAATTTGCACACCCGCCTGCTCCCTGTTTTCCATTCCGCATGGGCCGCCCTCTGCTGATCTCCGATCAGAAAGTTCCCTTACTCAAAATTTGACCTTCCTTGCATATATGTACGGTGGATATGGTTAAGATGTAGCCCAAAAATTCTTTATTCTTATACTTGTCATAACTGTACTCATGGTGATATGGATGGACTGGTTTACCTTGGTTGACTGGATATGCTTTCCGTTGCGATGCGCGGATTTCCCCATGGTGCAACATGGAAGTTTTGCCCATGAAACATGAGGAATGCTTTTTGATACCTCAATACGACGGGAAATAAGCATGAAAAATCCCCATGCAGTGAGGATTTGCACCGTAGACTATTGCAAATTCTCTACCCATGGGGTACAATAAAGGCACGAGACAAAATAGTGCGGCAGGGATAGAGGGCGGCAACCCTCTATCCCCTGTACAGGTGATTGCGCCACCATGCACAACTGCGTTAGCAGTACCACATACTCAGTATAATGCAACTTGGTTGATTTATCAAGGTGCGTTATACAAGTTGTGTAAAGCACATAGCAAAACTTCTGTGCGTGCATGGGTATCTTTGTACCTGTGTGCGCTCTTTTTGTCTCGGCGGTGGACACCCATGGGGCGGCAGGCTCGTCCTGCTCCCCTTGGGTGGAAGCTGTTGAGAAGATAAGTTACTACAATAGAAGGGAGTAACGAGACGATGAATAAGAAAATAAGTCTTTCTGTTCTGTTGACCCTTGCAATGGTGTTTACCCTGTCAGCTTGTGGTGGGCAGGCCACCATGGAGGGCGGAACAACTGACCCCGACCAGATCGTGGAGGGGGACACAGGGGATAATGGCGATGTGACCCTTGACCAGTTATCCGATACAAATAAAACCCCTGTTGCAGATGAACAGGAGCCGTACATAGTTTCCCTTGATGATCTCCCCGCTGACCTCTTAGGTGCCTTTGAATATGGATATTCCACGGTGCATAGTGAAAAGCCGGACTTAGACGAGGCGGAGCGGCTGGAGATGGAGTTAGACCTGATTCGTCAATGGTGTGACAGCTTTGTGATAGCGATACCCGACAACCTCAATGAGGTTTATTCAGAGTGGCACGCCCAGTATGAGGCCGCTCTCAATGCCATAGATGAAGGCGGTTCAACAGGCAGTAACACCGGTACCAACAGTGGAACACAGTCCGGCACCGTTGATGACATCACCCCTCCCAGCAACAACAATTCTAACAGCAGCGGTGGTAATACTGGGAATACCTCTAAACCCAGCGGTGGAAGCAGTTCCGGTAATACTCA
>DWYU01000024.1 GCA_019118505.1 Candidatus Oscillibacter excrementavium
ACTACAACTCACCTAAACCAGGAGGGTAACACCTCCTGGTTTATAAGGAGGTCTACAGATGAACATTCCTACAATACATAGTGGGCAGGAAACACCCCCTTCCCCTAACACCTCCTTTTAACACAGTTCCATGTGCTGAGTAGTTCATATCAACAAACCTGTCCCACATAGAAAGCATATTTTTTAGGAGGTGAGCAGATGCTGAACGGTTTGTTTGTGCGGCAAGTGGGACAGCAGTACTTGATTTACACACCCCAAGGCATCCAAGTTGGCTATGTATTCTTAGGTCAAGATGGTCAATATGCGAAAGATGTGGTGGTGCTGAACGCCGTCACAAAGGCTCTCGCAAAGCGTTGGGGACTTTCGGACAAAAAGAATTGAAGCGCAATCCCAAGGGGGGCGGCTGATGAAGTCGCCCCCCTTCTTTTTTTGCTGCTCTCTTTTTTACACTCTCCATAGGCTGGTTGTGTTCGGTGTGCCAGCTGTCCGGGCGGGTGGTTTGGTTTATGTGGCCGTCAAATGTGGGGCAGTTTTGGGGCTGGTTGATAAACTGGGGGATGCTCTCACTGTTCGGGCTGGTGGTTTCTGGCAGGTGTTTGCCGGGTTTTCCGTGCTTGTTGATGGGGTCAGATGGACACCTGTGGACAACAAACAGCAAAAATATCAGGGGCCATAAGTCAAAATCTTTTTTCTTGTCCAAAAATTTTAGTTAAAAGAAATTTTTGAGTTTATAAAGAAAACAAGGGGAATTTTTGGGTGTTAGAAAATTTATATGGGCCGGGGGCACAGATCGGGGTCATGCCTTTTCGATGCTAGTTGAGAGAGTGATTTTTGTTTAATGGAATAAGCCCCGGTGCGTCAGTTGACACAGATAGATGCTCCGCAGGGTGGTGCGCTGGTCAACTCCATCTGTGCGGGCTGTTTATGGGGAGTTCCGCACTTTCGGTTGATTGGCTGCATGGTATCAGATATAATGACAGTATCAGTCAATCAAGTAAAGCGTCAGGAGGGGGAGAAGATGACAAGCCAGACAGTGGGTGCTGTTTCAGAGCAGGATATGGTATTGAACCGGCAGATCAATTTCCTGATTATGCGTAAGATGTGGCAGGATATCCGGGGCCGGGCAAAGAGAGGGGAAGCGGGCAAAGAAACGATTTATCATGCGTTCGGTATGAGCCGGGAGCGATATACCAGAGCAATCAACGGAGAGCCGGTTCGGTTTAGCCAGAAAGAGCTGCGGGACTTGATGCTGAAAACCGGGGTCAATTCTGACATCTTTCAGGGGGTGACTTGCTTTCAGTTTGAGGCGATTACTCGGAAGGACTGGGAGAAGCTGTTTGTGCTGCGGGGGGAAGACATCCAAAGGGCCCGAACCTTTGAAAGAAATTTGTACCAGCAGATCACAAAGAAAGACTTGGACATGGTTACGAACCCTAATCTGTATCGGTTGGCAGTTTATTTGCGGACAAGTGCGCCCGTGACTGATTTCCAGCTTGAGGAGACCATACGGGAGCAAATGAACTGGATGGATAAAAATGGGATAGCCTCTTTAGAGCGGTGTGACCCGGAATTATTGGGGGACTACTTAGACGCACTGGAAAAACATATTGATATGGTCAGAACCCTGACCCATTACCGGGAGCTGAAGGGGAAAAAGTAAATCCAAAAATTGACAAGAAAAACTCTGCCCGAAAATTTTCACTCAGGCAGAGTTTTTCTTTTTTTGCGTGCAGGACAACCCTCCTATTTAAGCATTACATCAATAAAAGCAAAACATTACATTATATTGATTTAGAATGCTGTTTAGCGGATGAAACGGTACACATAGTAATGTCTAAAAAGCCGTGTTATGATAAGCATGTAAAGAGGACAGGGCACCAAGCCCAAGAGGAAAGGCGTGCACATTGAAAATGGAATAATTGTGCCTAAAAACAGGGGTATTGGAATTTACAGGGGGCAGTATATCTCTTTACAATGATCTTTCCTTATGCTGCCGAACATTTAAGGGGGTGATAGATACAAAAATAGGAGTAATGGGCAAATTGGCAGGAAACAAGCGGGGAATTCGTTCCCCTTTACATAGGAGGGCTTTATGGACAGGGTTGCGTTTCGGAAGGTAGAGGAATTGCCGCTGGTGCTGACGCCGATGGACATAGCGGCGGTGCTGGGGATCTCACGCAATACGGCTTACGAGCTGATCCACAGCGAGGACTTTCCCATCCTTCGGGTAGGCAAGCAATATCGAGTAAGCAGGAAGCGGTTTCTGACTTGGTTAGAAGGCCAGGCAGCATAAGAAATGGAGGAATTTGAAATGAAAGAACAGATGATGACCATGGAGAGCATGGAGGCATTGATCCCGGAAGAAGAAAAGCTGGATTTGCAAACAGTCGATTTTGATAATGCAACAGTAAGGCTTTGCGACCAGAACTTGCAGTCACTCATCCCGGATGATGAGCTTGCTGTGCGGACTGGCCGCGGTGAGCAAAACGAAAATGCGGGGTTTTCCGAGGAGTTTTTCAAGGCGACGGACGGTATGGCATACATTGAAAATGTACTGGACAATCGGCTGATTGCGTCTATCTATGTGGACGCAAAGGGACAACGGTCTTTTGAAGTTTGCCAGAGTTATTCCGATGGTACGGTTTCGGGTAAGATGAGAATTCGGCAGGCAGACTTGTACAGGCTGGCTATGGCACATTTTGATGTGGAGCAAATTCCATCTTCACCGGAGAAGCAGCGCACAAGAAAATTTTTATCACAGTTCGGAGACGATTACCTGGGGAAGATGGAGAAGGACGAGATCATTCAGCCGATAGAAATTCTGCGTGCGGTCTTTGCCGTGCGGGAGAAGCTGCCCATTCACCGGGAGGAACCGGAGATGCCAGCGCAACATCTGTACAGACGCATTATGGAAATTTTTGAGAACCAGATGAATGGGTATCACGACCTGCATCTCTATAAGCGCAAAGCCTACTATGTCCTGTTCCGTGACACAATGGAGGCGCTGGCAAAGTACATGAACATGCCCATGATGAAACTGGTGCGTCAGTTGGCAGAGTACAATTTGTTGTATGTTCAGGCTTCGGGCAACGGCTACCAGTCGAAGGTGCGCATAGACGATACGACAGAGGAATGGGCTTACTGTCTGTACGACCTGAAATATTTGAGCCAGGCGAAAAAGGACAGGGAGAAAAGCAAGGAAAAGGCTTGACGGTGTGGGGGGATGGCGTTACAATCCATCCCCCAAGGGAAAGCCGAGGGAGAAGAAATCACACACAAAAGGGGCGGGGTGCTGGTGTTCAGCACCCCGCCAGCGTTAAGGAGGAATAGAAGATGGCAAAGAGAGCAAATGGTGAGGGCAATATTCGCAAGCGGACAGACGGGCGTTGGCTGGTGACTTTCCCTACGGGTCTATATAAGGAGAACGGGAAGCGGGAATATGTTTACAAGTACTGCAACAGTCAGGCGGAGGCGGCGGAAGCCCTGAGACAGTTGCAAAGTGAGAAGGCCATGGGGGTCTGTCACTCCAAGTCGGCGGTCAAGACGGGGGACTGGATCAACACTTGGATTGAGAAGCACAAGGCGCCCAAGCTGGCCCCGGCTACGCTGACCAGTTATCGGAATAACTTCCGTGTCCATATCAAGCCCTATGTGGGAGAAATCCCTCTGCGGGAGCTGACCACTTACCACATTCAAAAGATGTTGGACGACATTGGGGGGAGCCTTTCTACCTTCGTTAAGAACTACAATGTGATACACGGGGCATTGGAAAAGGCGGTGGAGTTGGGAATGCTTCCCCGGAACCCCTGCAAGGGCGTGGCGTTCCCAAAAGATGATAAGGGGGATATGCGAGTATTGACCCAGGAGGAACAGCAGAGGTTTATTGCGGCGCTGGATGGTGAATATTATAAGGTGATGTTGCTGACCTACCTTTACACGGGTATGCGTATGGGGGAGTGTATTCCGCTTCAATGGAAAGACATTGACCTGAGCAAGCGAACAATCCGGGTCAATAAGAAAGCGATTGTGCGCCACGACTACGCTACCCATAGCGCCAAGCAGGAAGTACAGGACTTTTGTAAAACGAAGTCCAGCAAGCGGACGGTGGCGATCACGGCGGGCTTGACGGCAATCCTGTCCGAGTACAAGGAATCTATGAGACAGCGGGCGGAAAACATGGGCCAGGCGTGGAGTGAGGAAAGTCTGGTGTTTCTAAATACCCGAGATAAGATGGTTTATTCTCGGAACCTGCAAGAATCCCTGTATAAGATTTATCGCAAGGCAGGGATTGAGGGGGCGACCATGCACACCCTTCGCCATACCTACGCAACAAGATGCTTCGAGGCCGGGGTGGATATTAAAGCCATCTCGGAGCAGTTGGGTCATGCGAATGTCAAGACTACTTACAACATCTATGTCCACTTATTAGATGATACCAGGGCAAAGGAGATTGATAAGCTATCCGGGATTGATAAGTTTATTGCATCGGAAGCGACAACGGGGAACGCTGTTATCATTCCATTCCCGGAGAGGGAAAAGGCGGTCTGATGGGGAGAAGCCCGGTAGCTGTGGAAGCGGCTGCCGGGCCTTACCGCATTTTTACCGCTTCTACGATGGGAGTAGGTGGTGAGCCTTGGGGATGGATGGGAGGCCGGGAGAGAGAAAGCCTTGATAAATGGGACTGTTTGTGATAGATTAGCATTAGCTAAACCGCTGACGCCATATAGGTGAAGGACATGTTGCTGCAGCAGTCCATTGAGGAGCAGCGGCAGCGGGACGCAGAGGCCCTGGAACGCTATCGAGAGACTTGACGAAATACGCAAAGCGGTGTAGGATATGGATGCTACACCGCTTTGCTGCGCTCTGCGCATTAGAAAGGAAGAAATATTGCTATGCACTGCGTGACGAACATCCGCGAGGACCTGTACTGGCTGGGCGCCTCCGACCGGCGGCTGGCCAAATTCGAGAATGTGTTCCCCATTCCCCGGGGCGTCAGCTATAACGCCTATCTGCTGCTGGACGAAAAGACCGTCCTGCTGGACACGGTGGACAAGGCCGTGGGGGAGCGGTTCTTTGAGAACCTGGAATTTGCCCTGGCGGGCCGTCCTCTGGATTATGTGGTGGTGAACCACATGGAGCCGGACCACTGCGCCACCCTGGGAGACCTGCTGCGCCGCTGGCCCAATGTCCAGATCGTGGCCAACGCCAAGACCGTGCCCATGATCGGCCAGTTCTTTGACTGCGACATCTCCAACCGCACCGTGGTGGTGAAGGAGGGGGATACCCTCACCACCGGCCGCCACACCCTCACCTTCCTGATGGCCCCCATGGTCCACTGGCCGGAGGTCATGGTGACCTATGACACCACCGACAAGGTGCTGTTCTCCGCTGACGCCTTCGGTACCTTCGGCGCCCTGAACGGCAACATCTTCGCCGACCAGGTGGACTTTGAGCGGGATTGGCTGGACGACGCCCGCCGGTACTACACCAACATCGTGGGCAAATACGGCGCCCAGGTCCAGTCCCTGCTGAAGCGGGCCGCCGGCCTGGACATCCAGATGATCTGCCCCCTCCACGGCCCCATCTGGCGGGAGAATACGGAATGGTTCCTGGAGAAGTACCAGCTCTGGAGCACCTACACCCCCGAGGACCGGGGCGTGGCCATCTTCTGCGGCTCTATCTACGGCCACACCGAGAACGCCGCGGACATCCTGGCCAACCGCTTGGCGGAGAAAGGCGTGAAAAACATCGTCCTCTACGATGTGTCCCAGACCGACGTGTCGTATCTGGTCAGCGAGGCGTTCCGGTGCAGCCACCTGGTGCTGGCCTCCGCTACATACAACGGAGAGATCTACACCCCTATGGAGAACTTCCTGCGGGACCTGGCCTGCCACGGCCTGCGGAACCGCTCCGTGGCCCTCATTGAGAACGGAACCTGGGCCGCCCGTTCCGGGATGCTGATGACCAAGCTCCTGGAGGGCATGAAGGAGATGCGGGTGATGGAGGGCACCGTGACCCTGAAGTCCTCCGTGAAGGACGCCCAGCGCCGGAGCCTGGAGTCCCTGGCGGACGCCCTGGCCGCCGAGCTGCTCCACTGATCTGGTTTCCACCGCACCAAGATGGTCCCGCCGGAGGCTTCCGGCGGGACCATTTTTCATAAAAAGTGCCCCGCCTGCTCGGCAGGCGGGGCGGTCTCTATTTTGGGAGAATGAAATTACTCCGCCAGATCCCGGTACAGGAAGGTGACGATGTTGCCGCGGGTGCAGGTGTCGTCGGGGGCAAAGGTGCTGGCGGTGCGGCCGGTGGTGACGCCCTGGGCCACGGCCCAGTTCACGGCGTCTGCGTAAGAGGCATCGGCAGCCACGTCGGTGAAGGCGGAAGCCGCCGCGCCGTCGGGAGAGCCGGCGGCGACCCACATGAAGTACACCGCCTGGGCCCGGGTGCAGGCCGCGCTGGGGTCAAAGGTCTCATCGATCATGCCCTGCTCATAGGCCCACAGAGCGGCGTCATAGTAGTAGCTGCCGGTGTTGACGGCGGTGCCGAAGGGGTTCTCCGTGGTCTTGGAGGCGGGCTCGCCGTAGGCGCGCCACAGGAAGGTCAGGATGTTGGCCTCCGTGCAGGTGTCATTGGGGGCGAAGGAGGTGGCAGACCGGCCGGTGGTGATGCCCTCCTCCACGGCCCACAGCACGGGCTCATAGTAGTAGGCGGAATCCGGCACATCACCGAAGGGATTGGCGGGGGTCTCCGGCTCCGTGGTCTCCTCGGGCTCCTCCGGGGTCTCGGGCTGGCTGGCGCCGCCCTCCACCATGATGTGCATATCATGGGCGATGGTCATGGTGTCGGTTTCCTCCAGCATATAGATCACGCCGGGCTCGGGAACAAAAGCCGGATCGCTCATGGACCTCGCCTCATAACAAGAAGGGGCATAGCTGCCGGCGGGCGCATCGTTCAGAGAGTCCAGCGTCCATGCACGGAACACCGCGATATCACCGAGCCCCGTCGGAGTGAAGGTGGTTCCCTCAGGATAGATGTAGACCGTGTGGGTCTTCCCGCCCTCGTCTTCCCGGGCACAGGTGGTGGTGCCGATCGGTTCGGCGCTGGCGGTCACCCAGCTCAGCTCGGAGACCTCCGTATAGTAGGCGGAGGCGGGAACGCAGATGGCCCCGACGCACAGGACCAGGGTCAGAAACATGGTGACAAGCTTCTTCATCTTACAGGCTTCCTTTCTGGTTTCAAATATGGCCCGCGCCGTTTTTACCGCTCCTTTCCACCGCCATCCCCCGGCGGCGCGGCGGCTGGAGGGCGGCCCTGGCAGTGTGTCCGCTTTTATTCTAGCCGTTTGCGCATGGGATTACAATTAACTGGCTGCATAGTGTTTTACATTTATTTTACAAAAGAGGCCCACCTGTTTGTTTCAAACAGGCGGGCTTCAGATCAAGAAATATGGGTTCACCATACCACGGTGCGGAAGTAATCCTCCGGCGTCTCGGCGCGGCGGATCAGCTCCACGGTGCCGTCCTCCTTCAGCAGCAGCTCAGCGGAGCGGAGCTTGCCGTTGTAGTTGTAGCCCATGGAGAAGCCGTGGGCGCCGGTGTCGTGGATCACCAGCAGGTCCCCCATGTCGATCTTGGGCAGCATCCGGTCCACGGCGAACTTGTCGTTGTTCTCGCAGAGGCTGCCCACCACATCGTACTTGTGGTCGCAGGGCCAGTCCTCCTTGCCCATGACGGTGATGTGGTGGTAGGAGCCGTACATGGCCGGGCGCATCAGGTTGCAGGCGCAGGCGTCCACCCCGATGTACTCCTTGTAGATGTGCTTTTCGTGGATGGCCCGGGTCACCAGATGGCCGTAGGGCCCCAGCATGAACCGGCCCAGCTCCGTGTACAGGGCCACGTCGCCCATGCCGGCAGGCACCAGGATCTCCTCATAGGCCTTCCGCACGCCCTGGCCGATGGCGGCGATGTCATTGGCGGGCTGGTCCGGCCGGTAGGGAATGCCCACGCCGCCGGAGAGGTTGATGAAGGTGATGTGGACGCCGGTCTCCGCCTTCAGCTCCGCCGCCAGCTGGAACAGGATCCGGGCCAGGGCGGGGTAGTAGTCGTTGGACAGGGTGTTGGAGGCCAGGAAGGCGTGGATGCCGAACTCCTTGGCGCCCATGGCGGCCAGGCGGGTGAAGGCCTCCGCGATCTGGGCGCGGGTCATGCCGTATTTGGCGTCGCCGGGGTTGTCCATCACCTGGAAGCCCTCCCGGGTCTCGCCCAGGGTGAACACCCCGCCGGGGTTGTAGCGGCAGCAGATCTTCTCCGGCACGTGGCCGATGGACTGGACCAGGTAGTCCACCAGCGTCAGGTCGTCCAGATTGATGATGGCCCCCAGCCGGTCCGCCAGCTGGAACTCCTCCGCCGTGGTGTCGTTGGAGGAGAACATGATGTCCTCCCCGGTGATGCCGCACCGCTCCGACATCATCAGCTCCGTCAGGGAGGAGCAGTCGCAGCCGCAGCCCTCCTCGTGCAGGATCTTCAGGATCGCCGGGGTGGGGGTGGCCTTGACGGCGAAATACTCCCGGTAGCCGGGGTTCCAGGCGAACGCCTCTCGCAGGCGGCGGGCATTCTCCCGGATGCCCCGCTCGTCATAGATATGGAAGGGAGTGGGGTACCGGGCGGCGATGGACTCCAACTGGTCTTTTGTGACAAAGGGTGTCTTCATGGAAACGACCTCGGATCTTTTTAAGTCTTGCCGCGTCGAACGCCGCGGCGGTGCAGGTTTGTTTTATTGTACGTGCAGGTCTGGGCTCCTGTCAAGAAATTTACCCGAAAAACCGGCAAAATAGTCGGAATTTTCCCCGCGTCCGGAATTTGTTCCCCATGCGCTGTTCTTTTGAAAAGAGAACCCTTGTTTTTGGGACGCCGAGCGGTTACAATAGAGAAAAAGCCGCTGCGGCGGAGAAAGAGGAATCCAGGATGAAAACGGTCATTGTAGATGCGGTGGGGGACCAGTGCCCCATTCCGGTGGTGAAGGCCACCAAGGCGCTGCGGGAACTGAAGGAGCCCGGGACCCTGGAGGTCCGGGTGGACAACGAGATCGCCGTCCAGAACCTGACGCGGATGGCGGCGGGGAACCATCTGCCGGTGCGCTCGGAGAAGAAGGGGGAGCACCTGTTCGTGGTGACCATGGAGGTGGCCGCGCCGGTGGGAGACGCCCCGGTGGAGGAGCCCGCCCTGTCCTGTGCCCCGGACCAGCGGGGCGATCTGGTGGTGGCCGTGGACTCTGAGACCATGGGCCGGGGCAGCGACGAGCTGGGGAAACTGCTGATGAAGAGCTTTCTCTTCGCTGTGACCCAGCTGCCTCAGCTGCCCAAGACCATGCTGTTCTACAACGGCGGCGCCAAGCTGACGGTGGAGGGCTCCGAGTCCCTGGAGGACCTGAAGGGCCTGGAGGCCCAGGGGGTGGAGATCCTCACCTGCGGCACCTGTCTGAACTTCTACGGTCTGGCGGACAAGGTGGCGGTGGGCGGCGTCACCAATATGTACTCCATCGTGGAGACCTTGGCGAACGCCGGGAAGGTCATCAAGCCATGATCTACCTGGACAACGCCGCCACCACCCGGCCCAAGCCCCCCGGCGTGGCGGAGGCGGTGGCCGCCGCCATGAACGACTACGGCAACAGCGGCCGGGGCACCCATCCGGAGGCCCTGGAGGCGGCCCGGAGCATCTACGGCGTCCGGCAGACCTTGGCGGACCTCTTCGGCTGCCCCCGGGCGGACCACGTGGCCTTCACCCCCAACTCCACCATGGCTCTGAACATCGCCATCTCCGGCCTGCTGGGGCCGGGGGACCATGTGCTCTCCACGGATTTGGAGCACAACTCCGTCCTGCGGCCCCTGTACCGGCTCCGGGCCCGGGGGGCGGAGGTGGACTTTGTCCCCGCTGACCGGCAGGGGAGGATCGACTACGCCGACTTCACCCGGCTCCTACGGCCCAACACCAAGGCGGTGGTGTGCACCCACGGCTCCAACCTGACCGGGGATTTGGTAGACATCCAGCGGGTGGGGGACTTCTGTTATCAGCACGGGCTGCTGTTCGTTCTGGACGCCTCCCAGACTGCCGGAGTGTTTCCCATCCACATGGAAAAGCAGCACATCAGCGTGGTGTGCTTCACCGGCCACAAGAGCCTGATGGGCCCCCAGGGCACCGGCGGTCTCTGCGTGGGGGAGGGCATCGAGATCCGCCCCTTTGCCGTGGGGGGCACCGGCGTCCAGAGCTACTCCGAGACCCAGCCGGAATCGTACCCGACCCGGCTGGAGGCGGGGACCCTCAACAGCCATGGCATCGCCGGGCTGGGGGCGTCTTTGGCCTTTCTGGAGCGCACCGGCTGGGACCGCGTCCGCGCCCACGAGGGCGCCCTGGCCCGCCGGTTCTATGAAACTGTCAAAACCATTCCCGGCGTAAAGGTGTATGGGAATTTCACTGTACAGGACCGCGCGCCCATTGTCTCCCTGAACATCGCGGATCTGGACTCCTCGGAGGTGGCGGACGAGCTGGCGGAGCGGTTCTCCATCGCCACCCGTCCCGGCGCCCACTGCGCCCCCCGGCTCCACCGGGCCCTGGGCACCACGGATCAGGGGGCGGTCCGGTTCTCCTGGTCCTACTTCAACACGGAGGAGGAGACCGATGCTGCGGCGGAGGCGGTCCGCACCCTGGCGGCGGAGGCCACCTGACCATGCGGGAGAAGCAGGAGCGATTTGTGGTGACCTTCGCCACCACCACCGGGGCCATGGCCATGGAGCGGGCCTGCCGGGCGGCAGGCCTGCCCGGCAGGCTGATCCCGGTTCCACGGAGCATCACCGCCGGCTGCGGCATGTGCTGGTCCGCGCCGCCGGAGGCCCAGGCGGAGCTGGAGGACTTGGTGGTGCGGGAGAAACTGGACGTGGACGGCCTGTATACCGTCCTGCTGTGAGGAGGGGAGACCATGGCATCAAACTGCGAGGAGTGCGTGCACTACGACTATGACGAGGAGCTGGACGCCTACGTCTGCGAGGCGGATCTGGACGAGGACGAGATGGAGCGGTTCCTCCGTTTCGGCACCGCCGCCTGTCCCTTCTATCGCCCCGGCGACGACTACCGCACGGCCCGGAGGCAGTGAACGTACCTCTCTGATATGAAAAAAGGGCGCCTTGGACAGCTGACTGTCCAAGGCGCTTTTTGTCGGCTCACTGGGCGGAGAACCGGTCCACATATTCCTCCAGGCACAGCCCCAGCCCCGTCATCTCCCGGGCGGCCTCCCGGCCCACGTAGCGGTAGTGCCAGGGCTCGTAGATGATGCCCGTCGTCTCGCTCTTTCCGGTGGGGTAGCGCAGCACGAAGCCGTATTCCCAGCTGTGTGCCATCAGCCACTGCTGCACCGGGGTGGCCTCCTGGGCCTGGTCCAGGTGCTGGTAGGAGGCGTCCACAATGTCCAACGCCAGGCCGGTCTGATGCTCACTGGTGCCGGGCACCGCCACCACGGTCCCCGCCTCCTCCACAGCGTGTTCGTAGGAGTATCCCTCGTCCATCAGCCGCTGGATCTTGTTTTCATACAGCTCCCGCTGTTTTGCCTGGGTCCGGTAGGAGGAGCAGATCAGAGGCTCCAGCCCCGCCGCCCTGCAGGCGTCCAGCATCGCCTGCAGGTCCGGATAGGCCCGGGCGTCCACCGCGTGGCCCTGCTTCAGCTGTGTCAGCTCGCAGGTGTATCCGTCGGGAATGGGGTTCCAGCGGTTCACCAGCAGGAGCTGCCAGTCATCCGGAGAGACCCTGCCGGCGTTCTCCGGCAGGGGAGCCGATGGAGCCGGCGGTTCGGCGGGCTCCAGGGATGCCGCTGGGACAGCTTCTGTCCTGATGGCACACACGGCAAAGCAGGCAGCGGAAATTAAGAGGCCAAGACAGATGGTCAGCAGAGGAAACCGCGCTCTGCAGACATAGTTTCGATGCCGTTTCCTGCGGGGATGTACGGCGTTGGTATGCGCATTTGTATCAACCATCGGAGGTTCCTCCTTCAAGCCCGGCGCTGTGCCTATCTATCAAATAAACGCTCGACTGCCGAAAAAAGTTTCAAAAGGAGAGAACCAATCTGAAAAAAGAAATCAGACCAAGTCATAAGACTTGGTCTGATTTGGTCCCCCGACCGATTTCAAATCCGAACGCTGAGGCTGGTTCCCAAAGGGTAAGTATTACCCTTTGGGAACCATGTAGCAGGCAGCATGATGGAATTATCAACAGGGTTTATGGCCCGTATCCTGCTCCCGAAGATACAAGCCTTTTTCGAGAGTGAGGAAGGACAGCGGGAGTTTGCTGAGTGGAAAGCGCAACAGAAGCGGGACAAAGTGAAACGGGACTAATGCACACAAGGCGGGAACATCTGCAACGATGTTCCCGCCTTATATTTTGACTTTATTCAGCATAAAAGTGAATGTCTGTCCAGGACTTTCCGTTCCATTGATAGACAACTTCCTCATATACTATGCCGGGTTGCGAAGTTTCTCCATCAAAATAAGTCCCTTCATGGCGCAAATATTTTATAATCAAATCCATGTTGCCGTCCCCATCCCAGTCTTTCCATTCCAATTCTGGGAGGATTGTGGGGTCCTCCCACGCTTTTTGCTCAAATGCCTGAAAGTGTTCTCCGTACTGAATATAAGTTCGATTTCTTTCTTTCGAATTGTCACAATAGATAGCGATGTTCTCATCAGGGATATTGCCAAGCAACAAGTAGCCACCTTCGCTGTTTATATCTGACTCCGTTGCCAAAGTTGTAGGTAAACTGTCAGGGGGTTGGAGTACTCCTTCGTCATTCTCGGCGGGAATAAATTCCTCGCTATTATCATGTATAGCAGTCATTTCTGAAAGTTTTTCTTTCTCTTGTGCCTGTTGCTGAGCACATGCAACCAGTCCTAACATACATGCCATTAACATGATAAGTGCTGCGTATTTTCTCATACAAACGACCTTCCAAAATAGTGCTTATATTTACTATGACGCAAAAGAGTAAAAAAAGTTCCGTTTTCCCAATATTAAATTAAAATAATAAGACAAGGACAGGGTGTAGTCTCCCTGTCCTTGTCTCACTAAAACGCATTTTCAATAGAAATGATAAATCCGAACACATTACCCACCGGGATAATGTAGTTCGGATTATCATTGTTTGGTCCGAGTGGCGAGACTTGAACTCACGGCCTCTTGACCCCCAGTCAAGCGCGCTACCAACTGCGCCACACCCGGAAAGTGCTGCTCGAAGTCAGCTCAATTATAATAGCACACTGTTTCTGGAAATGCAACCCCTAAATTGAAAAAAATTAAAAAAATAAAAATGAAGGTTTAGGTTGACAAAATGGAAACCGGTATAGTATAATAATCAGGCGTCCGACAGAGGACAGCTCCTTTCCGCTGTGGAGAGATGTCCGAGCGGTTGAAGGAACCGGTCTTGAAAACCGGCGAGGCGCAAGCCTCCGTGGGTTCGAATCCCACTCTCTCCGCCACTTTGTTATCTGGAATATCGTATTTGCAGAAGTACCCAAGAGGCCGAAGGGGCTCCCCTGCTAAGGGAGTAGGGTGTCTAAAAAACGCCGCGAGGGTTCAAATCCCTCCTTCTGCGCCAACTCGTCGCAAGCGTCATATCGCTTGCGACGAGTTTTTCCTTTCACGCCGGAGCGCATCACGCGCTTATTCTGCCGCTCCCTGCTTGGCGGCGATTTTGTCTGCCTTTGAATAGTACCATTTTAATTGCCCGTTCCACACGCCGCAGGCGAATTTGCCCGCGGCGTGTTTCTTTACCTACAGGATCAGCAGCAGGCCCAGGGCCACCAGCAACTCCTCGTCCGCCCCCTCCCGGAAGAGAAAGTAGAGAATGGCCAGAAGCAGCAGGTCCCCGGTGTCCAGGCTGTTCAGGTGAAACTGGTCCAGCAGCCGCCGGAGCAGGCCGGTGAGGCTGTCCCCCCGGCCATCGTCCTGGGGCGGCGGGACGTCTGTGTGGGGCGGATGCTGTCCGCCGCCGGGCGGGGCGTGAGAGGCACCGGCTCCCGGCCCGTCCCCGGTGTGGGGCGGCTCCGGACCGCCGGGCGGGGGAGGGGGCGCCTGGGGACGGCGGGACTCCTCCTCCGGGATGCGGGTGTAGACCCCCTGGTCGTTGCGGATATAGCGGTTGTACATGGCTCACCCCTCCCGTCCGGACAGGAATTTCTTTCCGATGCGGAACAGCCGGGCCAGCTGGAGCGCCCGCTCCACCTTCTCCTGCCGCTCCGGCTTCAGATAGGGCCGCAGGGCGTACAGCAGCTGCCGGGCGTTGGAGTCCTGCTGCCCGCCCAACTCCCGCAGCAGCGGCAGAAAGCGCACCAGCAGCTGGGGGTCCAGCCCTCCGGCCAGGGCGGAGAGGGGATCGCCGCCGGAGGGCGGGGGTGTCTGCTGCGGCCCCGGCCCGGCGGCCCTTCCGCCGGGCTGGGGCGGGGGAGAGGCGCCGGCGGTCCCGCCGCCCTCCGATCCGCCGGAGAGGGACTGGGCCAGCTGCATGATCTGGGCCATGGCGTCCGGGTTGGAGAGGATGCTGTTCAGTTTGTCGTCGAATTCCGCCACCGCGCACGCCACCCCCTTTCCGGCTGTCCTGTTACCGGCCGTTCATGGCCTTGTTGATGCGGTCCACCAGTGCCGCCCCGTCCGGGCTCTGCATCAGCTGGTTCACCATGCGGACCATCTCCGCCGGGTTGCCCTTGGCGGCGGACTGGGCCGCCCGCTGGAGGGACGCCCCCTGGTCTCCGCCGGAGAGCATCTGCAGAAGGGCCTGCCCGTCCCGGGACTGCATCAGCGCCTGGAGCATGGCGGGGTTGCTTTTCAGCTGTTGGATCATACGGGCTGTCTGTTCGTCCATAGTGCCTCCTTGTGACATCTGTGAGATGGATTTCATCTCAGTATATGAGGGCGGAGGCAAAAAAGTGCCTGCGCAATGCGCAGGCACTGAGACTCCTCTTATATCATTATAAATCAGGATTTCTTTTTGGCGGCCCTGGCGGTGTCGCAGTCCTTTGCCAGGGGGCAGCCGTCGCACTTGGGGGAGCGGGCGGTGCAGGTGTCCCGGCCGAAGAGCACCATCCGGTGGCAGAAGTTGTTGGACTCCTTGGGGGGAATGGACTGGCGCAGCTGCCGCTCCACCTGGAGGGGGTCCTTGGACCCGTCGGTGATGCCCAGCCGTCCGGTGATGCGGATGCAGTGGGTGTCGCACACATAGGCGGGCTGGCCGAACACGTCCCCCAGGATCAGGTTCGCCGTCTTGCGGCCCACGCCGGGCAGGCCCGTCAGCTCCTCCATGGTGCCGGGGACCTTGCCGCCGTACTCGTTCACCAGCTTCTGGGCGCAGGCCACGATGTCCCGGGCCTTGCCGTTGTAAAAGCCGCAGGAGTGGATGTATTCCCCCACCTCCTTCGGGTCCGCCTCCGCGAAGCTTTCCAGGGTGGGGAAGCGGGCGTACAGCGCCGGAGTCACCTTGTTGACCCGCTCGTCGGTGCACTGGGCGGAGAGCCGCACGGCAAACAGCAGCTCGTAATCCTTCTTATATTGCAGGGAGCACAGCCCGTCCGGGTAGATGCCCTTCAGCGTCTCGATGATGCGGTTCACCGCGGCCTTGGATTTCATGTCGTTCACCTCAGTCGACAGGATACCACAATCTCCGGCAAAAAGCCAGCAAAAAATCACCGCCTGCGGCCATAACGGCGGTTGAGGTCCGTCTTTCGGAATTCCCGCGCCAGCAGGCAGAGGCCGTACAGGCCGCAGAGCAGGAGGATCAGGTCCTCATAGGCGCGGAACAGCAGGGATTTGACCCCCGTCAGCCCCCAGAGCGTCAGCAGTGCCAGCAGCAGCCTGTTTTTGCGGGAATAGCCGCTGTAAAGGGCGATGCCGAGGCTGACTGCGGGACAGGGCATGATATGGGTCACCAGCTCCGGGAAGGTGTTCCCCAACAGGACGGAGCAGAGGGGGTACAGGAAATACAGCAACAGCAGCAGCGCCTGGGGAAGGGTGGGGGGCCTCAGAACATCTGCGCTGTTGTGCCGGCACTCATACAGAAACAGGAGACCGCAGGCCAGAAAGAGGGGCAGAGCAAACAGCCGCTGAATGGGGAGCTCCCCGAAGCCGGCAAAAAAGACTGCGGCGATGAACAGATGGAGGATCCCCAGTGCACACTTGGCCGCCCACGGGACTTTCTTTGTATAGGAGAGAACCATCATTCCCAGCAAAAAGGCCAGCAAGGGGATCTGAAAGGCCCAGGTCTGCTGGTTGTATGCGCCGATGACCGCCCAAAAAGTCTGCGCGTCCATCCCGTCACCTCCCGCGGCGATTCCGCTGTCCCAGTATAGCACGGGGGAGCCGCGGGGCGCAACCGCCCCGTTCCGGCGGCGGGGCCCTCCGGGATACAGCTTGACAAGATCTCCCTGAAAGAGTAAAATCTCCTTACGATTTTCAAGTGTAAGGAGAAGGAGAAGATATGGCATATATCATCGCAATCGGCGCCTATCTGGTGCTGCTCATGATCTTCGGGCTCATCGTGGCCCACAAGAAGGTCAAAACCTCGGATGACATGGTGACCGGCGGCCACCGCATCCCCTTCATCATTCTGGTGGGCACCCTGCTGGCCACCTGGTGCGGCGGCGGCGGCATCACCGGCTCCGCCAGCGTGGTGTACACCGGCGGCCCCTGGGTGGGTCTCATCACCTTCGCGGCGCCTCCCATCGGCATCATCCTGCTGTATTTCATCGCCGGCAAGGTCCGCAAGTCCAACAAGGTGACGGTGCCGGAGATCATGGAGGCCCGCTACGGCAAGGCCGCCAGCATCATCTCCGCCATCTGCGTCATGCTGGCCTATGTGGGCGTGCTGGCCACCCAGCTGAAGGCTGCTGCGGACATCATCGTCCTGCTGTGCTCCTCTAGCGGCGTGGAGATCTCCCACGGCCTGGCCCTGGCCATCTGCACCATCATCATCGCCGTCATCACCGTTGGCGGCGGCCTGGTGTCCGTGGCCTACTCTGACGCCGTCAGCGCCCTGCTGATGATCGGCGGCTTCTTCGCAGCCATCCCCATCCTGATGGCGGCCGCCTCCGCCCAGGGCGCCACTCTGCCCCCGGAGAAGATGACCCTCACCGGCGGCATGTCCGGCTGGGAGCTGCTGGGCTACTTCCTGCCCTCCCTGGCCCTGATGCTGGGCGACCAGAACATGCTCCAGCGGTTCGCCTCCGCCAAGAACAGCGAGGAGGCCAAGAAGTCCAACATCGGCATGTTCATCGGCGAGATCCTGGTGATCCTCAGCATCGTGGCCATCGTCACCCAGGCGGCCAAGCTGTATCCCACCCTGGAGACGCCCTCCAACGTCATCTTCCAGGTGGCGGTGGACTACCTGCCCCTGGTTTTCGGCGCGCTGGTGATGTGTGCCTGCATGGCCTTCATCGTCACCACGGCGGACAGCTATCTGCTCTCCTCCGCCACCAACCTGACCAACGACGTCTACGAGCGGTACATCAACACCAAGGCCACGGACAAGCAGAAGATGCTGGTCCTGCGGGGCACCATCATCGTGTTCAGCTTTGTCGCCGTGGCGCTGACCCTGTATTTCCCCACCGTGCTGTCCCTGCAGATGACGGCCTACACCATGTACGGCGCCGCCATCACCCCGGCCATCCTGTTCGCCCTCTTCTCCAAGCGGGTGACGCCTGCCGGCGGCATGGCGGGCATCCTGGTGGGCGGCCTGGTCACCATCATCTGGACCCTGATGGGCACCCCCTACGGGATCCAGTGCGCCATCGTGGCGGTGCCCGCCTCGGTGATCGCCATTCTGGTGGTCAGCGCCGTGACCCGGTGCAACGATCCCAAGCGGTCTCTGGAAGCCCTGTACCAGGACAACTGATCCCGAGCGGGGCAGAAAGTGATTTCTGCCCCGCTTTTTTCTGCGCGCTCCCGCGCAAGGACTGATAAGAAAGTGAGGAACCACACATGGAAGATCCCCGTATCCGCAAATTTGCCCAGTTCCTGATCCGCAGCGCCGTGGGTCTGGAGAAGGGCGAGAAGATCCTGATCGAGCTCCACGGCAGCGAGACCGGGCTGATGAAGGCCCTGGTGCAGGAGGCCTACGCCGTGGGCGGCAAGCCCTTTGTCCACATCTTCGACTACGCCGTGGAGGGCGCCCTGGTCCAGGGAGCCGACGCCGAGCACATGGAGGAGATCGCCTCCTACGAGCTGGCGCGGATGCGGGACATGGACGCCTACATCGACATCCGGGCCACCACCAACATCAGCGCCTGGCACAACGTCTCTGACGAGGCCCAGAAGCGCTACCGCCAGTATTACTGGGGCCCCATCCATCTGGACCAGCGGTGCAACCACACCAAGTGGTCCGTGCTCCGGTACCCCAACGACGCCATGGCCCAGCTGGCCGGCGTCTCCACGGAGGAGTACGAGGACTTCTACTTCCGGGCCTGCCTGGTGGACTACGACAAGATGGGCCGGGCCATGCGGCCCCTCCAGGACCTGATGGCCAGGACCGACAGGGTCCGCATCGTCTCTCCCGGCACGGACATCTCCTTCTCCATCAAGGGCATCCCCAGCTTCGGCATGCACGGCAACCGGAACATCCCCGACGGCGAGATCTACACCTCTCCCGTGAAGGACTCCGTCAACGGCCACATCACCTACAACGTGCCCTCTCCCTATGACGGCTTTTTGTTCCGGGATGTGTACCTGGAGTTCCGGGACGGCAGGATCGTCAAGGCCACCAGCAACAACACCGACTACATGAACGAGATCCTGGACATCGACGAGGGCGCCCGGTACATCGGCGAGTTCGCCTTCGGCGTGAACCCGGAGATCAACCACCCCATCGGGGACATCCTGTTCGACGAGAAGATCGCCGGCAGCTTCCACCTGACCCCCGGCAACAGCTACGACAACGCCTCCAACGGCAACCACTCCGCCGTCCACTGGGACCTGATCCAGATCCAGACGCCGGAGTACGGCGGGGGAGAGATCTGGTTCGACGACGTGCTGATCCGCAAGGACGGCCTCTTCGTGCTGGACGAATTGAAGTGCCTGAATCCGGAGAATCTGCTCTCCAAGGACGCATAAGGAGGAACTGAGAACATGGATACCGTTGTTGACCGCCTGATCCGCTACGCCAAGGTGTACAGCGAGAGCGACTACCACGCGGGCCGCTCCGCCACCCCCAGCACGGACCGCCAGTTCGACATGGCCAAGCTGCTGGTGGAGGAACTCCGCGGCCTTGGCATCGAGAACGCCCGGTATGACGACAAGTGCTACGTCTACGCCACCCTGGAGCCGACGCCGGGGTGCGAGCATCTGCCCGCCATCGGCCTCATCGCCCACATGGACACCACCCCGGACATGACCGGCAAGGACGTGAAGCCCCAGATCATCCACTACACCGGCGGGGACGTGGTGCTGAACCGGGAGCAGAACATCGTCATGAAGGCGGAGCAGTTCCCGGAGCTTGCAAAGTTCGTGGGCCAGGACCTGGTCTGCTCCGACGGCACCACCCTGCTGGGGGCGGATGACAAGGCGGGCATCGCCATCATCCTCCAGGCGGTGGAGGAGCTGCTGGCGGAGAAGGCCCCCCACGGCAGGATCTGCCTGGGCTTCACCCCGGACGAGGAGATCGGCATGGGGGCCAGCGCCTTCGACGTGGCCGGCTTCGGCGCGGATTTCGCCTACACCCTGGACGGCGGAGACATCACCGACTACGAGTACGAGACCTTCAACGCCGCCAAGACGGTGGTGACCATCAACGGCTTCAGCATCCACCCGGGCTCCTCCAAGGACAAGATGAAGAACGCCCTGCTGATCGCCATGGAGTACAACGCCCTGCTGCCGGCGCTGGAGACCCCCACCCACACGGAGGGATACGAGGGCTTCTTCCACCTGCAGGAGCTGCACGGCAAGGCGGAGAAGGCCACCATGGAGTATATCGTCCGGGACCACGACATGCAGCGGTTCCAGGAGCGCAAGGCCATGATGGACAAGGCCGCGGAGCAGATCAACCGCCGCTGGGGCGACGGCACCGCGGTGGTGGACACCCAGGACCAGTATTACAATATGTACGAGGTGCTGAAGGACCACATGGAGATCATTGCGCTGGCGGAGGCCGCCATGAAGGCCGCCGGCATCGAGAATCCCACCCACTCGCCCATCCGGGGCGGTACCGACGGCAGCGTGCTGACCTACAAGGGCCTGCTGTGCCCCAACCTGCCCAGCGCGGGCCACAACGCCCACGGCCGGTATGAGTACGCGCCGGTGGAGTCCCTGAAGACCGGCGTGAAGATCGTGAAATCTCTGGTGGCGCCCCAGCTGGTGGAGCGCGTGATTGGAAAAAAGGAGAGCTGAGAGTTATGTATCAGGAGCGAATCAACCGGGTGCTGGCCGCCATGGAGCGGATGGGCCTGGAGCAGATGCTGGTGTCCGACCCGGACAGCATCTGGTATCTGACGGGCTATGACGTGGTCCCCTTTGAGCGGCTGTACGCCCTTTACCTGCGGAAGGACGGGCAGCACAAGCTGTTTTTGAACAAGCTGTTCCCGGTGCCGGAGGTCCCCTATGAGCAGGTGTGGTTCTCCGACACGGACGACTATCTCTCCATCCTGGCGGACGCCGTGGACGGGGAGCACGACCTGGGCGTGGACAAGGACTGGCCCGCCCGGTTCCTGCTGCCTCTGATGGCCCACAACCCCAACTGTAAATACGTGCTGGCCTCCGACTGCGTGGACGACGCCCGGGCCTGCAAGGACGCGGTGGAGCAGGACCTGATGCGGGAGGCATCCCGGATCAACGACGTGGTGATGGAGCGGGCCGCCGCCTACATGAAGGAGGGCATGACCGAGCGGGAGGTGTCCGACTACATCGCGGCCCAGTACGCCGCCGAGGGGTGCGACTCCACGGCCTTCCTGCCCATCGTCTCCTACGGCGCCCACGCCGCGGACCCCCACCACGAGCCGGACCAGACTCCCCTGCGGGCCGGGGACTGCATCGTTATCGACATGGGCTGCCGGAAGAGCCGTTACTGCTCCGACATGACCCGGACCTTCTTCTGCAAGACGGCGGACCCCAAGTACGCCGCCATCCACGACCTGGTGCGGGAGGCCAATGAGAAGGCGGAGTCCCTGATCCGCCCCGGCGTGGCCCTGAAGGACCTGGACAAGGCCGCCAGGGACCACATCGCCGCCGCCGGCTACGGGGAGTTCTTCACCCACCGGCTGGGCCACTTCATCGGCCAGACGGACCACGAGAAGGGGGACGTCAGCGCCACCACGCCCCTGGTGGCCAAGCCCGGCATGATCTTCTCCATCGAGCCCGGCGTGTACCTGCCCGGCGAGTTCGGCGTCCGGGTGGAGGACCTGGTGCTGGTGACGGAGACCGGCTGCGAGATCCTCAACCACGTGGACAAGCACTGGAAAACGGTGGGCTGACCGAAACAGAGCCGGGAAGACAGCTGTCTTCCCGGCTTTTCAGCGTTTTCCGGGTGGAAATTTCCGGCGGGCTATGGTATAATAAAAATTCCGAATTTGAAACCCGACAGGGAAGGGGGGTGCCGCCATGCAGCGGCCTCTGGCGGACGAGATCCGCCCAAAGACATTGGACGAGGTGGTGGGCCAGCGGCACCTGCTGGCAAAGGGCGCGGTGCTCCGCCGGCTCATCGACAGCGGGACCGAGGCCAACATGGTGTTCTACGGCCCCTCCGGCACCGGCAAGACCACCATCGCCAACATCATCGCCCGGCAGACCAACAAGACCCTCCACCGGCTCAACGCCACCACCGCGTCCCTCCAGGACGTGAAGGACATCATCGCCGACGTGGGGACCCTGCTGGCCCCGGGAGGCATCCTGCTGTACCTGGACGAGATCCAGTACTTCAACAAAAAGCAGCAGCAGAGTCTGCTGGAGTTCATGGAGAACGGGTCTCTGACCCTCATCGCCTCCACCACGGAGAACCCATACTTCTATGTGTACGGCGCGCTGCTGTCCCGCAGCACGGTGTTTGAGTTCAAGGCCGTGTCCCCGGAGGAGGTGGAGCCCGCCGTCCTCCGGGCCCTGAAGATCGAGCAGGACCGGGCGCCCCTGCCCCTGGACTGGGAGCAGACGGTGCCCCGGCAGATCGCCACTGCCTGCGGCGGCGATGTCCGCAAGGCCATCAACGCGGTGGAGCTCCTCTGTCAGGCAGCCCTGCCCAAGGACGGCAGGCTGACGCTGACCCTGGCCGACGCGGAGCAGGTGGCCCAGCGCAGCGCCATGCGGTACGACAAGGGCGGCGACGCCATGTACGACGCCGCCTCCGCCCTGATGAAGTCCCTCCGGGGCAGCGACCCGGACGCGGCCCTCCACTACCTGGCCCGGTTCCTGGAGGCGGGGGACCTGATCACTCCCTGCCGGCGGCTGCTGTGCTCCGCCAGCGAGGATGTGGGGATGGCATACCCCCAGGCGGTCTCCATCGTGAAGGCCTGCGTGGACACCGCCATGCAGCTGGGGCTGCCGGAGGCCCAGCTCCCCCTGGCCCAGGCGGCCATCCTGCTGGCCACGGCCCCCAAGTCCAACAGCGTGACGGCCGGCATCGGCAAAGCCTGGGCGGACGTGAAGGCGGGCCGCACCGGGGACGTGCCCCGGGAGCTGCAGAACGTCCATGCGGACTCCGCCGGCATGGAGCGGGAGCAGGGGTACTTGTACCCCCACAACTTCCCCCGCCACTGGGTGCAGCAGCAGTACCTGCCCGATGCCCTGAAGGGCGTCCATTACTACGAATACGGCGACAACAAGACGGAGCAGGCCGCCAAGCGGTACTGGGAGGATATCAAGGGCCCGCAGCCGTGAACACCGTCTCCACCGGCTCCTTCTCATACCCGGCGGGGGAGTAGACCCACCGGTCCAGCACGCCGTCGGTGACCTGATACCGCAGGGGCTCCGGCGTCTCCGCCGGGGGCAGCCGCTCGATGACATGGAGCTTGATCTTCATCCGCTCCGGCCGGATGGACTTGATGTAGACGGAGACGCCGTCTCCCGGGCGGAGGTCCTCCCGGGCGTCCGCCAGGCCGGACAGGTTGGGGGCCAGCTCGATGAAGGTCCCGTAGGACTTGACGCTGCGGACGACGCCCCGCACCGTCTCCCCGGTGGAGAACCAGCTGGCGTTTTCCATCCAGGTGCCCAGCAGCTCCTTGTGGGTCATGGTGAAGCGGCGTCTCTCCCGGTCCACGGACCGCACCGCGGTCAGGATCTTCTGCCCCGGCCGGAACCGGTCCCTGGGGTGGGAGATGCGGGAGACGGAGATGTACTCGATGGGCAGCATGGCCACGACGCCGCAGCCGATGTCCAGAAAGGCGCCGAAGGACTCCAGGTGGGTCACCACGGCGGAGACCACAGACCCGGGACCCAGGTGTTCCAGAAAGTAGTCCAGAGCCCGCTCCTGGACGGCCCGGCGGGAGAGCAGGGCCGTGGGTGCCCCCTTTTCGTCGGCCCGGATGTCCGTCACCTGAAAGCAGGCGGGTTTTCCCACCCGGGAGAGGATGGCGATGTCCCGCTCCGCTCCGCTGATCCAGGGGGAGAGGACCTCCGCCCGGGGAATCCGGGCCGGGATGCCCCCCAGGGAGAGGTGCAGATCGTGGCGGGAGTCGCACCGCTGGACCACACTCTCCAGCACGGTTTCCGCTTCCAGGGCCTCCCGCAGGCTCTGGAGGGTAAAGGCGGCGGGGGGGCGCAGGCCCTCCGGCGGATACAGTTTGTTTTCCGGCATATGGCAATCGCATCCTATCTGCCGCGGACGCGGCGTTTTGTTCCATACCGTTATGATATGCAGCCCGGGGGGCTGCTTTGACAAGGAGGCTGACAATGGACCTGCATCTGCACGACAAAGTGGAGCTGAAGAAAGCCCATCCCTGCGGCAGCACCCAGTGGGAGATCCTGCGGGTGGGCATGGACATCAAGCTCAGGTGCCTGGGCTGCGGGCACGAGCTGATGCTGCCCCGCAGCAAGGCGGAGAAGAGCATCCGCAAGATTCTGACGGAGGAGGGGCCGAAATGAGCAAGAAGCACCGGCTGGTGGCGGCGATTCTGGTGATCGTGCTGGTATTCGCCATGCTGGCATCGCTGATTCTGCCTTATATGGCGATGCTGTAAAGCTGTTTTCCTGAACAGATCCGCCGGACCATCCAGGCCCGGCGGAGCTGTTGACATGGGGCGGGAAAGATGGTAGCATAGATACAAGGGCGCATGGCGCCGTTTTTTGAGGTGATAAGTTAGTTTAAGCTAACTACAAAATCTGTTTGTCAGGAGGATGTCGTTTATGGAGCATTGGAAACGCAGGCTTCCCGGGATCGGGGCGCTGGTACTGGCCCTTTGCCTCTGCTGGGGCGGAACGAAGCTGACGGCCCGGCAGGGGGCAGAGGGCACCTGGGGGCAGATGCTGCGCGCGCTGGAGCCGGAGACCTTTTCGTCGCTCTCCGCCGCGGAACAGGCCGCGCTGGACAAAACAGCCCTTGACGCGGATGCCGCCGCCCTATGGGAGACGGTCAGCGGCAGGGAGCATTACGCGGTCACCTTCGGGTATCTGTATCCGGACAGCGGGGGAGAATGAGCACGGCATCTGTCACAGGGGGGCGCGCCTTTTGGGGCGCGTCCCCCTTTTGCGACGGGTTTTCCCAGCGGACTGCCCTATAATAGTCCCACAGAGCGGGAAGGGGGCGGGGCCGTTTGACCGTGGTGTATGTGGACAGCGTGTTTGTGCTGAACGCGCTGATGGACTATCTGCTGGTGCTCTCCGTGGGCCGGCTGGCGGGGATCCCCCTCCGGCGGGGGCGGTATCTGCTGGCGGGACTGCTGGGGGGCGCCTACGCGGTGGCGGTGTTTCTGCCGGGGCTGGGCTTTCTCGCGGCGCCGCCGGTGAAGCTGGCGGCGGGCGTGCTGCTGGCGCTGGCGGCCTACGGCGGGGAGGAGAAGCTGCTGCGGCTGACGCTGCTGCTCTTTGCCGTCTCCTGCGCCATGGCCGGGTGCGTGCTGGGGCTGGGCCTGCTGGCCGGAGGCGGCGTGCCCGTGGTGAACGGCGTGTTCTATACGGACGTGGACGCCAAGGTGCTGCTGACCGCCTCCGCCGCGGCCTATCTGGTGTTGACGGTGGTGTTCCGGGCAGCGGCCAAAAAGGGCCTGCACGGCCAGCTGGTGCCGGTCCGGGCGTGCATTGCCGGCCGGGTGATCGCCTTCACCGCCTTCTGCGACACGGGGAATACCCTGCGGGACCCGGTGTCGGGGCAGCCGGTGCTGGTGGTGTCCCCGGGACGGCTGGACGGCGCCTTTCCCCAGGAAATCCGGAGCCTGCTGGACCGCGGGGCGCTGGAGCGTCCCGCGGAGCTGCTGGAGCCCCTGGTGCACGCGGCGCCGGGGCTGCGGTTCCGCCTGCTCCCCTACCAGGCGGTGGGGGTGGCAGGCGGTTTGCTGTTGGCCGTGCGCAGCGACTGGGTGGAGATCGCGGGGGTGCGGTACACAGGGCTGCTGGCGGCCCTGTCCCCCACAGAGTTGGGTACAGGATACAGCGCCCTTTGGGGCGGCGCGGTGGGAAGGAGAGGTCACCATGAACAACTGGAAGATGTCCTGGAGGCGGCTGCTGGTGCGGATGGGCCTGCTGCCGCCGGCGGAGGTACACTACATCGGCGGCAGCGACACCCTGCCTCCGCCTCTGAGCCGGGAGCGGGAGGCGGAGCTGCTGGCCCGGGGGGAGGACGAGGACGCCCGGAAGGAGCTCATCGAACATAATCTGCGGCTGGTGGTGTACATCGCCCGGCGGTTCGAGAACACCGGTGTGGGCATCGAGGACCTGATCTCCATCGGCACCATCGGGCTCATCAAGGCGGTGGGCACCTACCGGACGGACAAGAACATCAAGCTGGCCACCTACGCCTCCCGGTGCATCGAGAACGAGATCCTGATGTACCTGCGGAAAAACGCCGGGCGGAAGGGGGAGGTCTCCTTTGATGAACCCCTGAACACCGACTGGGACGGCAACGAGCTGCTGCTCTCCGACGTGCTGGGCACTGAGGCGGACGTGGTGATGCGCCCCATCGAGGAGGACGTGGAGCGGGACCTGCTGGCGGCAGCCATCCAGATGCTCTCGCCCCGGGAAAAGCAGATCATCACCCTGCGGTTCGGCCTGGGAGGCGGAAAGGAGCAGACCCAGAAGGAGGTGGCGGACCAGCTGGGCATCTCCCAGAGCTACATCTCCCGGCTGGAAAAGCGCATCATCAACCGGCTGAAGAAGGAGATTTTACGGCTGTCCTAGTCTTGACAATCCTCACCGGGTATACTATACTGAAACAAGATATTGCGATCTGCGAGGAAGGGAAGCAGTACCCGGCGGGCAGCGGCCAAGAGAGAGAACGGCTGGTGTGAGTTCTCCCAATGCCGCCGGAGAAGTCGTCCCGGAGCACCGGAGCTGAAGCGTCAGTAAGCCCCGGCGGATGCCCGCCGTTACCGGAGCAGGCGCTTTCAGCGCCCCAGAGTGCGGGAGGATTCCCGAATTCAGGTGGTACCACGGACAATCTGTTCGCCCTGAGCCGTAAGGCTCAGGGCGTTTTGTCTGCCAAAGACGGACGGGCCCCATTCAAGAAACCACAAGGGAGAGCGTGCATGAGATTTGAAGCGGAGATGAAACTGAACTACCGGCAGCTGCTGGCGCTGTACACGGTGTCGGAAAAGCTGTTCCGGCGGAAACAGATGCTGATCTACCGGGTGATTTTTCTGGCAGTAGGCATCTGGCGCACCTGGACCGTGGCGGAGGACATCCTGGCGGACGGGATGAGCTTTGAGCGATTCGGCTACACGGTGATCGGCATCCTGTTCCTGGTCGCCGGCCTGATCCCCAACCTGGCCAGCGCCGCCATCGCCCGGATGCGGATGGTCTACAGCGGCAAGATCCAGTTTATGGACAGCTGTTTGTACGAGGTGATCGGCAATAAGAAGGTCCGCCACAACTACGACAAGATCTATGCCCTGGTTTACTACCGGGGATATGACTTTTTGTTCCTGGACCCCGCGGCCAGCCTCATTGTGAAGCTGGACGACGTGCCAGGCCAGGACCCGGAGGAGCTGCGGAAGTTCCTGTCTGAAAAATGTCAAAAACCGTATCAGCGCGTCTGACCCACGGACAAGTAAGGAGAGTCACTATGAACAAAGAACTGCCCAAGGTGTATGAACCCCAGCAGGTGGAGTCCCGCATCTACCAGATGTGGGAGGACAACAACTGCTTCAACGGGGACCCGGATCCCAAGAAACCGCCCTTTTCCATCGTCATGCCGCCCCCCAATGTCACAGGTCAGCTCCACATGGGCCACGCCCTGGACTGCACCCTTCAGGACATCCTGACCCGCTTCAAGCGGATGCAGGGCTACTCCACCCTGTGGGTCCCCGGAACGGACCACGCCGGCATCGCCACCCAGATCAAGGTGGAGGAGGAGCTGCGCACCAAGGAGGGCCTGACCCGCTACGACCTGGGCCGGGAGAAGTTCCTCCAGCGGGTGTGGAAGTGGAAGGAGGAGTACGGCAACCGCATTGTGGAGCAGCAGAAGAAGATGGGCGTCTCCTGCGACTGGAGCCGCTCCCGCTTCACCATGGACGAGGGCTGCTCCAAGGCCGTGCGGGAGACCTTCTGCGAGCTGTACGACAAGGGCCTGATCTACAAGGGCAGCCGCATCATCAACTGGTGCCCCCACTGCATCACCGCCCTGTCTGACGCCGAGGTGGAGTACGTGGACAAGCCCGGCCACCTGTGGTATATCCGCTACCCCCTGGCCGACGGCAGCGGGGATCTGGTGGTGGCCACCACTCGGCCGGAGACCATGATGGGCGATACCGGCGTGGCGGTGAACCCGGAGGACGAGCGGTTCAAGGACCTGGTGGGCAAGACCTGCATCCTGCCCATCATGAACCGGGAGATCCCCATCGTGGCGGACGACTACGTGGAGCTGGGCTTCGGCACCGGCGCCGTGAAGATGACCCCCGCCCACGACCCCAACGACTTCGAGGTGGGCCTGCGCCACAACCTGGAGGTCATCCGCGTCATCGGCGACGACGGCAAGATCAACGAAAACGGCGGCCCCTACAACGGGATGGACCGGTATGAGTGCCGCAAGCAGATCGTGAAGGATCTGGAGGAGCAGGGCTATCTGGTAAAGACCGAGCCCTACAACCACAACGTGGGCACCTGCTACCGCTGCCACAACGACGTGGAGCCCCTGATCTCCGCCCAGTGGTTCGTGAAGATGGAGCCCCTGGCCAAGGAGGCATTGCGGGTGGTCCGGGAGGGCGAGGTGAAGTTCGTCCCCGAGCGGTTCGCCAAGACCTATATCAACTGGATGGAGAACGTCCACGACTGGTGCATCTCCCGCCAGCTGTGGTGGGGCCACCAGATCCCCGCCTGGTACTGCGACGACTGCGGCCACATCAACGTCTCCCGGGAGGATCCCACCAAGTGCGAAAAGTGCGGCTCCACCCACCTGACCCGTGACCCGGACGTGCTGGACACCTGGTTCTCCAGCGCCCTGTGGCCCTTCTCCACCCTGGGCTGGCCGGAAAAGACGAAGGAGCTGGACTTCTACTATCCCACCAGCGTCATGGTCACCGGCTACGACATCATCTTCTTCTGGGTGGCCCGGATGATCTTCTCCGGCTGCGAGCAGATGCACCAGATCCCCTTCCACACGGTGCTGATCCACGGTCTGGTGCGGGACGATAAGGGCCGCAAGATGTCCAAGTCCCTGGGCAACGGCATCGACCCGCTGGAGATGGCGGAGAAGTTCGGCGCCGACGCTCTGCGCTTCAACCTGATCACCGGCAACTCCCCGGGCAACGACACCCGGTTCTACACCGAGAAGTGCGAGGCCATGCGGAACTTCGCCAACAAGATCTGGAACGCCAGCCGGTTCGTGATGATGAATCTGCGCCTCAACAAGTGTGAGCTGCCGGCGGCGGACGCCCTGGCGCCGGAGGACAAGTGGGTCCTCTCCAAGCTGAACACCCTGGTGAAGGAGGTCACGGAGAACCTGGACGCCTACGAGATCGGCGTGGCCTCCGCCAAGGTCTACGACTTCCTGTGGGACACCTACTGCGACTGGTATATCGAGCTGACCAAGACCCGTCTCCAGGGAGAGGACGAGGGGGCCAAGCTGGTGGCCCAGAACGTGCTCTGCTACGTGCTGATCACGCTGCTGAAGCTGCTGCACCCCTTCATGCCCTTCATCACCGAGGAGATCTACCAGGCCCTGCCCCACGAGGACCGGTTCATCATGACCTCCCGGTGGCCGGAGTACCGCGCCGACCTGTCCTTCCCGGCGGAGGAGGCCGCCATGGAGGCCGTCATGGACACCATCAAGGCCATCCGGGGCCGCCGGGCGGAGATGAACGTGCCCCCCTCCAGAAAGGCGGAGGTACTGATCGTCACTGCCACCCCGGACGTCTACGCCCAGGGCAGCCACTTCATCCAGCGCCTGGCCTACGCCAGTGAGGTGAAGTTCGCGGACGCCGCCCCGGCGGATGTGTCCGGCATGGTCACCGCCGTCACCCACAACGCCACGGCCTACCTGCCCTTGCGGGAGCTGGTGGACATCGCCGCGGAGCTGGAGCGGATCCGCAAGGAGATCGAGAAGGCCCGGAACGGCCTGCGGAGCGTGGAGCAGAAGCTCTCCAACGAGAAGTTCGTCTCCCGTGCCCCGGAGGCGGTGGTGAACGCCGAGCGGGAGAAGGCCGTCAAGTACCAGGAGCTCATCGCCAAGCTGGAGGAATCCGCCAAGGCCATGCAGGCGTAACGCCCCGGCACACCATCAAACCCCAGCGCCAAAACGCCCCTGCGGAGCATCTCCCAGGGGCGTTTTTCGATAGGACCTCTGCGGCGGAGCGCTGTGGAGAGAGGAGGGACGAGATGAAGCTGAAAAATCCCCTGCTGGCAGTCCGGGACATGGAGCGGTCCAAGGCCTTTTACAAGGAGGTCCTGGGGCTCCGTGTGGTGATGGACTTCGGCGCCAACGTGACCCTCACCGGCGGCCTGTGCCTCCAGACTTTGGACACCTGGGCGGAGTTCCTGGGAAAAGCGGCGGAGGCGATCCGCTTCGGCGGCGGTGACAGCGAGGTCTACTTTGAGGAGGACGACTTCGACGGTTTCCTGGCGCGGCTGGCTGGGTATGCGGATGTGGTGTACGTCCACCCGCCGCTGGAACACCGCTGGGGCCAGCGGGTGGTGCGGTTCTACGACCCGGACTGCCACATCATCGAGGTGGGGGAGAACCTGAAGGCCGTGTGCCGCCGGTTCCGGGACCAGGGCATGACGCCGGAGCAGATCGCCGCACGGATGGAGGTCCCCCTGGAGTTCGTCACCGGCTGTCTGCGCTGCACGAGGGAAGGAGGGGCATGATGGAGATCCAAAAGCTCCGGGCGCCGGAGCTTCCGGCGGCCATGGACCTGTGCTGGCGGGTGTTTCAGGAATTTGAGGCCCCGGACTACCCACCGGAGGGCATGGAGGCCTTTCACGCTTATATATCAAATGCTGAACAGGTAAAACACTTAACAGGATTCGGCGCCTGGGAGGGCCGAAATCTCCTGGGCGTCCTGGCGGCGGAGGAGAGCCACATCGCCCTGTTCTTCGTGGACCCGGCATTCCACCGGCGGGGCATCGGCCGCGCACTGTTCCAGGCGTATCTGGCGGCGGGGGACTGGGACCGGGTGACGGTCCACAGCTCCCCCTACGCGGTGGAGGTCTACCGGCATCTGGGCTTTTCGCCCACGGCGGAGGAGCAGCGCTCGCCGGACGGCATCCGCTACACCCCCATGGCGTGGGAGCCCAAAACAGAATCCGAATGAGTGCGGCAGCGCCCCCGGAGGGATCTTCCCTCCGGGGGCGCTTTTGGATTCAGCGGATGAAATTGGTGCGGTGGTCCCGCTCCGCCTGAGGCGGCTGGAGACCGGCGGCCTGTCCCGCCTGGATGCACCGGACCAGCCACAGCAGATTCCTGGCCAGGTTCCGCATGGTCTGCATCCCTTCCGCGTCCTGGAGAACCTCCTCCGGCGTGTTGCCGTGGACCATGTTCCAGTAAGTAGAGGACACCACCGGCATCTGGGCGATGGTGAAGTACTTGTTCAGCACGTCCACCGAGGCGGTGGTGCCTGCCCGCCGGGCGGAGGCCACAGCCGCGCCGGGCTTGTGGGCGAAGGCGCTGCCTCCGGCGTAGAACACCCGGTCCAGCACCGAGAGGAGCCGGCCGGAGGGATGGGCGTAGTACACCGGTGTGCCGAACACAAAGCCGTCCGCCTCCCGGGCCTTCCCAATGATCTGGTTCACCATGTCGTCATCGAACACGCAGCGGCCCGGCGTCTTTTGACAGGTCCTGCAGGCGGTGCAGTCCCGGATAGGGCCGCTGCCCAGAAAGAGGAGCTCCGTCTCCGCGCCGCCATTCTCCAGCGTGTCCGCCACCTCCCGCAGAGCCGTGTAGGTGCAGCCGTTGGGCCGTGAGCTGCCGTTGATCAGCAAAATTTTCATAGATGTGCCTGCCTTTCCCCTGAGATACCTCCATGATACCCCGCCGTCGGCGATGGCGCAAGCGGAATCCGGGAACATTTTGCCGTGGGGAAGAAATCCGACAAAAAAAATTCCCGGCTTTCCTTATAATGGAAGGAAAAACGGGGTACGCTGTATCTTGGTACACCAATGACAAGAAAGAGGGGGATCCAATGGAGATCGAAGCCACAAGCGCGGACCGGAATCTGCTGCTGGAGCTGAAGGGAGAGCTGGACCACCACGGGGCCCGGGACGCCCTCCGGGAGCTGGAGCTGGCCATCGACGCAGCGCTGCCGAAAAAGCTGGTGCTGGACCTGTCCGGCGTGACGTTCATGGACAGCTCCGGCATCGCGCTGATCCTGCGGGCCCAGCAGCGGATGAGTTTGCTGGACGGCAGTCTGCTGGTGCGGAACGTGCCCCAGCAGGCGCGGCGGGTCCTGGATGCCGCCGGCATCGGCCGGCTGGTGACAATCCGATAAAAAGGGGGAGTACATACCATGAAAACCAGAGCCAACAACGAGGTCACGCTGGCCTTTCCCAGCCGCAGCAGCAACGAGGGGTTCGCCCGGGCAGCGGTGTCCTGCTTCGCCGCCCAGATGGACCCCACCCTCAATGAGCTGGAGGACATCAAGACCGCCGTCAGCGAGGCGGTGACCAACGCCATCGTCCACGCCTACCCGGACTCCATCGGCCAGGTGGTGGTGAAGGTCCGCATCTGCCCGGACCAGGTGCTGGAGGTGACGGTGCGGGACCACGGCCGGGGCATCCCGGACATCGAGAAAGCCCGCCAGCCCATGTTCACCACCGGCGGAGAGGAGCGCAGCGGCATGGGCTTCACCATCATGGAGAGTTTTATGGACAAGCTGGTGGTCCGCTCCACGCCGGGCCGGGGCACCACCGTGGTGATGCGCAAGCGGCTGGTGCCCCGGCTGAAGAGCGGGACATGAGCGCCACGCTGGAGCTGCTGCGGGCGGCCCAGGAGGGAGACCGGGACGCCTGCGAGCGGGCGGTGATCGAGAACAACGGCCTGATCTGGAGCGTGGTGCGGCGGTACTACGGCCGGGGTGTGGACCCGGAGGACCTGTACCAGCTGGGGTGCCTGGGGTTTTTGAAGGCGGTGCAGGGGTTCGACTTCGACTACGGCACCTGCTTCTCCACCTACGCCGTGCCCAAGATCGCCGGGGAGATTCGCCGCTTTCTCCGGGATGACGGCGCGGTGAAAGTGGGCCGCACCATGCGGGAGCAAGCACAGTCCCTTTACACCATTCGGGAGCGGCTGCGGCAGGAACTGGGCCGGGAGCCGGTGCTCTCCGAGCTCTCCGCGGCCTCCGGCCTGACGCCGGAGGAGATCGCCCAGGTGGAGATCGCCACGGACACGCCGGAGTCCCTTCAGAAGGAGACCGCCGACGGCCTCACCCTGGAGGGGATGCTGGGCACCGACGCCCCGGAGGAGGGCATGGTGGAGCGGATTGCCCTGCGGGAGTCCATTGACCAGCTGCCGGAGAAGGAGCGGATGACCATTCTCCTCCGGTACTTCAAGGGGCTGACCCAGGAGCAGACCGCCCGGATCCTGGGGGTGTCCCAGGTGCAGGTATCCCGGCTGGAGCGCCGGGGCCTGAAACGGCTGCGGGAGTCCCTCTCGATTTGAAGAAGTCCTCTCCCTGGAACTCCGTCATGGTGTTCCAGTACCGCTTGGGCATGTGGGTCATGCGGCAGCGGGGGTTGTCCCGCTCCCGGATGGCGATGGTGTCGTAGAACCGCTTCCACAGCAGGCGGTAGCGGGCCTCCGCCTCGTCCGGCGGCGCCATCTGGAACTGCTCCAGGGGCCGGATGGCGGACCGGCCCCCGGCGTAGAACAGCGCCTCCCGGTGGGTGCGGTCGTAGAGGAAGAACCGCTCGTTCCGGTACCGGGCGCAGAAGTGCTGCCGCAGCAGGGGGAGGACCCGGTTTTTCGGTTCGATCTCGCCGCCCAGCACACCACCTAAGTCAGAGAAGCGGACAAAGCCCTTGTACTGGTGGACCTCGCCATTCAGGTGGCGCACCGCCCGGAGGATGGGGTACAGGGTCTCGTCGGACAGGTCCCGGAGGAACCGGGGCCCCTCCTCCAGCAGCTTCACCACCAGACGGTACAGGTGCAGCTCCCGGTCCGGCAGGCAGGTGAGAAAGCCCCGCCGCAGCAGGTCCGCAGCCTCTGGCGACAGCTTGACCACCTTCCGGTATACCCGGGCGGCGTGGTCCCGGTCCGTCAGCACCGTCCGCACGGGGAACAGAGAGGATTGAATGTCCTCACCGCAGGTGATCGCGGTGAGGACTTCTTTTTGGGCGTAGCTTTCAAAGACGCAGGAGAGGAGCCCCTCGAAGCTGCCGTCGTATTCATAGATCATTTCCGTCATGGAGAGACCTCCCTCATACCGGGGCGAACAGGGACAGCTGCTCCAACTCCGGCTGGGGCAGGGAGGACCGCTCCGCCGCGATCAGGTTCCGCAGCAGGCTGTCCGGGGTGAACCGCAGGCCGTCGGCCATGCGGCCGGAGGCGGTGAGAAAATACTGGGCCCGCTTCATCACCACCCCCAGCTTGGGCAGGTCCTCGATCCGCAGCTTCCGGGCCCGGCGGGACACCAGGATCCGCTTGGCGGAGACCACCCCCACGCCGGGGATCCGCAGCAGCGTCTCGTAGTCCGCCCGGTTCACCTCCACCGGGAAGAAGTCCAGGTGCTGGAGGGCCCAGCTGCACTTGGGGTCCACCTGGGGGTTGAAGTCCGGGTGGCTTGCGTCCAGCAACTCCTCCGCCCGGAAGCCGTAAAACCGCAGCAGCCAGTCCGCCTGATACAGCCGGTGCTCCCGCAGCAGGGGCGGCTTGGTGTCCCTGGACGGCAGCATGGGGTTCTCCACCACCGGCACATAGGCGGAGTAGAACACCCGTTTGAGCCGGTAGCGGTCATACAGCCCCTGGGTCAGCCGCAGGATGTGGTAGTCCGTGTCCGCCGTGGCCCCCACGATCAGCTGGGTGCTCTGGCCGGCGGGGGCAAACTTGGGGGCGTGGCGGTACTTCACCAGCTCCTCCCGGCTCTGCTGGCCCCGCACCCGGATCTGTCCCATGGGGGCCAGGATGGCCTGCTTCGTCTTGTCCGGGGCCAGTGCCCGGAGGCCCGCCTCCGACGGCAGCTCGATGTTGACGCTGAGCCGGTCCGCCAGGAACCCCAGCTGCTCCACCAGCTCCGGCGCGGTGCCGGGGATGGCCTTGGCGTGGATATAGCCGTTGAAGCGGTACTGCTCCCGCAGGATCCGCAGGGACCGGATCATCAGCTCCGTGGTGTAGTCCGGGGAGCGGTACACGCCGGAGGAGAGGAACAGCCCCTCGATGTAGTTCCGCCGGTAGAACTGGATGGTGAGATCCGCCAGCTCCTCCGGGGTGAACATGGCCCGCTTCGTCTCGTTGCTGCGGCGGTTGACGCAGTATTTGCAGTCATACACGCACCGGTTGGTCAGCAGCACCTTCAAAAGGGTGACGCACCGGCCGTCGGCGGAGAAGGAGTGGCAGCACCCGGCAATGGAGGATGTGGTGTTGCCGATGTATCCCGCCCTGGCCTTCCGGTTCCCGCCGCTGGAGGTGCAGGCCGCGTCGTACTTGGCCGCGTCCGTCAGGACGGTGAGCTTTTCCAGAACGTCCATCTCACCGGAGGGCGGTCCGCCGCCGGGTGTGATGCCGGGCCGGGCGCTCGATGGCGTCGATGACCCGGAAGAGCTGGGAGGTCAGAAAGACCACGCCCACCAGAATAAAAAAGAAAGTCCAGCCACTCATGGAAATACCCTCCTTATCGAACACCTGTTCGATAATTATTGTAGCGCGAATACATGTGCCTGTCAAGCGAAAATCGAACAAAAGTACGATGCGGAATTTGGAGGTTCTCCCAGGCCGGCGGAAGGGGAGGACCGCAAAAAAAGGACCGCCTGTTCGGCGGTCCCTTGTGGGTCAGCAGGTGGCCAGGTCCCGGAGGAAGGACTCCATGGCGCTCTCCGGTGTGGCCCAGCTGGTCACCAGGCGGATGCAGGTGTGGTCCGCGTCCACCACGTGGTCGATCTCAAATTCGTACCCCAGCTCCTGGAGCTTTTGGACCGCGGCGTTGGGCAGCACCGGGAACTGCTGGTTGGAGGGGGAGTCCACCGGGAAGGGGTACCCCAGGGCGGCGATGCCGTCCCGGAGCCGGAGGGCCAGCTGGTTGGCGTGGCGGGCCAGGTCGAAGTAGAGGCCGTCCTCCAGCAGGGCCTGGAACTGGATCCCCAGCAGCCGCCCCTTGGCCAGCACGGCGCCCCGCTGCTTCATGTGCCAGCGGTAGTGGGGCAGGGGACGGGTGAGCACCAGCGCCTCCCCGAACAGGGCGCCGTTTTTCGTGCCGCCGATGGTGAAGGCGTCGGTCAGAGCAGCCAGGTCCGGCAGGGTCAGGTCATTGCCGGGGGCGGTGAGGGCGGAGCCCAGCCGGGCGCCGTCCAGATAGAGGACTAGGCCGTGGACATCACAGCACCGCCGCAGGGCGGTCAGCTCCGCTTTGGTATAAATGGTGCCGATCTCCGTGGTGTCGGAGATGTACACCAGCCGGGGCAGCACCATGTGCTCCGTGCCGTTGTGCTGGGCCAGGACGGACTCCACCAGCGCCGGGGTCAGCTTGCCGTCGGGGCTCTCCACGGTGCAGACCTTGTGGCCGGTGGCCTCGATGGCGCCGGTCTCGTGGGTGCTGACGTGGCCGGTCTGGGCGGCGATCACCGCCTCGTAGGACTGTAAAAACGCGTCGATGGTCACCAGATTCACCTGGGTGCCGCCCACCAGAAAGTGGACGTCGGCGTCCGGGGCGGCGCAGAGGCGGCGGATGGTGTCCGCCGCGGCCTGGCAGTAGGGGTCCATGCCATAGCCCACCGTCTGGACGGCGTTGGTGTCCGTCAGGGCCTGGAGGACCTGGGGGTGGGCCCCCTCGCTGTAATCGTTCCGGAAACTGTACATTGTGCTCTCCCGCCTTTTCGAATAGAATAGAGCCATGATACCGCCGATGGCGGGGAAATGCAAGTGCGGAGGCGATTCCAGGGCTAAAAGAAAAAAATCTGGAAATACTGGCAGCGAGAGGGAACTTTTCGGCGGCGGGGTCCGTCTGTACTCCCCGAGAACTTTTGAAAGGAAACCAAACACATGAAAAAACTGTTGACCCTGGCGCTGTCTGCGCTGCTGACCATGAGCCTGCTGACCGCCTGCGGCGGAGAGACGGCTCCCCAGAACGACGTGGATCTGACCGCCTTTTACAATACCCTGGCGGAGGAGTACGGCTGGGTGGAGGACGCGGCCTCCAGCGGCCCGGACGACGTGCTGATGTCCAATATCGAGGGGGACCTGCTGGAGAGCTACTACCCCGGTCTGGCGGACGTGGCCACAGAGCAGCTGATCGCCAAGGCCCCCATGATCAGCGCCGTGGTGAATGAGATCGTCCTGGCCCAGTGCGCCACTGAGGAAGACGCCGCCACCGCCGCCTCCATCCTCCAGGACCGGGTGGACGCCCAGGCGGAGGGCGGCGCCTGGTACCCGGAGTCCATGGAGACCTGGTCCAACGCCCAGGTGATCCAGGAGGGGGCCTATGTGGCCATGGTGGCCTGCGCCCAGCACCAGGCGGAGATCGTGGAGCAGTTCCAGCAGCTGTTTCAGTGAGCCGGATGCGTCTGACAGCCGCGGGGACGCCGCGGCTGTCCCCCTTTGCCGGGAGTTCGTATGATAAGGAGAGAGGCCCTTGGTTTTCAGCAGTCTGACCTTTTTATTTCTCTACCTGCCGCTGACGCTGCTGGTGTACTTCCTGTCCCCCCTGAAGTGGCGGAACTTCATTTTGCTGCTGGTGAGCCTGCTGTTCTACGGCTGGGGCGAGCCGGTGTACATCGTCATCATGTTCGTGTCCATCGCCATCGACTACACCCACGGATTGCTGGTGGAGAAGTACCGGGCCAACGACAAAAAGGCCCGGTGGTTCGTGGCCCAGTCGGTGATCTTCAACCTGGCGCTGCTGGGCTTTTTCAAGTACTGGGACTTCATCGCCGCCAACCTGTCCCTGATTCCGGGCGTGAATCTGCCCCAGCTGGGCATCCCGCTGCCCATCGGCATCTCCTTCTACACCTTCCAGACCATGAGCTACACCATCGACGTGTACCGGAAGGACGCGCCGGTCCAGCGGAACATGGTGGAGTTCGGCACCTTCGTCACCATGTTCCCCCAGCTGATCGCCGGCCCCATCGTCCAGTACAAGACGGTGGCGGCGGACCTTCGGCACCGTATCCACTCGTCGGAGAACTTCGCCCTGGGGGCCCGGCGGTTCTGCGTGGGCCTTGCCAAGAAGGTCCTGCTGGCCAACTCCATCGGCGCCCTGTGGGAGGAGTGCCTGGCGGCCCAGGGAGCCGGGACGCTGACCGTCCTGGGCGGCTGGCTGGGGCTGGCCGCCTACGGCTTCCAGATCTACTTCGACTTCTCCGGCTACTCCGACATGGCCATTGGCATGGGGCGGATGCTGGGGTTCCGCTTCCTGGAGAACTTTGACCATCCCTACTGCGCCGACTCGGTGGGGGCGTTCTGGCGGCGGTGGCATATGTCCCTCACCGACTGGTTCCGGGACTACCTGTATATCCCCCTTGGGGGTAACCGGGGCGGCACCGCCAGGACCATCCGGAATCTCATCATCGTCTGGTTCTGCACCGGCTTCTGGCACGGGGCCAGCTGGAACTTCGTTCTGTGGGGCCTGTACTTCGCCGCTTGGCTGATTTTGGAGCGATACGTCCTCCGGAGCGTGCTGGAGAAGACCCCGAAAGTCCTCAAGCACGTCTACACCCTCATCGTGGTGTTTGTGGGCTGGGGCCTCTTCGCCATGGTGGATTTGTCGGTCTGCGGGGACTATCTGGCCGCCTGCTTCGGAAACGCCCCCCTGTGGAGCGCCGCCGACGGCTTCCGGCTCCGGAGCTATGCCGTGACGCTGGTGGCCCTGGTGCTGGCCTCCACGGCCCTGGGCCAGCGGCTGTGGGCGAGGCTGCCCCGGCGGACGGAGGCCCTGTTCACCCCGGTGCTGATGGGGCTTTCCCTGGTGGTGTGTACCGCCTATCTGGTGGACGGCAGCTACAACCCCTTCCTGTATTTCCGGTTCTGAGAGGAGGCAGAGACCATGTCCAAACGATACGCAAGATTTCTCGCGGCGGTGTTCTGCCTCTTTCTGGGGGGCCTGATGGTGTGGCAGTTCCTGCTGCCGGATCGGGAGCGGTCCGACGTGGAGAACCGCACCCTACAGCAGCGGCCAGCGCTGACGCTGTCCGGCGTGCTGGACGGCAGCTATATGGAGGACGTGGAGTCCTACGTCCAGGATCAGTTTCCCCTGCGGGACCAGTGGACGGGCCTGAAGGCCCGGACGGAGCAGCTCATCGGCAAGCGTCTGTTCAACAACATCTATCTCTGTGAGGGAGAGACCCTGATCTACAAGGTGGACGAACCCGCCGACGGCCTGGAGGAGACGAACCTGCATTACGTCACCCAGCTGGCGGGGAACACGGACATCCCGGTGTACCTGGGGCTCATCCCCTCGGCGGCGGAGGTGTGGCGGGACAAGCTGCCGGAGGGGGCCGCGTCCTGGGACCAGAACGCCTATCTCCAGCAGGCGGCGGACACGGGCCTGCCGATGATCGACTTCTCCGCCGCCCTGACAGCCCACGCCCCGGAGGCCATTTTCTACCGTACCGACCACCACTGGACGAGCCTGGGGGCCTTCTATGGGGCCAATGCCCTGTTGGAAGCCCTGGGCAGAGAACCCCTCAAGGAAGAGGACTTCACACCGGAGACCGCCAGCACCGACTTCAACGGCACGTTGTACTCCCAGTCCGGCATCCACTGGCTGACGCCGGACACCATAGAGTACTGGGTGGAGGAGGACGGCCTGACGGTCACCTCCTGGCGCACCGGCTCCCCGGAGTCCGGCGTGCTGTACGACCGGAGCTATCTCACAGAGAAGGACAAGTACTCCTCTTTTCTGGGGGGCAACCAGCCCCTGTGCGTCATTCGCAACGAGAACGCCCGGGACGGGGGAAAGCTCCTGCTGATCCGGGACTCCTACTCCGATTCCCTGGCCCCCTTCCTGGCCCAGAGCTTCGAGGAGGTCCACCTGCTGGATCTGCGGTACTTCCGGATGCCGCCCGCCCAGTATGCGGCGGAGAACGGCATCGACGAGATCTGTGTGGTGTACAGCGTCCCCAATTTCATCACGGACCGGAACCTGGTGTTCCTGGCCCAGTGACCGCACAAGAGTGCCCCGGCCCGACGAATGAATCGGGCCGGGGCGTTTTTCCTGCCTTGACCGGCAGGGGATTTTGCCGTAAAATAGGGGCCGAGACTTTTGAGACGGACGGAGAACGGGATACATATGGAAGACTTCAAACAACGCTACATCGCCGCCCGGCGGGCGGTCATCGCCCAGGACCTTCAGCGGCTGAACCCCATGCAGCGTCAGGCCGCCATGGCCACGGAGGGCCCACTCCTCCTGCTGGCAGGTGCCGGCAGCGGCAAGACCACGGTGCTGATCCAGCGGGTCTATAACCTTTTGACCTACGGCCGGGGCAGCGACTCGGAGGAGGTGCCCGACTGGGCCACGGAGGAGGACCTGCGGTTTCTGGAGCGATTCCCCGCCCGGCCCGCGGAGGAGGACGTCCGCCGGGCCCGGCGCCTCTGCGCCGTGGACGTGCCCCGGCCCTGGGAGATCATCGCCATCACCTTCACCAACAAGGCGGCGGGGGAACTGAAAGACCGGCTGGCCGCCCGGCTGGGGCCGGACGCCAACGACATCTGGGCCTCCACCTTCCACTCCGCCTGCGTGCGGATCCTGCGGCGGGACATCGACCGGCTGGGCTTTGACAAGGACTTCACCATCTACGACACCGACGACTCCAAGCGGGTCATCAAGGACGTGCTGAAGGAGAAGCACCTGGACGAAAAGACGTATCCGCCCCGGAGCGTCCTGGCGGCCATCAGCCACTCCAAGGACCAGTACGAGTCCATCGAGGACTTCGCCAAGCGGGCGGAGGCCGCCAACGACTGGCGGATGAAGGACTACGCCAAAATCTACGAAGCCTACGAGAAGAAGCTCCGCACCGCCAACGCCCTGGACTTCGATGACATCATCTACCACACGGTGACGCTGCTCCAGCGGGAGCCTGAGGTGCTGGACTACTACCAGCACAAGTTCCGCTACGTGCTGGTGGACGAGTATCAGGACACCAACCACCTGCAATATCTGCTGACCAGCCTCCTGGCGGGGGGGTACCAGAACCTCTGCGTGGTGGGTGACGACGACCAGTCCATCTACCGGTTCCGGGGGGCCAACATCGAGAACATCCTGAACTTCGAGGAGCAGTACCCCAAAGCCCGGACCATCCGCCTGGAGCAGAACTACCGCTCCACCCAGAACATCCTGGACGCGGCAAACGCGGTCATCAAGAACAACCGGGGCCGCAAGGGCAAGACGTTGTGGACCGACAACGGCGGCGGCGACGTGGTCACCGTCAAGACCACCTTCAACGAGAGCGACGAGGCCAACTACGTGGCCGGGGACATCCTGATGGGGGTGAACCGGGGCCGGCACTTCCGGGACAGCGCGGTGCTGTACCGGATGAACGCCCAGTCCAACGCCCTGGAATACGCCATGAAGCGCAACGGCATCCCCTACAAGGTGGTGGGGGGCATGAAGTTCTTCGACCGGGCGGAGGTCAAGGACATGCTGGCCTATCTGTGCGTGCTGAACAACCCCATGGACGACCTGCGGCTGCGGCGAATCATCAACAACCCGCCCCGGGGCATCGGCGCCACCACCCTGGATAAAGTGGGAGCCCTGGCGGAGAGCCAGGGGGCGTCCCTGTACGAGATCCTCCGGAACGCGGACCTGTTTCCGGAGCTGAAATCCGCCGCTTCCAAGCTGCTGAAGTTCGCGGACCTGATCGACGGCCTGCGGCGGGCGGGCACGGAGCTGGCCCTGCCGGAGTTCTACGACGCCGTCTGCGACCAGACCGGCTATGTGAAGGCCCTGGAGGAGAAGAATGACATGGAGAGCCGGGGCCGCATCGAAAACGTCCAGGAGCTGAAGTCCAACATCCTGGGCTTCCTGGAACAGCAGCCCGAGGATGCCACCCTCTCCGGCTTTTTGAATGAGATCGCCCTGTACACGGACCTGGACAGCGTGGAGGCCAGCGACGACTGTGTCACCATGATGACCATTCACTCCGCCAAGGGTCTGGAATTCCCGGTGGTGTACGTGGTGGGCATGGAGGAGGGGATCTTCCCCGGCTCCTCCGCTCAGTACGACCAGGAGGAGCTGGAGGAGGAGCGGCGCCTCTGCTATGTGGCCATGACCCGGGCCAAGGAGAAGCTGACCCTCACCAATGCCCGCCAGCGGATGCTGTACGGCCGCACCAGCACCAACCGGGCCTCCCGGTTCCTGGACGAGATCCCGGAGGAGAACATGCGCTGGGAGAGCAAGCCCACGCCCCGCTTCGGCGGCACGGAACAGGACGACACCTTCGGCGGCCGGTCCGAGGACGGCTGGGGCGGCGCCCCCGCGCGGTCCGGCTCCTGGAGCAGCGGCGGCGTCCACAGCTACCGGGCCCCGGCCCAGGCGCCCCAGCGGCCCCTGGCCTCTGTCCGAAAGAATGCCGCCCCGGCGGCGCCCCTGCTGCAATTACAGCAGGGGGACATGGTGGAGCACACCGCCTTCGGGAAGGGCATGGTGCTCTCCGTCCGGCCCATGGGGGGCGATGCCCTGGTGGAGGTGGCCTTTGACACCGTGGGCAGGAAGAAGCTGATGCTGAAATCCGCCGGCGCCCACATGAGGAAGCTGTAATGCTGGATATAAAGATTTGGATGGCGGCCTATATCGAAGCCGTCCGGGCAGCCTTCGGGGATCGGGTCCGATACATCGGCCTCCAGGGCAGCCGGGGCAGGGGAGAGGCCGGACCGGACAGCGACATCGACGTGGTGTGCATCCTGGACACCTGCGCCCTCCGGGATTTGGAGACCTACCGGGCGGCGGTGGCGGACCTGCCGGACCGGGACAAGCTGTGCGGCTTTGTCTCCGGGGCGGCGGAGCTGGCGGCCTGGGATCCGGCGGACCTGTTCCAGTTCCGCTATGACACCGCCGACTGGTACGGACACCTGTCTGACCTGCTGCCGCCGGAACAAGAGGGGGACGCCCGCCGGGCTCTCCACGCCGGGGCCTGCGGCCTGTACCACCTGTGCTGCCACAACTTCCTCCACGGCAGAAGTGTGGAGACGCTGGCAGAGGCCTTCAAGGCGGCCGTGTTTCTGCTGCAGGCCAAGGTGTATGTGGAGCAGGGCGTCTACTGCCGCCGCCGGGCGGACCTGGCCCGGCACCTGACCGGGGCGGACCTGGAGATTCTGCAAACCGCCCAATCTTTGAAAGCGGGGGAGTGCCGGGAGGACCTGACGGCCCTGACGGACCGGCTGCTGACCTGGTGCCGGGGCGTGATCTGTCCGCAAACACCGCTGTAAACAGCAGGGAGCCCGCCAGAATTGGCGGGCTCCCATGATTTCTGCGGGGCTGGCGGCCTCTCTCACAGCGCCGTGCCCCGGGTGGGGACGTACAGTCCCGTCATGTCCACCCCCTCCAGCTCCAGCAGGAACCGCTTTTTCTCCACGCCGCCGGCGTAGCCTGTCAGGCTGCCGTCGGTCCCAACCACCCGATGGCAGGGGATCAGAATGGAGATGGGGTTGTGGCCCACAGCGCCGCCCACCGCCTGGGGGGAGGCGGGAGTGCCCTGGGCCCGCAGGGCCCGGGTCAGGGCGCCGTAGGTGGTGACGGTGCCATAGGGGATCTCTCCCAGCAGCTGCCACACCGCCTGGCGGAAGAGGCTGCCCTGAGGGGCCAGCGGCGGCAGCGGGGGAAGGGGGGCCTTGGCGAAATACGATTCCAGCCAGGCCCGGGCGGCCTCAAATACCGGCAAGTCCTTTTCCTGTACAGCATCTGGCAGGCCTGCCCCGAAGTACTTCTGCCCCTCCAGCCAGAGGCCGGTGACGGCCCGGCCGTCCGAGGCCAGGGTCAGCAGCCCCACCGGGGAGGGGATCGCGGTTCGGAAGATGGTCATAGCGCCAGCTCCTCTCGTGGTGTTCTGAGGCCAGTATACCAGACTGGCCGCTGGATGCAATGGTTTTCATGGAAAATTCGCCCCGCCCTTGCATCCGGCGGCGGGGCGTGATACGATAGAGCATCATAGAGACATCCACAGAAAAGGAGAGAGCACCATGCTGCTGGCCATCGATGTAGGAAATTCCAACACCTCCGTGGGGCTGTTTGACAGGGACAAGCAGCTGCGCTTCCTGGCTTCTCTGGACACGGACAGCCGCAAGACCGCGGACCAGATCAGCATCGACCTGATGAACCTGTTCACCCTGTACCACTATCGGTACACAGACGTGACGGGGGCCATCCTGTGCAGCGTGGTGCCGCCGCTGAACTTCATGATGGAGAAGGCCCTGACCCGGCTGCTGGGCAAGCCCCCCATGGTGGTGGGCCCCGGCGTGCGGACGGGGCTGAACGTCCGGCTGGCGGTCCAGTCCCAGGTGGGGGCGGACATCGTGGCGGACGCGGTGGCGGCCCTGGAGAAGTTCGAGCCCCCCATCGTCACCATCGACATGGGCACCGCCACCACCATCGGCGTCATCTCCGCCGGGCGGAACTACGAGGGCGGGATGCTGCTGCCCGGTGTCAACGTGTCCCTGGAGGCCCTGAGCCGCCGGGCGGCCCAGCTGCCGGCCATCTCCCTCCAGCACCCCAAGGTGCTCATCGGCAAGACCACCGAGGACTGTATGCGCTCCGGCATCGTCTACGGCACCGCCGGGATGCTGGACGGGGTCATCGACCGCATCCGGGAGCAGTTCCCGGGCCAGACGGTCAGCGTGGTGGCCACCGGCGGCAACGCCCCGGTGATCGTGAAATACTGCCGGAATCCCATCGTCTACGACAAGTACCTGCTGATGGACGGTCTGTGGGCGATTTATCAGAAGAACAAGTGAGGAATGATACTTAGGAGTTCGGGATTATCTGGAAATGAGACAGGCTCGGTGATGGAGGGATAGATCATGAAGCGGCAACTGCAAGGCATTGCACTGCTCCTGTTCGGCATTCTGTTAGGGATTGCCGAGGGGGATTTGAACAGCTATCTTGTGTATCATTTTGAAGCATTTCCATTTGCCGCAGTCGGCCTTGTCATTGGCCTTGTTGGATTGATTTTCGTCCTTAAACGGGAAAAAGACAGATAGCGCCAATATTAACCAGAAAGAGATCACCTATTTCGGGTGATCTCTTTCTGGTTTTGCGCTTCTTTGGGCCGCTTGTATTAAGGCCCGGTCCGGCATTGCCGGACCCGCTTTTTGTCAAGCCATTCAGCGGCCCTATCAATCCTTAACTGAATTTGTATCCAAACTGCTTCAGCACGCTGACGACGCTGCCGTTTCGGAAGTCCATGCCGATCCGGTCCATCAGCCGCAGGGAGGAGGGATCCCCCTGGACGACTCTGGCCACGCCGTCCTTGGTGGTCAGCGAGACCTTGCAGCCCAGCCGGTGCACGATGGCCTCCGTCATGGCGTTGTACTTGCCCAGGGGATAGGTGAACACCTGGGGCGTGGTGCCGACCTCCGTGGTGATCTGGTCCAGGACTTTGCGGGTGTCGTCCCCCACCAGGGTCACATAGTCCGCCCAGCTCTCGGAGGGGTTCTTCAGCATGGAGGTCCGGGCGGCGGTGCTGCTGTGGAGGTCATAGGTGTGGGGCTCGATGGCCACCAGGCCGCTGTTCACCATCTCCCGGATCTGATCCCACCGGAGCCCCCAGTCCGCGTACCGGATGGCCACGCCGATGGTGGAGAGCTCGATCTTCATCCCCAGCTTCTGGAGGATGGGGTAGACGTAGGTGTAGTTGGTGGCGTAGCCGTCGTCAAAGGTGATGACGATGGGCTTTTCCGGCAGGGGCGTGCCGTTCTCCACGTAGTCGATGACCTGGGAGAAGAACACCGTGTGGAACCCGGCATCCTTCAGCTCCTGCATCTGCTTTTCAAAGATCTCCGGCGTCTTGGAGTAGCCCCGGCCCAGATAGGACACGTCGTGGTACATCAGCACCGGCACCTGGACCGATTTGCCGGAGGAACCGGCGGCCTTGGGGACACAGCGGGAGATCAGCTTCGCCGCGGCGGCCCGGGTGAGCCCCTGGTCCGGCCGGAAGGTCCCGTCCGCGTATCCGTCCACGATCCCCAGGGCGGCGGCCGCCCGCACGTAGGGCAGACGCTCCGGCGAGATGTCCGCCTGATCCCGGAAGGACAGCGCCGACCCCCAGCCCACGGCCTCCGGGTGGAAGGCCTGAATCAGCAGCTGGGCGGCGAACTCCCGGGTGATGGGGGCGGTGCGGCTGCCCAGCTCCTTCGGCTGGAACCAGCCGAAATAGGCGCCGTAGGCCACGGCCGGGTCCGCCCAGTTGGAGCCGCTCTGGAGCTGGCGGTCGTCCAGGCCGTCCGCCCGGCAGACCATGGAGAGGAAGGCCTGGACGCTGACGGCGTCCTGGGGGCGGAAGCGGCCGTCTCCGTAGCCCTGGACCAGCCCCCGGCTCACGGCGTCGTGGATATAGGAATAGGCCCAGTGGGACTTGGGCACATCAGGGAAGTCCGCCGCGTAGGCGACGGGGACGCAGGACAGGGCCAGCAGCAGCGCCAGCGCCAGCGGCAGAATACGTCTGTGAATCCGGTGAAACAATGGGATCAGCCTCCAATCCGTCCGAAAGACCTCTGCTAGTATTGTAACAACTCCAGGAGTTTACTCAAGGAGTTGACTCTAACGTAGCAGACTTGGAGGGAATTGTCAACCGCGCAGACGCCTGCCGGGACATTCGGACAGAAGCGTGAGAGGCAAAAAAAACAAGGACGCGCCAGACGGCACGTCCTTGCTGGAAAGCTCCTATGGGAATTTTTACTTCACCAGCACCTTTTTCAGCTTGGCGAAGCGGGGCAGGGAGTCCACCTTGGGCAGCTTGGGCTCCCCCTGGATCAGGGGCAGCACATAGTCGATGAAGGGCTTCTCCACGCCGTTGTGGGCGGCGTTGATCCACTCGATGGGCACCTTCTTCTCGGTGTTGGCCACGTCGGTCAGGGGCAGCAGCTTGGTCTTGCAGACGTACTGGCCGTTCTCATAGGTCCGCTCGAAGCCCACCATCTTGTCGGTGATGCCGGCCACGGCGTTCTCCACGGCGGCCTTGCCGGACATGACGGCCTCCTCGATGTCGGTCTCAGACGCCAGATGGGCGCCGCACCGCTGGAGCAGGGAGAGCTCGATGCCGCGGACCTTGGCGCCGGTCTTCTGCTTCACCACGTTGGCAAGCAGGGAGGCCAGACCGCCCAGCTGGGCGTGGCCGAAGCCGTCGGTGGCGGAGGTCTTGGCCTCGGAGACGAAGGAGCCGTCGGCGTAGTGGATGCCCTCGGAGACGGCCACCATGCAGTTGCCCTTCTCCTTGTAGATCCGCTCCACATCCGCCAGGAACTGGTCCATGTCGAAGTCCACCTCGGGGAGGTACACCAGGTCGGGGCCGGCGCCGTAGGCGGTGGCCAGGGCGGCGGAGCCGGCCAGCCAGCCGGCGTGGCGGCCCATGATCTCGATGATGCAGATCATGCCGGTGTCATACACCCGGGCGTCCTGATAGACCTCCATGCAGCTCGTCGCGATATACTTGGCGGCGGAGGCGAAGCCGGGGCAGTGGTCGGTGCCGAACAGGTCGTTGTCGATGGTCTTGGGCACGCCCATGACCCGGCACTCGTAGCCGACCTTCTGCATATACTTGCTGATCTTGTTGCAGGTGTCCATGGAGTCGTTGCCGCCGTTGTAGAAGAAGTAGCGGACGTCGTACTTCTTGAAGATCTCCAGGATCCGCTTGTAGTCGGTGTCATCCACGTCCGGGTCCGCCATCTTGTACCGGCAGGAGCCCAGGGCAGAGGAGGGCGTGTACTTCAGCAGCTCCAGCTCTGCCGGGTCCTCCTGGCTCATGTCGAACAGCCGGTCGTTCAAAACGCCCTTGATGCCGTGCTCCGCCCCCAGCACGCGGGTGATGTGGGGGTCCTTCAGAGCCGTGGCGATGACGCCGTAGGCACTGGCGTTGATGACGGAAGTGGGGCCGCCGGACTGGCCGAAAATGCAGGCACCTTTCAGTTCACTCATGGGAAAAATCCTCCTCAGATTTGGTATCGGGATGCTTTTCCCATCATATCATTCCAAAAAAGAATTGTAAATACTTGCATTTTAAAAATCTTGTGATATTATCATAGGAGAAAAACGTTTTCGTTCTTTTGACCGGCACTTTTTGACAATCCGGGTCGGACCCCCTGGCCGAGGCGGGAGAGCGGGACGAAACAAAGAACAGGAGTTGATCTTATGGCACTGGTTACCACAACCGAAATGTTCAAAAAGGCCTATGACGGCGGCTACGCCATCGGCGCGTTCAACGTCAACAACATGGAGATCGTCCAGGGCATCACCGAGGCCGCCCGGGACCTGGAAGCTCCCCTGATCCTGCAGGTGTCCAAGGGCGCCCGGGCCTATGCCAACCACACCTATCTGGTGAAGCTGGTGGAGGCCGCTGTCATCGAGTGCCCCAACATCCCCATCGCCCTGCACCTGGACCACGGCCCCGACTTTGAGACCTGCAAGAGCTGCATCGACGGCGGCTTCACCTCCGTCATGATCGACGCCTCCAGCAAGCCCTTTGCCGAGAACATCGAGATCACCAAGAAAGTCGTCGAGTACGCCCACGACCACGGCGTGGTGGTGGAGGCCGAGCTGGGCGCCCTGGCCGGCATCGAGGACGACGTGAAGGTCTCCGCCGAGGAGTCCCACTACACCCATCCCGAGGAGGTCCAGGAGTTCGTGGAAAAGACCGGCTGCGACTCCCTGGCCATCGCCATCGGCACCAGCCACGGCGCCTACAAGTTCACCGCCGCCCAGTGCACCCGGAACGAGAAGGGCGAGCTGGTTCCGCCTCCCCTGCGGTTCGACATTCTGGATGAGGTGGTCAAGCGCCTGCCCGGCTTCCCCATCGTGCTGCACGGCTCCTCCTCCGTGCCCCAGGAGTTCGTCAAGATGGTGAACGAGTACGGCGGCAAGATGCCCGACGCCGTGGGCATCCCCGAGGAGCAGCTGCGCAAGGCCGCCAAGAGCGCCGTGTGCAAGATCAACATCGACTCCGACCTGCGCCTGGCCATGACCGGCACCATCCGGAAGTTCATGGCGGAGCATCCCGACAAGTTCGATCCCCGGGAGTACCTGAAGCCCGCCCGTCAGGCCATCAAGGACCTGGTGTCCCACAAGATCGTGGACGTGCTGGGCTGCGACCACAAGGCCTGAGCCCCTGTTTTTGAAAAGAAGAGCGGAGGGAGCGCGATGCGCTCCCTCCGTTTTCTGTCCTGCGGGATCTTATTTGTCAGAGGCCGGCTTCTCCGCCTCCCGTGCCAGCACCCGGCGGGCGAAGGCCGCTATGGTACAGTCCTCCACGGTCTCTCCCGGCTGGATCACCAGGTTGAAGAAGCAGCTGGGGATCTCGCCCTTGCGCAGCTCCTTCTGGATGCACAGGTCACACCCCTGGTCGTGGTTGGACGGGTGGCAGCGGCAGGCGGTGTTTTGGCAGGTGCAGAAGTGGGATGTCATGGCGGACAGCTCCTTTTGGGATCGTATGTAGGGGCCGGCCTGCGTGCCGGCCCGTTTTTTGACGGCGGGAGATTCCCATTCCGCGCCGCAGGGGCGGCAATCTGCCGCCCGGGGAAATCTGGAGCGAAGATGGCGGCGGACACACAGGTCCGCCCCTGGGCCTCTCACCACGCCGGGAACGCCGGGTCTTTCGGGGAGAGGGGATGATGGCATTTCCAACGTTCAAAGATGGCCTGGACATTGGCCGCGTTCAAATTGATCGGGATCAACTCTGGAGGTTTCCCTGTTGCTTCATCATACAATATCCTCCGGCCTTTTGCAAGGCCGCCGGGGCGGAGCTTGAACAGGGAAGCGCGCAATCAAAGATTGCTCTATTTAATGTTGTGTGGTATAATATGATCCGTATATTGCCGCGGCGGGGGAAGCGTCCCGGCCGTGTGACATCCTGAGGTGTAAAGATATGGAAAACGAAGTACAGAAAAAGAGAATTTTGAGCGGCATCCAGCCCTCCGGCGACCTGACCCTGGGGTCCTATCTGGGGGCCATCAAGAACTGGGCGGCCCTGGCGGATGAGTACGACTGCTACTATATGCTGGCGGACATGCACACCATCACCGTGCGGCAGGTGCCGGCGGACCTACGGCGGCACACCCTGACCCAGGTGGCGGCCTACATCGCCAGCGGCCTGGACCCGGAGAAGAACGTGATCTTCGTCCAGTCCCACGTGCCGGCCCACGCCCAGCTGGGCTGGGTGCTGGACTGCTACACCATGTTCGGCGAGCTCTCCCGCATGACCCAGTTCAAGGACAAGTCCGCCAAGAACGCCGATAACATCAACGCCGGCCTCTTCACCTATCCGGCCCTGATGGCCGCCGACATCCTGCTGTACCAGGCGGACCTGGTGCCGGTGGGGGGCGACCAGAAGCAGCACGTGGAGATCTGCCGGGACATCGCCACCCGGTTCAACGGGATCTACGGCGAGACCTTCAAGCTCCCCGAGCCCTATATCCCCCAGGTGGGCGCCCGGGTCATGAGCCTCACCAGCCCGGAGAAGAAGATGAGCAAGTCCGACAAGGACCAGAACGGCTGCGTCTACATGCTGGAAAAGCCGGAGGACATCATGCGCAAGTTCAAGAAGGCGGTGACGGACTCCGAGGCCTGTGTCCGCTTTGACCCGGCCGCCAAGCCCGGCGTGTCCAACCTGATGCAGATCTACTCCGTGGCCACCGGCAAGAGCTTCGAGACCATCGAGCAGGAGTTCGCCGGCCGCGGCTACGGCGACTTCAAGCAGGCGGTGGGCGAGTCCGTGGTGGAGCTGCTGCGGCCCATCCGGGAGGAGACGGAGCGCCTGCTGGCGGACAAGACCTATCTGGAGAGCGTCTACCGCGCCGGCGCCGAGAAGGCCGCCCGCGTGGCCAACCGGACGCTGGGCAAGGTCTACAAGAAAGTGGGCTTCCTGCCCCGGTGATGGAGGAGACGTCATGTTCATCGAAAACCGGCTGATCGCCTATGTGCTGCTGGCGCTGCTGGTGGCACTGGTCGTCAGCTTTCTCATGACGCCGGTGGTCAAGACCTTCGCCTACAAGGTGGGGGCCATCGACGTGCCCAAGGACGCCCGCCGGATGCACAAGGTGCCCATCCCCCGGCTGGGGGGACTGGCCATCTTCATCGGCTTCATGGTCAGCATCCTGCTGTTCGTGGAGATCACGGGGGAGATGCGCAGCATCCTGCTGGGAGCCGTCATCATCGTGGTGCTGGGGGTGGTGGATGACATCATGGCCCTGCCCGCCCTGCTGAAATTCGTGGTGCAGATCGTGGCGGCCCTGATCCCCGCCCTGAACGGGGTGACCATCCAGGCCTTCTCCAACCCCAACATCTTCTCTGACAACGCCTACTGGGTGCTGGGCAATCTGTCCATCCCCCTGACGGTGCTGTGGATCGTGGCCATCACCAACTCCGTGAACCTGATCGACGGCCTGGACGGCCTGGCCAACGGCGTCTCCGCCATCTCCGCCACCACGGTGCTGGTCATCGCCATCATGGGCGGGCAGTTCCAGGTGGCGGTGGTGATGGCGGCCCTGGTGGGGGCCTGCGTGGGCTTCATGCCCTACAACATGAACCCCGCCAAGATGTTCATGGGGGACACCGGCGCCACCTTCCTGGGCTACATCCTGGCCACCATGTCCATCGAGGGCCTCTTCAAGTTCTACGCCATCATCTCCTTCGCGGTGCCGTTCCTGATTTTGGGCCTGCCCATCTTTGACACCGCCTTTGCCTTCATCCGCCGCATCGCCCACGGCCAGAGCCCCATGCACGCCGACCGGAGCCATATCCACCACCGGCTCATCGACATGGGCCTGAACCAGAAGCAGGCGGTGGCCACCCTGTACGTGATCTCCGCCATTCTGGGCCTCTCCGCCGTGGTGCTGACCACCAGCGGCGAGGGACGGGCCATGCTGTTCTTCCTGGTGCTGTGCATCGTGGCGGTGGTGGCCGCCCGGGTGGTGTTCCCCAAGGAGGTCAAGGAGGAGCTCCACGAGGAGCTGGAGGAACTGAAGGAGCACGGCCATCACACAGAGCACGGGGACAAGCCCGATGACGGAAAGGCAGGGGAGGCGTAACATGAAACCCATCCGAATCCTCAGTGTCTTCGGCACCCGGCCGGAGGCCATCAAGATGTGCCCTTTGGTCCAGGAGCTGGGCCGCCGGGAGGGCATCGAGAGCCTCTGCTGCGTCACCGCCCAGCACCGGCAGATGCTGGACAGCGTGCTGGAGGTCTTTCACGTGAAGCCCGACTGGGACCTGGACATCATGACCCCCCGGCAGACCCTGTCCACCATCACCAGCAAGTGCCTCACCGGCATGGACGAGGCCATCGACGCCCTGAAGCCGGATATGATCCTGGTCCATGGGGACACCTCCACCACCTTTGCCGGGGCCCTGTCCGCCTTCTACCATCAGGTGCCGGTGGGCCACGTGGAGGCAGGTCTGAGAACGTATGACAAGTATTCTCCCTTTCCGGAGGAGATGAACCGCAAGCTGGTGTCCGCCATCGCGGACCTGTATTTCTGCCCCACCGCCAACAACCGGAAAAACCTGGAGCGGGAGGGCGTCACGGAGGGGCTGTTCGTCACCGGCAACACGGTCATCGACGCCCTGAAAACCACCGTCCGGCCGGACTACCGCTTCACCACCGACGAGCTGAACCACCTGCCCTACGGGGAGAAGAAGATCCTGCTGGTCACCTGCCACCGGCGGGAGAACTACGGGGAGCCCATGCGCAACATCATGCTGGCCCTGCGGCAGATCGCCGAGGAGAACCGGGACGTGGAACTGGTGTACCCGGTGCATCTCAGCCCGGTGGTGCGGGAGGCGGTGGACACCTATCTCCGGGGCGCGCCCCGGGTCCACCTGATCGACCCCCTGCCGGCGGACGAGATGCACAACCTGATGGCCCGGTCCTATCTGGTGCTGACGGACTCCGGCGGATTGCAGGAGGAGGCCCCCGCCCTGGGCAAGCCGGTGCTGGTGATGCGCCGGGAGACGGAGCGGCCGGAGGCGGTGGCCGCCGGCACCGTGAAGCTCTGCGGCGTGGTGCAGGACGACATCGTCACCATGGCGGAGCGGCTCATCCGGGACAAGAGCGCCTATGACGCCATGGCCCACGCGGTGAACCCCTACGGCGACGGCCACGCCTGCCGCCGGATCGCCGACGCCATCGAGTGGAAGTTCGGCCTGCGGCAGGAGAAGCCGGAGGCGTTCGGCGTCTGACCGGCGCCCCTTGTCCGGAAAGGAGGGCGGCATGGAAAAACGGAAGATCAGCCGGGTGGCCATGGGCTTCATCGTCCTGGTGGTCCTGGTGATTGTGCTGATGTTCACCAACAGCCTGCGCCGCTCCTCCCGCATCACCCTGCCGGAGGAGGGAAACACCGCCGAGCAGACGGAGGAGAACACCGCCGCCGGCGATGACGCCCTGACGGTGATCGCGGTGACGCCGGAGACGGTGCAGACCGCCATTGAGACGCTGCACCGCCCGGCCCAGTACAGCCGGACCATCCGGGTGGAGCAGGTGTGGAGCGGCGGCAGCGGGTCCTTTGACACCACGGTGACCGTCAGCGGCCGCTGGACCCGGACAGACCGGACCCTGGCGGACGGCCAGACCCGCCACACCATCACCGACGGGGAGATCACCTATATCTGGTACGACAGCGAGAGCGCGGTCTACAGCGGCCCGGCGGGGGAGATCACCCCGGACGACGAGCAGGCCATCCCCACCTATGAGACCATTCTGGACCTGCCGGTGGAGGACATCGCCGCGGCGGACTACCGCAGCGTCTCCGGCGTGAACTGCATCTACGTGGAGACGGTCCAGGACCCGGAGGGCTACAGCCAGCGGTACTGGGTCAGCGTGGAGACGGGGCTGCTGGTGGCGTCGGAGCGGCTGCTGGAGGGGGAGACCATCTACCGGATGGCATCCCTGACAGCGGATCTGAGCACCCCCTCGGCGGATCGGTTCATTCTGCCGGACGGCACGGTGCTGCTGGATACCTGAGAGAACTGCACAGAGCAAGAAAACGAGCCCGCCGGCATCTGCCGGCGGGCTCTTGCGCTATGGCTCACGGGGGAGGGGGATCGTCAGCCGCGGGGCGGATGCCCGCAGGACTGGCCGCAGTGGTCGCAGCAGCCGTCACAGCCGCCGCACCCCTTTCCCCGGCGGCGGTGGCAGGACCGGAGGGCCAGCACCAGCCAGACCCCCAGGGCCGCCAAAATCAGAAATTCCAGCATGGCTGCCACCTCACTCCAAAATCAGCATAGCGATGCGGCAGACCCAGAAGGCCACGAACCAGGCGATGACGCACTGGCTCAGGGCCACGCCGGCGGCCTTCCAGCCGGAGCCCAGCTCCCGCTTCACCGCGGAGATGGCGGCCACGCAGGGGGTGTACAGCAGGGTGAAGGCCAGGAATCCGGCGGCGGTGGCGGGGGTGAACAGCGTGCCCAGGGCGGCGGCGCTGACATCCGCGCCGGAGCCGGTGAGGATGCCCAGGGTGGAGATCACGTTCTCCTTGGCGATGAAGCCGGTGACCAGGGCGGTGGAGACCCGCCAGTCCCCGAAGCCCAGGGGCTTGAAGATGGGGGCGATCCAGGCGCCGATGGTGGCAAGCAGGCTGTCGGCGCTGTCGGCCACCAGGTTCAGCCGGGTGTCAAAGGTCTGGAGGAACCAGACGATGATGGTGGCCACAAAGATGATGGTGAAGGCCCGGGTCAGAAAATCCTTGGCCTTGTCCCAGCACAGCTGCCCCACGCTCTTGGCGGAGGGGAAGCGGTAGTTGGGCAGTTCCATGACAAAGGGCACCGGGTTGCCCTTGAAGGCGGTGGCCCCCAGCACCTTGGCGGCCACGATGCCCACCAGGATACCCAGGATGTACAGCCCGATCATCACCAGGGCGGCGTGGTCCGGGAAGAAGGCGGCGGAGAACACGCCGTAGATGGGGATCTTGGCGGAGCAGCTCATGAAGGGCGTCAGCAGAATGGTCATCCGCCGGTCCCGCTCGGAGGCCAATGTCCGGGTGGACATGATGGCGGGCACCGAGCAGCCGAAGCCCATCAGCATGGGCACGATGCTCCGGCCCGAGAGGCCGATCTTCCGCAGCAGCTGGTCCATGACGAAGGCCACCCGGGCCATGTAGCCCGTGTCCTCCAGAATGGAGAGGAAGAAGAACAGCACCACGATGATGGGCAGGAAGCTCAGCACGCTGCCCACGCCGGCAAACACGCCGTCGATCACCAGGGAGTGGACCACCGGGTTCAGCCCGTAGGCGGTGAGGGCGTTGTCCACCGTGACGGTGAGGGCGTCGATCCCGGCGGCCAGCAGGTCCGACAGGAAGGACCCGATGACGTTGAAGGTCAGGAAGAAGATGCCCAGCATGATGGCGAAGAAGAAGGGCAGGGCCAGGTACTTGTTGGTGACCACCTTGTCGATGGCCTCGCTCCGCTCCCGCTCCCGGGACTCCCGGCACTTCACCACCGTGCCGGCGCAGACGCTCTCGATGAAGGTGTAGCGCATATCCGCCAGGGCGGCGTTGCGGTCCATGCCGCACTCGTCCTCCATCTCCTTGACGCTGTGCTCGATGAGCTCCAGCTCGTTCTGGTCCAGCTCCAGGCGGGTCACGATGTCCTCATCCCCCTCGATGAGCTTGGTGGCGGCGAACCGGACAGGGATGCCGGACTTTTCCGCGTGGTCCTCGATCTGGTGGACCACCGCGTGGATGCACCGGTGGACCGGGCCGGGGGAGCAGAAGTCGTACACCGTGGGCAGGGTCTTGTTCCGGGCGGTCTGGACGGCGATCTTCACCAGCTCGTCCACGCCCTGGTTCTTCACGGCGGAGATGGGCACCACCGGGATGCCCAGGGCCTGGGACATCCCCTTCACGTCGATGGTGCCGCCGCCGGCGGTGACCTCGTCCATCATGTTCAGGGCCAGCACCATGGGGATCCGCATCTCCATCAGCTGGAGGGTCAGGTACAGATTCCGCTCGATGTTGGTGGCGTCCACGATGTTGATGAGGCCGTCGGGCCTCTGGTTCAGGATGAAGTCCCGGGTGACGATCTCCTCCGGCGTGTAGGGCCGGATGGAGTAGATGCCCGGCAGGTCCACCACCGTGCAGTCCTTCTCGCCCCGGATGGCGCCGGACTTCTGGTCCACCGTCACGCCGGGGAAGTTGCCCACATGCTGGTTGGAGCCGGTGAGCTGGTTGAACAGTGTGGTCTTGCCGCAGTTTTGGTTGCCGGCCAGCGCGAAGATCATACTCCGGCCACCTCCACTTCGATCTTGCCCGCGTCCTCCTTCCGCAGGGACAGGGAGTACCCCCGCACCCGCAGCTCCAGGGGATCCCCCAGGGGGGCGATCTTCTCGATGCGGACCTTGGTTTTGGGAATCAGCCCCATATCCAGCAGGCGGCAGCGCAGGGCGCCCTCGCCGCCCACGGCGGTGATGACGGCCTCCTGCCCCAGGGGCAGCTTGTCCAGCGTCATAACACGTTCCTCCTTAAAAGTTAGCATCATCTAACATAGAGAAGTTTATCATTGCTAACTTTTTGTGACAACCCCCAAACCGGCCAAATGGCGACGAATTTTTAGATGGAAATTGTATAAGATGGATAAAAGAAACGGCGGGCGGCAAAGAGCCGGAAAAAGCCTTGCCCGGATGCCGCCGGGGATGGTATACTGGATCCCAGAAATCGCCGGCCAGCGCGCCGGCTGTCAGGAGGATTCTATGTTCACATTCAATCACTTCAACTTCAATGTGGCGGACCTGGAGAAGTCCCTGGCCTTCTACAAGGAGGCCCTGGGCCTGGAGCCGGTAGGGGAGCGCAAGACCGCCGAGGACGGCAGCTTCATCATCGTCTACCTGGGGGACGGCAAGACGGACTTCCGCCTGGAGCTCACCTGGCTGCGGGACCATCCGCAGAAATACGACCTGGGGGAGTGCGAGTTCCACCTGGCCCTGCGGGCGGAGGACTACGACGCCGCCCACGCCAAGCATGCGGCCATGGGCTGCATCTGCTTTGAGAACCCCGCCATGGGCATCTACTTCATCACGGACCCGGACGGGTACTGGATCGAGGTCATCCCCACCCGGTGAGCCCTGGGGGGAGCTGGCCGCCCCGGAGGGGCGGTGCGCGAAACGAAAGGCGATCCTGGGGCCCCGCTTGAAGGGGACCCCCGCAGATTTTGCAGAAAGGGAGAACGGGAAATGAAACAGAGACTGCTTGCACTGGCGATGGCCGCCGCCATGGTCCTGGGCCTGACGGCCTGCGGCGGCAGCGGGTCCTCCAGCGAGGGCCGCACCGGCGACACCATGGAGACCTTTTTCTTCGACTTCACGGTCAACAGCGCCTACCTCACCAAGGACTACGAGGGCTACACCCCGGCGGAGGGGAACGCCCTGCTGGTGGCGGACATCACGGTGAAGAACACCAACCAGAAGAGCATCGAGATGTATGACACGGACTTCCAGATCCAGTGGGACGACGGGGACGACGCCTTCGCCTATCCCATCACCATCAATACGGAGACCTATGAGGAGCTGGACCCGGTGGGGGACAGCCAGCTGCCCGGTACATACACCCTGGCCGTGGACGAGGAGCGGACCGGCGAGCTGGTGTACGAGGTGCCCGCCGGCTTCACGGACTTCTCCATCGCCTATCTGGAGCAGTTTGTGGACGAGGACGGCAACGAGAGCACCGGCGACACCTTCTTCGTCTACTTCACCGCCGAGGACCAGACCGGCGTCTCCGCGTGACGGAACCCGGCCTCGCGCCGCCTGAGAGCTGCAAAAAACCCGCCTGCCGCGATCCGGCAGGCGGGAATTTTTGTGCAGTGGATTTCCTTTACAGCAGCGTGACACCAGCCTCTTCGCAGATGCGCAGGGTCTCGGGGTCCCAGAGGCTGGCCTGGACCTCGCCGATGTGGCAGGTGCCGATCAGCAGCATGCACAGCCGGGACTGGCCGATGCCGCCGCCGATGGTCAGGGGCAGCTTGCCCTCCAGCAGCATCTTGTGGAAGGGCAGCTCCCGCCGGTTGTCGCAGCCGGCCAGCGTCAGCTGGCGGTCCAGGGCCGCGGCGTCTACCCGGATGCCCATGGAGGACAGCTCAAAGCTCCGCTCCAGCACCGGGTTCCACATGAGGATGTCGCCGTTGAGCTCCCAGTCGTCGTAGTCCGGGGCCCGGCCGTCGTGGCGCTGGCCGGACTTCAGCGTCTTGCCGATCTGCATCAGGAACACCGTCCGGTGCTTGCGGCAGATCTCCGTCTCCCGCTCACTGGGGGTCAGGTCGGGGAACCGGTCCTCCAGTTCCTGGGTGGTGATGAAGTACACGTCCCGGTCCGGCTTGAAGGTCAGCACAGGGAAGGCGTTCCGCAGGGCGGCGGCGGTGTCGCACACGGCACCCACGATGTCCCGGACCGTCTCCTTCAGGTACAGCGGGTTCCGGTCCCTGGGGGTGATGTGCTTCTCCCAGTCCCACTGGTCCACATAGATGGAGTGGAGGTTGTCCACCACCTCGTCCCGGCGGATGGCGTTCATGTTGGTGTAGAGGCCGGTGCCGGCGGGGAACTCATACCGCTTCAGGGCCAGCCGCTTCCACTTGGCCAGGGAGTGGACCACCTGTCCGTCGGTGCCCACGTCGGGGATGTCGAAGGTGACGGGGCGCTCCACGCCGTTCAGGTCGTCGTTGAGGCCGGTCTTGCCGTCCACGAACAGGGGGGCGGAGACCCGGTGGAGGTTCAGCCGCACGCACAGGCTGTGCTGGAACTCCTGGTGGATCAGCTCGATGGCCCGCTGGAGCTCGTTGTTGCTCAGGGGCATCCGGTAGCCGGAGGGGATGGTGGTTTTACTCATAGTTGGAAGTGCATCCTTTCTGTGGGTTGAAATTCAGGGGGCTCAGGTCCGGAGCTTGTCCAGGCCCAGCCGCAGGCGGCGGAGGGTCTCCTCCTTACCAAGGATATGGCAGATCTCCACGGCGCCGCCGGGGGTCACCAGCTTGCCGGCCGCCGCGATCCGCACCGGCCACATGAGGGTGGCGTTCTTTACGCCCAGGCGCTCCGCCAGGGCGATCAGGGTGTCGTGGACCGCGTCCTGGGTCCAGTCCGGAATCGCCTCCAGGGCGGGGATGGCGGCCTCCAGCATGGCCTGGGAGACCTCCGGGTTGGTCTTGGACTTCTTGTTGGTGAAGAAGTCCACGCCGTAGTCCGGCAGCTGGTCGAAGAAGTCCACCTTCTCCGGGATGTCCGTCAGCTTCTCACACCGGGCCTGGAGCAGGGCCGCCACGGCATTGACGTCGATGGCCGGGTTCTTCACCGCCTGGCGGATATAGGGCTCCGCCGCCTTGGCGAACGCCTCCGGTGTCATGGCCCGGAGATACGTGGCGTTGAAGTAGGTCAGCTTGTCGATGTCGAAGATGGCGGGGGACTTGGAGATGCCGGCGATGTCGAAGGCCTCCACCAGCTCGGGAAGGGAGAAGATCTCCTGCTCGCTGCGCTCCCCCTTGGGGGCCCAGCCCAGCAGGGCCACGTAGTTCAAAATGGCCTCCGTCAGATAGCCCTGGGCCTTCAGGTCCTCGTAGGAGGGGTCCCCGTGGCGCTTGGACATCTTGTTGTGCTGGTCCCGCATGACGGGGGAGCAGTGGACGTAGGTGGGGATGTCCCAGCCGAATGCCTGGTACAGCAGGTTGTACTTGGGGGCGGAGGACAGGTACTCACTGCCCCGGACCACGTGGGTGATGCCCATGAGATGGTCGTCCACCACGTTGGCGAAGTTGTAGGTGGGCAGGCCGTCCCGCTTCAGGAGCACCTGGTCGTCCAGGGTCTTGTTCTCCACGGTGATGTCCCCGAAGGTGACATCGTGGAAGGTGGTGACGCCCTCGTGGGGGATCTTCTGCCGGATGACGTAGGGCTCCCCGGCCTCCACCCGGCGGCGGGCTTCGGCGGGGTCCAGATCCCGGCAGGGGTCGTCCGCCCGGTCGAACTCGCCGGAGTCCTCCTCGGACTCCGTCTTTTCGCAGAAGCAGTAGTAGGCGGCGCCCTTCTCCACCAGCAGGTGGGCGTAGGGCTGATACAGGTCCCGCCGCTCCGACTGGATGTAGGGGCCCACGGGGCCGCCCACGTCGGGGCCCTCGTCGTGGGTGAGGCCGCACTCCGCCATGGTGCGGTAGATCACGTCCGTGGCGCCCTCCACCAGGCGGCCCTGGTCGGTGTCCTCGATGCGGAGGATGAAGGTGCCCCCGGCGTGCCGGGCGATGAGCCAGGTGTACAGGGCCGTCCGCAGGTTGCCCACGTGCATATAGCCGGTGGGGGAGGGGGCGAACCGGGTGCGGACCTTCCCCTTGGGGATCCGGGCCTCCATCTCCTGGAAAAAGCGCTGATCCAATGCCATGAAAATACCTCCATATTGGGTCAATTACAAAAAACAGCAACCATATTATCCCCTGAACCCCTTGGAATGTCAAGGGCGGATTGCGGGGGACAGGGCGGGGGCGGTGTACATCCGCTCCGGCAGTCCGCCGTCCCGGACCATATACCACTGGGGGACGGGAGACTTTCGGCGGAGGCACTGCTCCATGCTCTCCCGGTACTCCGCCGCGGGGATGCCCCAATGGCCGCTGAACCAGACGGCGGCCTCGTCCAGCAGAGCGGGCGCATCCCGCAGGGGGAGAATGGGATGTTCCATAATTCGTCCGCCCCTTTCCAAATCCGGCGATATACAGCAAAAAATCCCGAACCGGGAGGTTCGGGATTTCGTTTGTCCATGTCAGACCGCTCTGGTGACCTTGCCGGAACGCATACACCGGGTACAAACATACACATGGCGGGGAGAGCCATCGACAATCGCCTTCACACGCTTCACATTGGGCTTCCACATCCGATTGGAACGCCGGTGAGAGTGAGAGACCTTGATGCCGAAAGTAACGCCCTTATCGCAGAACTCGCACTTAGCCATCCGTTGCACCTCCTTGCCGTTGCATACTTCCATGCCCTTTGCAGGCACAACTGGTATCATACCAGAAAACTTTTGAAAATGCAAGTAAAATTTTCAAAAAAACAAAAGCTTTTTTCGGAGCGTGAGAGCCGGGACAAGAGATGCGCCCTCACCGGGGAATCTCTCTGCTCCTTTATCGATGCACTTCTCTCTCCGGCCGCATCCCGCCGGCTCCGGCAGGGGGCGGGAGGAAAGCGGCGGCAAGGTGTTGCGCAAAGGGGCAGAATCATATATAATAGAATCAGCGATTTTCTGTGCCCGGATCCGGGCAGATCGGTTTACGCGCCGGGCGGCCTGCCCGGGAGAGAACCCGGCCCCTCCGGGCGCCGGAAGAAAAGGGAGGACACCATGCAGGAACATGGCCTGAAAATTTCGGAACTGGTCACCCTCTTCAATCTGGAGGTGCTGAACAAGGGCGCCGACTATGACACGGCCCTGCTGACCATCACGGACGTGAACCGTCCCGGACTCCAGTTCCACAACTTCTATGACTACTTTGACCCCCGCCGCCTCCAGGTGGTGGGCAAGGCGGAGATCACCTATCTGAAGGGGCTCACCTCGGAGCAGCGCCGCAAGTGCTTTGACGACCTGTTCCTCTATGACATCCCGGCCCTGGTGATCTCCCGGGGGCTGGACTGCCTGCCGGAGTGCCTGGAGAGCGCCCAGGTCCACGAGCGGACCCTGCTGCGGACCGAGGAGACCACGGTGGACTTCACCAGCCATACCATTGAATATCTCAACCGGGTGCTGGCCCCCTGCGTCACCCGCCACGGTGTGCTGCTGGACATCTCCGGCGAGGGCGTGATGATCACCGGCGACTCCGGCATCGGCAAGAGCGAGTCCGCCATCGAGCTCATCATGCGGGGCCACCGGCTGGTGGCGGACGACGCGGTGGAGATCCGCCGGATCTCCAACCAGCTGATCGGCACCGCCCCGGAGGTCATCCGCCACTATATCGAGCTGCGGGGCATCGGCGTCATCGACGTGCGCCAGCTCTTCGGCATGAGCGCCATCATGGAAGAGTGCCAGATCGACCTGGTGGTGCAGTTCGAGCAGTGGGACGAGACCAAGATCTACGACCGCCTGGGTCTGGAGGACCACCACATCGAGATCATGGGGGTGGAGGTCCCCTGCGTCACCATCCCCGTGCGGCCGGGCCGGAACCTGGCCAGCATCGTGGAGGTGGCGGCCATGAACAACCGCCACAGGCGGTACGGCTTCAACGCCGCCCAGGAGCTGGCCCAGCGGGTGGACCTGCGGGCGGACCTGGGCAGCCGGAAAGCGAAATGAGGGGCCTGTACATCGGCATCGACGTGGGCGGCACCAATCTGAAGGCCGGCGCGGTGGACGCGGCGGGCCGCCTGCTGGCCGTGGAGCGCCGCCCCCTGGCCTTCCGGGACCCGGAGGCCTTCGCCGGCGATCTGGCGGACCTGGCGGAGGCGGCCCTCTCCGCCGCCGGCGCCGGTCCGGAGGACGCCCTGGGGGTGGGCATCGGCCTGCCGGGGGCGGTCTCCGGCGGGGAGGTGCTGTACACCACCAACATCCCCATGGAGCACGTGCCCCTGGCGGACCTGTTCCGCCGCCGTCTGGACCTGCCGGTGCTGCTGGGCAACGACGCGGACTGCGCCGCGGCGGGGGAGTTCCTCCGGGGCGCCGGCCGGGGCTTCCGGGACTTTGTGGTGCTGACCCTGGGCACCGGCCTGGGGGGCGGCATCATTCTGGACGGCCGCCTGCGGGGCGGCGAGACCTCCAGCGAGGCGGGGCATCTGGTGACCCACGTGGGTGGCCTGCCCTGTCCCTGCGGCCGGCGGGGCTGCTGGGAGCAGTACGCCTCCGCCACAGCCCTGATCCGCCAGACCCGGGCCGCCATGGCGGAACATCCCGAGAGCCTGCTCTGCCGTCTGGCGGCGGAGCGGGGCACCGTGGACGGCAGGACCCCCTTCCAGGCGGCGGAGGCGGGGGACGAGACGGCCCTGGCCGTCTGCCGCCAATATGTGGAGGAGCTGGCGGAGGGCACCGCCAGCCTCATCAATCTCCTGCGGCCGGAGGCGGTGGCCTTCGGCGGCGGCGTGGCCGGGGCGCCGGAGCAGCTGCTGCTGGAGCCCCTGCGGCGGCGGGTGGGGGAACTGTGCTTCTCCCGCCACGGCGGCCGGACCACCCGCATCCTGCGGGCGGAGCTGGGCAACGACGCCGGCATCATCGGCGCGGCCCTGCTGGGCCGGGTAACTTCAACGTGAGGAGGTCCAGGAATGGACTGGTGGACTGATTTAGACAAGTGGACGGCGGACTATCTGCCGGACCTGCGGATGGCGTGTGACGAGCCCATGAGCCGCCACACCTCCTTCCGCATCGGCGGCCCCGCCCGCCGGATGGCCTTTCCGGAGCGGGGAGAGCAGCTGGTGCTGCTGCTGGACCACGCCATCGCCTGCGGCGCCCGGCCCCTGGTCATCGGCAACGGCACCAATCTGCTGTGCCCGGACGCAGGGCTGGACCGGCTGGTGATCGACACCTCCGCCGGGCTGAACCGGGTGGAGGCCGGCGACGCGCCGGGAGAGCTGACGGCGGAGGCCGGCGTCCCCCTGGCCCGGCTGGCGGACTTCGCCTGCCGGCAGGGGCTGACGGGGCTGGAGTTCGCCCACGGCATCCCCGGCACGGTGGGCGGCGCGGTGTGCATGAACGCCGGCGCCTACGGCGGGGAGATGGGACAGGTGGTCCAGGGGGCCGCGGTCCTCTTCCCGGAGGAGGGGGTCCGGTACCTGCCGGGCCCGGCGCTGGACTTCGGCTACCGCCACAGCCTGCTGTCGGACCACCCGGACGCGGTGGTGCTCCACGCGGTCTTTCGCCTGGTCCCCGGGGACCAGGCGGCCATCCGGGACCGGATGCGGGAGCTGATGGAAAAGCGGAAGGCCAGCCAGCCCCTGGAATACCCCAGCGCCGGCAGCACCTTCAAGCGGCCGGCAGGGCACTACGCCGGGACGCTGATCGACCAGTGCGGCCTGAAGGGCCTGACGGTGGGCGGCGCCCAGGTCAGCGAGAAGCACGCGGGCTTTGTCATCAACCGGGGCGGCGCCACCTGCGCCGACGTGGTGGAGCTGATCCGGCAGATCCAGGCGCGGGTGCTGGACGCCGTCGGCGTCCGGCTGGAGCCGGAGGTCAGGATCATCGACTGAGAAGGGAGCGGTGGAGGACATGGAGATCCTCATCATCTCCGGCCTCTCCGGGGCCGGAAAGAGCAAGGCGGCCTCCTTTTTGGAGGATATGGGCTTCTATATCGTGGACAATATGCCCGCCGCCATGATTTTGAAATTCGCGGAGTTCTGCGCCGGGGGCAACGGCCGGTATGACCGGGTGGCCCTGGTGTACGACGTGCGGACGGCCAGCTCCTTCACGGAGCTGTTCGACGTGCTGGATAAGCTGAAAGCCATGGAGGCCCAGTGCCGGATGCTGTTTCTGGAGGCGGCGCCGGAGGTCATCATCAAGCGGTACAAGGAGACCCGCCGCCGCCACCCCCTGGCGGGGGGCACCGACTCCCTGGAGGAGGCGGTGGAGAAGGAGCGGGCCCTGATGGCCCCCGTCAAGGAGCGGGCGGACTTCGTCATCGACACCTCCCGCACCTCCACCGCCCAGCTGCGGGGAGAGCTGCTGCGTCTCTTCGGCCAGGAGGGGGAGAAGGGGGGCATGACGGTCAGCGTCACCTCCTTCGGCTTCAAGTACGGCCTGCCCCTGGACGCGGACCTGGTGTTCGACGTGCGGTTCATGCCCAACCCCTTTTACATCGAGGACCTGCGGCCCCGGACGGGGCTGGACCAGGCGGTGTCGGACTACGTGTTCCAGTTCCCCCAGACCCGGGACTACATGAAGAAGCTGGAGGACCTGCTGGCCTTCTCCCTGCCCCTGTACGCGGAGGAGGGAAAGACCTCCCTGACCATCGCCGTGGGCTGCACCGGGGGCCACCACCGCTCCGTGGCGGTGACCCACGCCCTGGCGGGCTTCATCCGGGACCAGGGGTATCAGGTGCTGGAGAACCACCGGGACATGGCCCGGGGAGGCTGAGCCGTGGACACACAGGAATACCGGGTCCCCCGGGCCCACGGGCCCAAGGTGGCCGTCATCGGCGGCGGCCACGGCCTGGCCACCATGCTGCGGGGGCTGAAGCAGTACACGGAGAACCTCGCCGCCATCGTCACGGTGGCGGACGACGGCGGCGGCAGCGGGATGCTGCGCCAGGACCTGGGGATGCCCCCGCCGGGGGACATCCGCAACTGCATGGAGGCCCTGGCCAACACGGAGCCGGTGATGCGGGAGCTGCTCCACTACCGGTTCACCGAGGGGTCCCTGGCGGGACAGAGCTTCGGCAACCTCTTTCTGGCGGCCCTGAACGGCATCTCCCCGTCCTTTGACGTGGCGGTGAGCCGCATGAGCGAGGTGCTGGCCGTCACCGGACGGGTGCTGCCGGTAACCACGGCGGACGTCCGGCTGGAGGCGGAGTTCGAAAACGGCGCCACGGTGGTGGGGGAGTCCAAGATCTTCTACTGCAAGAAGAAGGAGGACTGCCGCATCCGCCAGGTGCGGCTGATCCCCGCCCATCCCAAGGCGCTGCCGGCGGCCCTGTCCGCCATCGCCGAGGCGGACATGATCGTCCTGGGCCCGGGGAGCCTGTACACCAGCATCATCCCCAATCTCCTGGTGGACGGCATCGTGGAGGCCATCCAGGCCTCCGACGCCCTGAAAATCTATGTCTGCAACGTGATGACCCAGGAGGGGGAGACGGAGAGCTACACCGTCTCCGACCACATCGCCGCCCTGTTCGCCCACTCATCGCCGGGGCTGTTCGACCTGTGCCTGACCAACTCCTCCCCCATCCCCAGGGCGGTGGCCGCCCGGTACGCGGAGGAGGGGGCGGAGCGCATCCGCTGCGACAAAGAGGCCTGTGAGGCCCTGGGGGTGGAGATCGTGGAGCGGCCGGTGGCCACGGTGGAGAACGGCTTCGTCCGCCACGACCCCGCCGCCCTGGCCCGGGAGCTGATCCTGCTCCACGCGGAGCGGAACGTCCGCATCGCCGGGGACCGGTTCGACGGCCGGCGGGACGGATACCGCAAGGAGGGCGGCAAATGACCCAGAGTTGGAGGAGACCCACCCATGTCCTTTTCCTTTGAAGCGAAAAACGAGCTGTGCCGCCTGCCGGTGCAGAAGCTGTGCTGCGCCCGGGCGGAGGCCTACGGCATCCTGCTGTACTGCAACACCTTCAGCGCCGGCGAGGTGCGGATCATCACCGGCAACCCCGCCCTGGCGGCGCGGCTGCCCAAACTGTTCCATCGGGCCTTCAACGCCCGGTTCGACCGGACGCCGGAGGCGGGGGAGACCGGCAAGCTGGTGTTCCAGATCACCGACGGGGCCAAGCTCCGCCGGATCGTGGACCTGCTGGGCTTCAGCCCGGAGCAGAACCTGGCCCTGCACATCAACTTCGGACTGCTGGAGGAGGAGTGCTGCCGGGCGGCCTTCCTGCGGGGGGTGTTCTTTGCCGGGGGCAGCGTCACCGACCCGGCCAAGCGGTACCACCTGGAGCTGGCCACCTCCCATCTGCAGGTGAGCCGGGAGCTGGAGGTGCTACTGCGGGAGTGCGGCTATCCCCCCAAGAGCGTCAGCCGCAACGGCAGCTATATCACCTACTTCAAGCAGAGCGACCAGATCGAGGACTTTCTCACCCTCATCGGCGCGCCGGTGGCGGCCATGAGCGTCATGACCACCAAAATGGAGAAGGACCTGCGCAACAGCGTCAACCGCCGCCTCAACTGCGACAGCGCCAACCTGGACAAGGCGGTGGAGGCCGCCCAGGAGCAGCTGGAGGCCATCCGCCGCCTCCGGGAGGCGGGCCTTCTGGACCAGCTGCCGGAGAAGCTCCAGCAGACGGCGGCGGCCCGGCTGGCCCACCCGGAGCTGACCCTCAGCGAGCTGGCGGAGTCCCTGGACCCGCCGGTGACGAAATCCTGCCTGAACCACCGGCTGCGGAAGATTCAGCAGCTGGCAAAAGGACTGTAAAGGTAAAATACTTCTCAGAATTTGAGGAATACGAAAGATGGAGATGATACCCATGGACCGTTGTGCAATGGCATACCAGTACCGAAAAGAGGGCTACAACTGCGCCCAGGCCGTGGCGGCGTCCTTCGCCGACCTGACGGGCCTGACGCCGGAGACCATGATGGCCGCCGCCAAGGGCTTCGGCGGCGGTGTGGGCGGCAGCTTTCAGGAGCTGTGCGGCGCCGTCAGCGGCGCGGTGCTGGTGCTGGGGATGCTGGACCCGGACGTGACGGAGACGGACCGGGCGGGGCGGAAGCGGGTCTATCCCAAGGCCAAGGCCCTGCGGGACCGGTTTGAAGAGACCTTCGGCCACATCCACTGCGGCGACCTGCGGGCGGCCCGCCCCGGCGCCACGGACAAGACGCCCGCCGCCGTGCGGCTGGGGGTCACCGCCCACTGCGACATCATGGTGGTGACAGCGGTGGAGCTTTTGGAAGCCCTGCTGAACGAGGAAGCCGACTGAGCGTGCGCCGGCCCTGACCGGCGGAGAGGAGCGCGGTCAGATGAAGCGAGGCATGAACTGTTTTCTGGCCAATCAGTGCAGCGATTGGCTGATGTGCTGCGGCGTGGCCGCGGCGCTGCTGGGCTACGCCCTGCGGGCCCTGGGAATGGCCGGGGCGGGGCATTTTGCCATGACGGGCTACGCCCTGCTGCTGGGAGGCTGGGCCCTGGGGGTCCGGTACGTGGTGTGTCCCCACTGCGGAGGGTCCCTGTCCCGATTCCTGCGGCTGCCGGGGGACCTGCCCGGCCGCTGCCCCCACTGCGGGGAGCGGATCGAACCGCCGGAGGAATGAACGGAAGAGAAGGGGGGACTATGAAGAAAATGGACTGTTTCCGGGCCTGCCGGTACAGCAACCGGATGGTGATCGTGGGCGTTGCTGCGGCCGTGATTGGCTGCGTCCTGGGGACCGCCGGGGTACCCCGCCTCCTGGCGGGGATCTTGGTGATCGCGGGCTTTGCGGTCCTGCTGGCCGGATTTGTGATCGGGTACCGGTTCCTGGTGTGCCCGCATTGCGGGGAGCCGCTGTATGACTCCGTCCGCCTGCCGGACCACATCCCCAGCTACTGCCCCAGCTGCGGGGCAAAATTAGAGCCGCCAATGCGGCGGTCAGACGAGAAATAAGAGTTTTCAGACAGGAGCGAGCCAATGTCCTTTGTCCATTTACACGTCCATACGGAGTTCAGCCTCTTAGACGGCGCCTGCCGCATCCGGGATCTGCCCGGCATCGTGAAGGGGATGGGCCAGACGGCCTGCGCCATCACGGACCACGGCGTCATGTACGGCGCCGTGGACTTTTACCGGGCCTGCAGGGCCGAGGGGGTCAAGCCCATCATCGGCTGCGAGGTGTACGTCACCCCCCAGGGCCGCACCCGGTTCGACAAGGTCCACGAGCTGGACTCCGAGAGCCGCCATCTGGTGCTGCTGTGCGA
>DWYU01000025.1 GCA_019118505.1 Candidatus Oscillibacter excrementavium
CCCCCAGCCCCCCGCCAGATCCCCCCGCCGCCGGGGAGAAAAAAGGGGCCGAGCCGGTCCAAATCACGATGGACCTTAAATCGGCCGGGACCGCTCCCCAGGCCAAACCCCCGGAGCCGTCCAAGGTGGACGCGGCCCCCAAGCAGTCTCCTACTGTAAAGGATGCTCCCGCAGCGGGTAAGCCCCTGGAACAGCCCAAGGCGGAGACCACCCCCAAGGCCCCCGACGCCGCCCTTCCGAAGGAGGCAAAGCCGGAAAAGGCCCCCGCTGGAGACGTGAAAGCCCCGGCTGACCCCAAGGCTCCCCCTGTCGATCCCTCGAAAGCGCCCCAGGGCGATAAAACTCCGGTCGGAGACACCAAGGCTGCGCCCGCACCCAAAGCCTCTGATACCGTTCCCCCGAAAGATGGTAAATCGGCCGAAGTGCCTAAATCCGCCGATACCGCTGATCCAAAAAAGGTGCCAGCGGAGAAGGATGCCGACGCCCCGCCTAAAAAGGCAGATTCCAGCAAGGCCACGGACGATAAGAAGGACAAGGAGACAAAAGAGGCGGAGAATCCCACTGCCGAAAAGTCAGATGAGGCGGGACAGCACCGCTTCATTCCCCTGTCTAAAATTCATGACCTGCCGGGGACGTATGTGAAGGACCAGCCCAAGGCAGATTACTCCGCCATGATCCAGAGCATAAAAGCGGAGGGGCTGAAGGAGCCGGTCATTCTCCGCCAGCGGGAGGATGGTGAGTATCAACTGGTAGACGGTTTCCACCGGATGCAGGCCATTAAGAAGGCCGGTATGCTGGAGGTCAGGGCAGATGTCTATGATATGTCGCTGAAGGAGGCGTCGGATTACCGCCGCGCCCGCCATTCGGATAAGCCCCTCCCCATTCCCGGCAAATTGATCCCGCCCAACGCCCCCGCCAAGGATAAGGCCACCGCTCCGCCCGCCCAGGAGGCCCCCAAGGATAAGGCGGATGAGGCGGAGATCCCGGAGGACTTCAAACTGCCTCTCACCCACGAAGGGCAGTCGGAACTTATCACCACGCTGAAGGTCTCTGAAATTCACCCCTTTGAGGGCCATCCGTTCAACGTGAAGGATGATAAGGACATGATGGATCTGGTGGACAGTATCAAAAAATTCGGCGTTTTGGAGCCTGTGGTCGTCATTCCCCGTCAGGCGGGCGGCTATGAAATGATCTCCGGCCACCGCCGCCGCAGGGCTTGCGAACTGGCCGGGATCGCCACCATGCCGGTCATTGTCCGGCAACTGGACCGGGACGAGGCCGTTATCTCCATGGTGGACGCCAACCTAAAACGGGAGAACATCAGCCCCATGGAGAAGGCCCGCGCCTACGCGATGAAACTGGAGGCCATGCGGCACAAGGCGGGCCGCCGTTCCAAGGAGGAAACTGCCGCGCTGGAAGCATCGGGGAAAAAGCCCATGCGCGCCGATGAGGAGTTGGCCCAGCAGACCGGAGAGAGCCGGAGCAACATCCAAAAACTGGTGCGTTTGAACAACCTGACACCGGAGTTGCAGCAGATGGTGGAGGACAAAACTCTCCCGGTCCACACCGCCGCGGATCTGTCCTACCTAAAGAAGGAGGAGCAGGCGGCAGTGGCCGACGCCATCCAGAAGGAGGATAAGGTGCCCACCGGAGCCCAAGCGGTGGAGTTAAAAAAGGCCAGCCAGGAGGGTAAACTGACCAAGGAGAAGATCGAGCAGGCGGTGGCCCCCACCAAGCGGGAAGAGACCCCACCGCTGAAAATCACGCTGATGGAAGAGGACCTGCGGCCCTACTTCCCCGACAAGCGTACCACCATCCCTGATGTGAAACGGGGCGTTCTGGAGGCGCTGGACCTTCGGAAGAAGGCCCTGGAGCGCCAGAAGGCCAAAGCCCAGGCGGATAAGGACGGCAAGAAAAAGCCGGAACCATCGAGGTGATTTGCCATGGGGGAGAACAGATCGTGCATGGGCTACAGGGTCATCAAGAGCAGGCAGTTCAAGACAGTGGAAATCGTCCTGGCCTATAACCCCAACGCCGTGTAGCCCTATGTGACCTGGAAAGCATACGCCCATAGGCAATTCCAAGACTTTACGTTCGGCCACTACTTTTCCAAGCGTGAGGCTGCGGAAAAAGATTTTCAGCGGCGTGTGAAAGAAGTGCGGGAAACGGAACCGCCCATCCGCAGGCCGCGTAAGCATGAAGATCAGGAGAGATGAGCGCCCCAAAGGGCGCTTTTTTCATTCCCCAAGGAGGTGAACCGCGGCATGAATGGTCAATCGGAGGCGTCGGAGGCGCGGTTAAAGGCCCTGACGGACAAACTGGAAACTGGCGTCTCCCATATTTTTGAAAGCGATCAGTACACGGAATACCTCACCACTATGTCAAAATTCCACCATTACAGTTTCAGAAATATCCTGCTGATCTTCATGCAGCGGCCAGATGCCACCTGCGTGGCGGGCTACAATGACTGGAAAAACAAGTTTGGCCGCCACGTCAAGGCCCATGAGCACGGCATCCAGATTTTGGCCCCTTCCACTCACCGGAGATGGGTTCAGCAGGAGAAACGGGACCTGGAGACCAACCAGCCGGTGTATGGCGCGGACGGCCAGCCCATCATGGAGTGGGTCAAGACGGAGACGGTCACATACAGGATCGTGACCGTGTTTGATGTTTCCCAAACCGAGGGAAAAGAACTCCCCACGTTGGGCGTGATGGAACTGTCCGGCGATGTGGCGGAGTACGAACGCATTGTTTCGGCGCTGGTCGCCTTGTCCCCTCTGCCAGTGGTATTTGAGGCGTTTCCCGGCGCGGCGAAGGGGTATTGCAGTTATGTGGAACAGAGGATCGTGATTCAGCCCGGCATGAGCCAGGTACAGACCATCAAGACGCTGGTGCATGAGGTCGCCCACGCCAAATTACATTCCCCGCTGGATATACTGGAAGAAACCAGGCCGGACCGGAGCACCCGCGAGGTGGAGGCGGAGAGCGTGGCCTATGTGGTCTGCCAGCACTTCGGCATCGACACGGCAGACTACTCCTTCGCCTATGTTGCGGACTGGAGCCGGGGCAAAGATCTGGAGGTACTGAAGGCGTCCATCGGGCGCATCCATGCCCTTGCCGCCGAACTGATCGCCGGCATCGAGGGGCCGGAAAAGGAACTTCAAAAGGCACCTTCCCACCGTCAGCGAAAGGCTGGCCGCACAGCCAGGCGCAGGCGGCAGGACGCCCCCGCCAGATAAGAGGTTCTCCGTTAATTCGTCTCGATTTGAGACGCGTTTCGACAATTTCCCGGCCAAACGTGAAAAAAATTTGAAAAAGGAGTGAGCAAGAATGGAGGCTAACAGCCGGATGAGAGAGATCACCGGCAACTTACGGCGCGATATGAAAGACCTTTTGGGTGAGAGCGCCCATATCGTGACCGGCTTTTTCAAGCGCGGCGTGTGTACGGTCCGGGCGGTGGCGGACAAATGGCGGACCTTCACCCAGGATATTTCCGCCGCCGTGGACGAACTAATGAAACCGCCGTTTTTAGAGGGCGGGCCGGACGCCCCTCTCTCCACCATGGAGGAAGGCGCGGAGCCCATCGTCACCGTAACAGGGATCATTGACAGGAATTTCCCCATTGGAAAGCAAATGCCCTTGTCCCTGGCGAATGTGTATGTGGCGGAGATGGACGCCGCCTACCGGGAGGAGGAATTGCCCGCCCAGCCAGTCAAGGTGCGGATCGACTATATCCGGGATGGCCGGACAGACTGCTACTGCCTCCCCCTCCACATCGGGGCGGGCGGCAGTCTGCTGGAACAGATGGAGCGGCATTTAGAGACCTACCGCGCCGACCCGAACCGTGTCTCGGCCCTGTTCCAGCAGGCCCCGGAGGCATACCGCCTCCAGTTGGAAGAGGAATTTACTCCCTTTGTCCGGGAGAGCCTGGAGGATCTGTCCCAAGGCACCTTGCAATATTTCCAGCGTCACTGCGATATTTCCGAACTGGAACAGCAGTTGCAGGGGCAGGCCGCCGTCCTGCCGGAGAGCCAGCGGGCACCGTTTGAAGATAAGGCGGCAAAGACCGTTTTCAGCCTGCGCCGGGCGGCGAATGGGGCCGTTCCACAGGAAGAGCACACAGATCAGACGGAGCAGAGAGCGGCACACCCTGTCCCGGCCAGCCGGGAGGCAGTGCCGGGTGAGATGACGCAGCCCCCACAACAGGCAGAGGGAGGCGAGAGCCCCCAGCGGTCGGTGAAGGTCAAAATCCGCCGTCTGAAACAGAAGCAGGCCAGACGGCCGCAGCGCCCAAAGGTCCATCTTACCCCTGAGCGATGAAAGGCGGCGCCTATGAAACAACAGGAGTTATATCGCTACTACTCCACCCAGCGGCCCGTGGACCTTGGGACTTATCCCAAGGAGCCGGACAATCCTCTGGTGGGGTTTCTCAACTACGATGACCGGATCAGCGTGGAGCACGGCGCATATCGGGCCTGGGGGGAAGTGACCTATCGCGCCCCCCTTACCACAGACCAGTTGATCCAGTATGAATTGCAGCCATCACGGGACAACCCGGATGTGCGAGAGACCATGAAGGAGCAGGCCCAGGCGGTGGGACAGTGGGAGGAGCGAAACCACATCCCGTTTGACCGGCGGCTGACGCAGTGCATCGGGATCGGCGTCTATACCTGCAAGGTTCGCGTCACCCCAGCACAGTTGGCCGAACGGCATCGGATCGCCGTGGACCTTCCCCTTGTCCCCCGCTTTCGGCCCAAAATCAAAAAGCCTCAGCAAATCGAGGAAAGATAGGAGGATCGTTTATGGATTCTGTCAATGCGGGCACAGCCCGGTTTGAAGAAGTGGAGATTTTAGGCATCCCCGCTCTGTTCACCACACTGCGCGTAGACCGCGCCACTGTTCCCAAGGGGATGTACGCCTATGATATGCAGACGGACGCGGAGGACTGGAGCCAGCCCTGCCTGTTGGCACGGCGTGTCCTGGTGGAGCATTTCGGGACAGTGCTCACCGCCAGCCCCATCCACCTGCCGGAGAAGGGGTATCTGGACTTATCCCCCGGCAATTTTAAGGAGCAGGGCATCGGTCAACTGACGGTGGCGGAGTTTGAGGCAAAGCAATTATCCCCCGACTACCAGCTCTCCCGGCCCTGGAGCGCCGCCAAAAGACGGCACAGCCCGGTACTCAACCGATAGATTTGCCATGAAGAAGGCCGCAATACACCGGGACAGGGCAGCTCGGCCAGATTGGAGGTGAATCGAGGAAATGGCAAAGAACTCCTTTTATGAAGTCGGCAGTTATACGGGGGACCTGCAAGAGGGCACTGACTTCTTTGTCCGCCGGCAAATGCGATACTTAGGCGAAAATGCCAACTTCAAGCCCTTTCTGAATACCCCCATCAAGGAACTGGAACAGCAGTTGAAAGAGAGCAAGGCGGCGGAAAAGAAGATTTTTACGGAAGTGCAAGCAGCGGCCAAAGCCTGGGACGCACACGGGGCACAGACCCTTCTGCTGACCAAGGCTATTGAATACCTGAAAACCCCTGTGGTGGAGCACACCGGCAACGAGTGGAAACAGCGCAAAGATGGCTCCTGGGAGATCAGCAACCTGGTCTACAAAATGACTTTCAGCATCATCAAGTTTAGGGATGAGTGGAAGTTGTCCTGGGAACTGCAATACACCGCCCCCGGCCTCGCTCAGGTAAAATACCACTCCTACTATGACCGGGGGCCCAAAAAGCGGATCGTGTATGAGGGTGCGAAAAAGTATAAGACCCTGGCAGGGGCACAGAAGTATATCCAGAGCAAATTTGACCAGTATGCGGAATATTTTGAGAGTATTTCTCCCCCGATTCCCATAGAGGCAAAGGCGTTGTTCTGCGTCAACGGCCAACTGTTGCAAGGCTACTCCGTCCTGCGCACTCCCCCGGCCAGGGAGGAAGTCACGGTCAGCGACCTTCTGGACTGTCTGGATGAGGCGGATATGGAGGTTTCGCCCCCACCGGAGCAGGCCGTACCCAGCGGAGGTGAGGTTCAGCCGGAGACGCCGGTACAAGCGCCGCCGGAACTGGCCGCAGGGCCTCCGCCATCGGAGCGAAAGCAGAAACCGCCGCCTGCCAAGCCCGCCCCTGCCGCCAAGAAGAAGGGGCCGTTGAAAAAACGGCCTGCACTGGTGCGATAGGAGGGCGGGTATGGCATACACGCATATCACCCCTGGCTGGGAGATCGAAATGTCCGCCCATTACTATTCGGATAAAAACGCGGACCGTGTCGCGGAACTGATCCAACTGCCGCGGGAGGAATTAGCTGCCATGGAGGAGGCCAGCGTGGCAAAGGAAAAAACCATTTTCTCCAAATGTTCTGAGATCGAGACCGAATGGAAGAAACAGGCGGCGGAGACGGCGGCGCTCCGTAAGGCAAGAGAGTATTTGCGGGCCCTGCCGGTGGAGCACACGTCCAACCAGTGGAAAGTCAATCAATTCGGCTGGCACGTATTGAGCAACATGGTGTATAAAATGTCGTATCGCGTGTCCGAGCATAAGAAGCCGGATGGAACTCTTATCAACTGCGCTTTATCCTGGGATATTCATTATAATACGCTCCAGCATCCTACTCCCGACTACACCGGCCCCGGCTGGAAGATCGCTGGGCAGAGCGACAAAGTGTTTGCCACTAAGGAGGAAATGGAGCGATACCTGCAAGGCCGGATCAAAGCCTACGCCCACCTGTTCACGGAAATTTCCCCACCTATCCCACAGGATCAAAAGGGCCGGTTTTGCGTCAACGGTGTTTTGCTCCCAGGCTACACCGTGGAGGTCCCGGAGCGCACGCCCCAAGAGGTGGCGGATGACCTTCTCTCCCTTCTGGAGGACGGGGACCTGCCGGAGCAGTCGGAGGGCGACCCCCCTTCACCGCCGTCTGAAAAAGCGGGATCGCCTCTTGAAACGCAGGCTGCTGCCCCACATGAGCGCCGCAGCCCCAAAGAAGATCCAAAAACCGCACATAAAAAGAAACCGCAGCCCTTGAAAAAGCGCAGCACCGCCCCCACACGGTAGACAGCGGCGCAGTGCGCCGCTGTCCGCGCAAGCATAGCATTTTGGTGTCAAAATGCACTCACAGGGATGAAGCTATGACCCTTTACCAATTTTCGGTTGGACTCGTCTGCGTAGAATTCTCCGCTAAACAAGCCCTGATCCTTTTGTACTTGCTGCCCTATGTTCTTTTACGCCCGTTTTCTCCGGGTTTCAGGCGCCTGCAACGTCTCCCTTGTCAAAAGGCACCTCAGGCGATGGTGTTTTTTTCTGCCGTTTATTCTTCCGCCGTCATGTTGCTGTTGACCACATTGAAATGGTGGTTCACCGCCAGCATCAGGTGGGTCTTGTCCCGGCGGCGCAGGGCGTCCACCATCTGCTCGTGGGCGTACTGGAGCTGATTGCCGGTGCGGGGATTCTGGAGGATCCGGCGGCGCATGTCGCTGATGAACCGGTCGATGGTGGAGGACAGGGCCCGGAGAATCTGAATGATGAGCTGATTGCCCGAAATGGCGGCAATCTCGTCGTGGAGCTGCTTGTCCAGCTGGGCCCCCATCTCCGGCGGGCAGGCGGTCATCTGCCGCACCAGGCTGTCCAGCCGGTCCACCTGGCTGTCGGTGATCCGGTCCACCGCCAGCAGCGCCGCCTGCAGCTCCAGCCCCGACCGCAGCTCGGCCAGCTGGTGGTAGTCGATCTGCTGGAGCAGAATGAGCATGTCAAAGGAATCCTGCAAATTGCGCTGGATGTTGCAGCTGATGAAATTGCCCGCCCCCTGGCTGCTCACCAGAAAGCCCATGTGCTCCAGCAGGCGGACGGCCTCCCGCACGGAATTGCGGCTGATGCCCAGCTGCTCGGCCAGCTCCCGCTCGGGGGGCAGGGACTGGCCCAGGGTGAGCTTGCCATCCCGGAGGGCGTCCTCCAAATAGGTCAGTACGTGCTCGTAGGATTTCTGCTGTTCCACCATATGCTCAGCCTCCCTTTCCAAACGATATCTGTGGACTTGTCAGATTGTAACCATTATACCACATCAGTCAACAAGTTGTAAAAGTAGTGCCAATTCGAAAAACTGGTAGGGCCAAAATTGCACAAAAATGGCACTAGGAAACTTATGCACCCATACAAATTTAGCTTAAATTCCAATTAAAGCCGGATATTCCCTTGACATTTTGCCGTCATGCGCCTAATATTGCTTTTGAAAAAAGCAAACGGGTGCGTATAGATTTTCTTTTGGTTCTACCATAAGAATGACGGTGTAAGGGAGTGTCTGGCTGTGTTTGTGCGGTTTGTGCTTGCTCTGCTTCCCATCCTCTGGCTGGCTGTGGCCCTCAGCGTCTGGAAACGCCCCGCCTATCAGGTCTGCCCCCTGGCGCTGGCGCTTACCGTGCTGCTGGCCCTGTTCTACTGGAAGAGTCCGGGGACGGAGGTTTTGACCGGCGGCCTGGAGGGAGCCGTCATGGCCCTGTGGCCCATCTCGCTGGTGATCGTGGCGGCGGTGTTCACCTATAATCTGACGGTGCGCACCGGGGCCATGGAGCGCATCAAGGGGATGCTCACCGCGGTGACCCGGGACAAACGGGTGCTGGTGCTCCTGATCGCCTGGGGCTTTGGGGGCTTTATGGAGGGCATGGCGGGCTTCGGCACCGCGGTGGCCATTCCGGCAGGCATCCTGTGCGGCCTGGGCTTCGACCCCATCTTCTCCGCTCTGGTATGTCTGGTGGCCAACGCCACCCCCACCGCCTTCGGCTCCATCGGCATCCCCACCATCACCGCCGCCTCGGTGGCGGGACTGGAGGCCGGCCCCACCGCGGTGGTGGTGGTGCTCCAGCTGGCCCTGATGGTGGTGCTCACCCCCCTGCTGATGGTGATGATGACCGGCGGCGGGGTCCGGGCCCTGAAGAGGGTCTGGCCGGTGGCCCTGGGCTCCGGAGTGGCCTTCGTGATCCCCGAGTTTCTCACCGCCAAGTATGTGGGGGCGGAGCTGCCGGCGGTCACCGGCTCGGTAGTGTGCATGGTGGTAACCATCCTTCTCTCCAAGCTGCTCAAGGGGGAACCCCCCGCCCAATACGCCCTGCCCAGGACCCAGGAGCAGACCGGTCTCACCGTCAGGGACGGGGCGCTGGCCTGGTCCCCCTTCATCCTGATCTTCGTGCTGCTGCTGGCCACCTCCAGCCTGGTACCCCCCATCCACAACCTGCTGGCGGCCGTCAAAAGCGACGTGGTGATCTACTCCGGCCAGGGGGCCAGCCCCTATACCTTCTTCTGGGTCAATACCCCCGGCGTACTGATCTTTATCGCCGCCTTTGTGGGCGGCGCCCTGCAGAAGGCCAGCCTGAAGGTGATGGGCCAGGTGCTGTGGGCCACCCTGAAGCAGATGTCCAAGACCATCATCACCCTGGTGTCCATCCTGGCGGCGGCCAAGATCATGGGCTACTGCGGCATGACCAGTGACATCGCCGCCTTCCTGGTGGCGGTCACCGGGTCGGCCTACCCCATTGTGGCCCCCCTCATCGGCTCCATCGGCACCTTCGTCACCGGCAGCGCCACCTCCGCCTCGGTGCTATTCAGCGGCCTGCAGGCGGAGACCGCCTCCGCCCTGGGGATGGACGCCGTCTGGCTGGTGGCCGCCAACACCATCGGCGCCACGGCGGGCAAGATCATCTCCCCCCAGAGCATCTCCATCGCCACCGCCGCCACCGATACGGTGGGGCAGGAGAGTACCATCTTGCGGAAATCCATCGGATATTATATCCTGTTTGTAGTGGTGTTCGGTCTCATCGCGCTGCTGGCCCACCCGCTGGCGGCCCTGGTTCTGTGACCGGCGCACCGGAAGGAGGAACGGCATATGGCGCAACTCAAACTGCCCTTTGGCCGGGGGCACATCACGGCGGACATCCCCGACGGCCGCCTGGCCGGGGTGCTCCAGTCCAGGGCCCACAGCTATCAGGCCAAGGCGGACCAGCCGGAGCTGGTGCGTCAGGCCCTGGAAAACCCCATCGGCTCCCCCCGCCTGCGGGAGCTGGCGGCGGGCAAGAACAAAGTGGTCATCCTCAGCAGCGACCACACCCGCCCGGTACCCAGCAAGGTGATCCTGCCCCAGCTGGTGGAGGAACTCCGGGCGGGAAATCCCGACGCGGAGATCACCGTACTGGTGGCCACCGGCTTCCACCGGCCTACCACCGAGGCCGAGCTGCTGGACAAATACGGCGAGACGCTTTACCGCCACTCCGGGCTGCGCTTCGTCATCCATGAGAGCGGTAAAAAAGAGGACATGGTCCACCTGGGCACCCTGCCCTCCGGCGGGGAACTGCTTATCAACAAGCTGGCGGCGGAGGCCGACCTGCTGGTGGGAGAGGGCTTCATCGAGCCCCACTTCTTCGCCGGGTTCTCCGGCGGCCGCAAGAGCGTGCTGCCGGGGGTGTCCAGCCGGGAGACCGTGCTGGCCAACCACTGCTCCGCCTTTATTGACAGTCCCAATGCCCGCACCGGCATCCTGGACGGCAACCCCATTCACCGGGATATGCTGTATGCCGCCCAGCAGGCCAAGCTGGCTTTTATCTGCAACGTGGTCATCGACGCTGACAAGCGGGTGATCGCCGCCTTCGCCGGACACTTCGACCAGGCCCACCGGGCAGGGTGCGCCTTTGTAGACCAGCTCTCCGGCGTGGATGCGGTTCCCGCTCCCATCGTCATCACCACCAACGGGGGCTACCCCCTGGACCAGAACCTGTACCAGTCGGTGAAGGGCATGACGGCGGCGGAGGCCACCTGCGCCCCCGGCGGGGTGATCATCATGGTCTCCGCCTGCAGCGACGGCCACGGCGGCCAGTCCTTCTACGACACCTTCGCCCATGAGCCGGACAACCGGAAGATCATGGACCGGTTCCTGGCCACCCCCAGCGACCGCACCATCCCCGACCAGTGGGAGGCCCAGATCCTGTGCCGGGTGCTCCTGCAGCACCCCGTCATCCTGGTGACTCAGGCCCCCCGGGAGATGGTGGAGGCCATGCACCTCCACTGGGCGGCCGACCTGCCCGCCGCCATTGCCCTGGCCGACCGGCTGCTGGGTAAGGCAGACAGCCCCATCACCGTCATTCCCGACGGGGTTTCGGTCATCGTACGCAAGTAAAGGCAAATCCGATGTGATGTTATCAAATAAAGGGGAGCGTTTTTATGAGCCAGTACAACAAGGTCACCCCCGAGCTGATTGAGGCCCTGAAGGCCGCCGTGCCCGGCCGGATCAGCGTGAACGGGGACATCAACGAGGACTTTTCCCACGACGAAATGCCCATCTACGGCAAGGCCATGCCCGAGGTGGTGGCGGAGTGCCTGACCACCGAGGAGGTGGCCGCCGTCATGAAGCTGTGCAACGAGAACCGGGTGCCCGTCACCCCCCGGGGCGCCGGCACCGGCCTCACTGGCGGCGCGGTGGCCATCCACGGCGGCGTGGTTCTGTCCACCACCAAGATGAACAAGATCCTCTCCTACGACACCGAGAACATGGTGGTCCGGGTCCAGGCGGGCGTGCTGCTCAACGACCTGGCGGAGGACGCCGCCAAGCAGGGTTTCCTCTATCCCCCCGATCCCGGCGAGAAGTTCGCCACCCTGGGGGGCAACGTGGCCACCAACGCTGGCGGCATGCGGGCGGTGAAGTACGGCGCCACCCGGGACTATGTGCGGGCCATGACGGTGGTGCTGCCCACCGGCGAGATCGTCCATCTGGGGGCCAGCGTGTCCAAGACCAGCTCGGGCTACTCCCTGCTCAACCTGATGATCGGCTCCGAGGGCACCCTGGGCATCATCACCGAGCTCACTCTCAAGCTCATCCCCGCCCCCAAGGAGGTCATCAGCCTGGTGGTGCTCTACGAGAACCTGGAGGACTGCATCTCCACCGTGCCCAAGCTGATGATGGCCAACCTCCACCCCCAGGCCCTGGAGTTCATGGAGCGGGAGATCGTCCGCCTGTCCGAGAGCTACCTGGGCAAGAGCACCTTCCCTCAGACCTTTGAGGGCACCGACGTCAACGCCTACCTGCTGGTCACCTTTGACGGCGAGAACGAGGATCAGCTCACCGAAATTATCGAGCAGGCCTCCGAGGTGGTGCTGGAGGCGGGCGCCCTGGACGTGCTGGTGGCCGACACTCCCCAGCTGAAGAAGGACGCCTGGGCCGCCCGGTCCACCTTCCTGGAGGCCATTGAGGCCAACACCAAGCTGCTGGACGAGTGCGACGTGGTGGTGCCGGTGAACCAGATCGCCCACTATGTCACCTACATCAAGGAGATCTCCGAAGGCTACGACTTTGAGGTCAAGAGCTTCGGCCACGCCGGCGATGGCAACCTGCACATCTACACCTGCTCCAACGACATGGAGCTGGCCGCGTTTGAACAGCAGGTGGCCGACTTTATGGAGAAGGCCTACGCCAAGGCCACCGAGCTGGGCGGCCTGATCTCCGGCGAGCATGGCATCGGCCACGGCAAGCTGGACTACCTGGCTCAGATGGTGGGCCCGGTCAACATGCGTCTGATGCGCGGCATCAAGGAGGTCTTTGACCCCAATCTGGTGCTCAATCCCGGCAAAGTCTGCTACAAGCTGTAATAGAAAGACGACTTACATAGAAGGAGGAACCCGTTATGGCATATCTGATTTCGGAAGAGGCTCAGGAGCTGCTGGGCGCTGTCAAGGAGTTCTGTGAGAAGGAAGTCAAGGAGCAGTGCAAGGAGTACGACCGCTCCGGCGAGTGGCCCAAGGAGATTTACGACAAGGCCATCGAGATGCAGCTGCACATGCTGGAGGTGCCCGAGGAGTACGGCGGCATGGGCCTGAGCCGGGTGGACGTGGCCGCCCTGTTTGAGGAGATGGCCAAGGCCGACGCCGGCTTTGCCACCACCATCTCCGCCAGCGGCCTGGGCACCAAGCCGGTGCTGATCGCCGGCAGCGAGGAGCTGAAGAAGCGGGCCTGCCAGCTGATCGTGGACGGTGGCTTCGGCGCCTTCTGCCTCACCGAGCCGGGCGCCGGCTCCGACGCCAGCGCCGGCAAGACCACCGCCGTGAAGGACGGGGACAGCTACATCCTCAACGGCCGCAAGTGCTTCATCACCAACGGCGGCATCGCCTCCTTCTACTGCGTCACCGCCATGACCGACAAGTCCGCCGGCGTGAAGGGCATGTCTATGTTCTTTGTGGAGGCCGGCACCCCCGGCCTGTCCACCGGCCACGAGGAGGACAAAATGGGCATCCGCACCTCCAACACCTGCGACGTGGTGTTTGAGGACTGCCGCATCCCCGCCTCCAACCTGATCGGCGCGGAGGGCAAGGGCTTCTCCATCGCCATGAAGACCCTGGACCAGGCCCGGACCTGGATGGGCTGCGTGGCCACCGGCATCGCCCAGCGGGCCATGGAGGAGGCCATCGCCTACGGCAAGGAGCGCATCCAGTTCGGCAAGCCCGTGCTGAAGAACCAGGCCCTCCAGTTCAAGGTGGCCGACATGGCCATCAAGATCGAGACCGCCCGCCAGATGGTGGCCCACTCCCTGACCCTGATGGATCAGGGCCTGCCCTACTCCAAGGAGTCCGCCATCGCCAAGTGCTACGCCTCCGACATCGCCATGGAGGTGGCCTCCGAGGCCATCCAGATGTTCGGCGGCTACGGCTACAGCCGGGAGTACCCGGTGGAGAAGCTGCTGCGGGACGCCAAGATCTTCCAGATCTTTGAGGGCACCAACGAGGTGCAGCGCATCGTGGTGGCCAACAACACCATCGGCAAATTCTAAGGCGGGGAGCGTAACGACATGGAAATTCTGGTATGTCTCAAGCAGGTGCCCGACGACTCGGTGGAGCTCCACCTGAAGCCCGGCACCCAGGAGGTGAACCTGGAGGGGGTCACCCCCGTGGTCAACGCCTTTGACACCTACGCTCTGGAGATGGCCACCCGCCTGAAGGAGGCGGTGGGCGGCAGCATCACCGCCATCACCATCGGCCCCGAGGGGGCCAAGGACGCGGTCAAGACCTGCCTGGCGGTGGGGGCCAATCAGGGCTGCCTCATCACCGACCCCTCCTTCGAGGGGGCGGACACCCTGGGCAAGAGTAAGATCCTGGCCGCCGCCATCCGCAAGCTGGAGGCCGACGCCGGCAAGCCCTTCGACCTGATCTTCTGCGGCCGGGAGGCCACCGACAAGGCCTCCGGCCAGGTGGGCCCCCAGCTGGCCGAGGCCCTGGGCGTGGGGGTGGTCACCGACCTGGTGGACATCCAGCAGACCGACGCCGGCGTGCAGGCCAAGCAGGAGACCGAGGAGGGCTACCGCCTGGTGGACGCCCCCCTGCCCTGCGTGGTCACCGTAAACAAGCCCCCCTATGATCCCCGCTATCCCACCATCAAGAGCAAGCTGGCCGCCCGCAAGATGCCCATTCCCACCCTGGACGCCGCCGCGCTGGGCGGCGTGGCCCCCGGCGCCGCCGGCAGCCATGTGGTGAAGGTGTACGAGCCGGCCAAGCGGCAGGCGGGCGTGAAGCTCAAAGAGGAGACCTGCGAGGAGACCGTGGCCAAGGCCATCGCCATGATGGCGGACGCCAAGGTGCTGTAAAGGAGAGAGCGGTATGGATTGGGGAAATCGCAAGGATATTCTGGTCTTTCTGGAACAAAAGGACGGAAAGGCCCTGAACGGGGCGCTGGAGTGCCTCACCCCCGCCCGGGCTCTGGCCCAGCACACCGGCGGGCAGGTTCTGGCCGTGCTGATGGGCACGGACAACGCCGGGGCGGCGGAGAAGGTTGCCCCTCTGGCTGACGGCGTGCTGGCCGTCACCGGCGGGGACTATTCCGACGGGGCGGCGGACGCCTTCACCTGGGCGCTGGAGCAGCTGGCCGCCCAGTATGAGCCCGCGGCGGTGCTGGCGGGCAACACCCCCCTGGGCCGGGAGATGACCGCCCGGCTGTGCGCCCGGCTGGGGCTGGGCAGCGTCCAGGACGCCACCGCCCTGACCTGGGACGGGGACACCCCGGTGTGGACCGTGCCCCTGTACGGCGGCACCGTGCTCAACGACGTGGTGGTGGACACCCTGCCGGTGGTAGCCACCACCCGCTCCGGCGCCTTTGCCAAGCCGGAGGCCGGCCAGGCCGGCCCCGTTACCCCGGTGGAGCTCCAGGTGCCCGCCGACGCGGTGAAGGTCAAGGTGGCCCAGGCGGTGAAGGAGCTCTCCGAGGCGGTCAACCTGGAGGAGGCCAAGGTCATCGTCACCGGCGGCCGGGGCATGGGCTCCAAGGAGCAGTTTGCCCTGGTGGAGGAGCTGGCCGCCCTGCTGGGCGGCGTGGTGGGCGCCACCCGTCCCGCCATCGAGGACGGCTGGGTCTCCCGGGCCCATCAGGTGGGCCAGTCGGGCAAGATCGTGGCCCCCGCCCTGTACATCGCCTGCGGCGTGTCGGGCGCCACCCAGCACGTGTCCGGCATGAGCGGCTCGGGCTATGTGGTGGCCATCAACAAGGATGAGGACGCCCCCATCTTCGACGTGGCCGACGTGGGCATCGTGGGGGACGTGGCCAAGGTCCTCCCCCTGATGATCGAGGAGATCCGTCAGCGCAAGGCGGAGTAACCTTTCTAAAGGCAGATCCAGAAGGGTCTCGTCCCCTTGGGGGGCGGGCCCTTCTGTTTTTTGGGGTTGCCTTTTGGGGGAAAGTGTGATATCCTCGAACGGCAGCCAAAGGCTAGCAAAATAATAGGAAAAAGGAGGAAAATCAGGTGGACCTATGCGGACGAAGTACCAACGCGGGCTGTGAGCTTCCCTCAGGGGACAGGGCTGGCGCCGCCTGGTTTTCCCTGTAAGCAGGGCAGGCCGGGCGGGGCCCGGCTGTCTGTTCCCAAATACGGAAGGTTCCGCCGCGGGGAGCGGCCGGGTATGAAACCCGGACGCTTTGCCGCGGCGCGCCTGTTTTGGTCACTTCCTCGCTGTATTTTAACGACAGGAGGAGAGACCCATGAAACAGAATCTGACCCTGGAGGCGCTGCGGCAGCTGCTGGAGCGCCGGGATATGTGCGCCCTGCGGGACGCACTGACCCAGACCCACCCCGCCGACCTGGCGGAGCTGCTGGATGAGCTGGACCGGCCGGAGATGCTGGCGGTCTTCCGGGCCCTGCCCAAGGAGCTGGCGGCGGAGGTGTTTTCCGACCTGCCGCCGGAGGACCAGCAGGCCCTGATCCAGGCGGCCACCGACCAGGAGCTGTCCGCCATTGTGGAGGAGCTGTGGGTGGACGACGCAGTGGACCTGCTGGAGGAGTTGCCCGCCGGCGTGGTGAAGCGGGTGCTCCAGGCCGCCCGGCCGGACACCCGGCAGCTCATCAACCAGTTCCTCCACTACCCGGAGAACTCGGTGGGCAGCATCATGACCGCCGAATTTACCGACCTGAAGCGGGACATGACGGTTGCCCAGGCCATCGCCCATATCCGCAGGACGGGGGCGGACTCGGAGAGCATCTATACCTGCTACGTCACCGACGCCGCCCGGCGTCTGGAGGGCGTGGTCACCATCCGGGAGCTGCTGCTGGCCGGGGACCAGGCCCTGGTGGCCGACCTGATGGAGCGGGACGTGATCACCGCCGGGACCGGCGAGGACCGGGAGGAGGCGGTGGCCCGGCTGATGAAGTACGATTTCCTCTCCCTGCCGGTGGTGGACAGGGAGGGCCGGCTGGTGGGCATCGTCACGGTGGACGACGGCATGGACGTGCTGGAGGAGGAGGCCACCGAGGACTTTGAGAAGATGGCGGCCATGGCCCCCTCGGAAAGGCCCTATCTGAAAACCGGGGTGTTCACCCTGGCCCGGCACCGCATTGTGTGGCTGCTGGTGCTGATGATCTCCGGCATGATCACCGGCGGCATCCTGGGCCGGTATGAGGCGGCCTTCTCCGCCATGCCCTTGCTGGTCACCTTCATTCCCATGCTCACCGACACCGGCGGCAACGCCGGCAGCCAGTCCAGCACTCTGGTGATCCGTGGCATGGCGGTGGGCGAGATCCGCCTGCGGGACTTTGCCAGGGTTTTTTGGAAGGAGCTGCGGGTGAGCATGCTGGTGGGGGCCGCCCTCAGCACGGTAAACTATGTCCGGCTCATCCTCACCTACCCGGGCCAGACCGCCACCGCCCTGACGGTGGCCGCCGCCCTGTTTGTCACGGTGCTGCTGGCCAAGACGGTGGGGGGCGTGCTCCCCATGGCGGCCAAGTTCTTCAAGGCCGACCCGGCCATTATGGCCGCCCCCCTCATCACCACCATTGTGGACGCTATCTCCCTGGTGGTCTACTTCAACATCGCCAGCGCTCTGCTGCCCCTTGCATGAAAAAATCCCTGTCCGCATCGGCGGACAGGGATTTTTCAGTTTCAGTTCTCCTTGCCCCGGCGCACATCCCCGATCACCTTGATGATCTGGATGACCAGAGTGGGCAGGAAGGCCAGCAGAACGATCTCTCCCAGGTTGGCGACTCCGAAAGCGGGGGCCACCATAAACAGGCCCTTGAGGCCGGGGGTGAAGAGCACCAGCAGCAGGAGCACCACGCCGGCGAAGAAGGCCATGACGGAGTACTTGTTGGTGGAGAACTTCAGGCGGAAGATGGACGCGTCGCCCCGGCAGTTGAAGCCGTGGAACAGACGGGCCAGGGTGAGGGTGGCGAAGGCCATGGTGGAGGCCAGGACGGCGTCGCCCCCCTGATAGCCCAGGTAGAAGGCAATCATGGTGACGATGGCGATGAGCAGGCCCTGGCCGCCGATGCGGGTCAGCAGGTCCCGGCTGAGGATGGGCTCCTTGGGGTCCCGGGGCTTCTGGTCCAGCAGGCCCCGGCGTGCAGGCTCCATGCCTATGGCGATGGCGGGCAGGGAGTCGGTGAGCAGGTTGATAAACAGCAGGTGGACCGGCTGGAAGGGCACCGGCAGGGCCAGCAGAGAGGCGTAGAGCACACAGAAGATGCCGGCGGTGTTGCCGCTGAGCAGGAACTGGATGGCGTTTTTGATGTTAGCGTACACACTGCGGCCGTTGACCACCGCCTTGACGATGGTGGCGAAGTTGTCGTCGGCCAGGATCATGGAGGCGGCGTCCTTGGATACCTCGGTGCCGGTGATGCCCATGGCCACGCCGATATCCGCCTTCTTCAGGGCGGGGGCGTCGTTGACGCCGTCGCCGGTCATGGACACGATGTTCCCCTTCCGCTGCCAGGCGTTGACGATGCGGATCTTGTGCTCGGGGGACACCCGGGCGTACACCGAGATCTTCTCCAGCCGTCCGTCCAGATCGGCGTCGGTCATCTGGTCCAGCTCCAGGCCGGACACCGCCTCGTCCCCGTCCCGGAAAATCCCCAGCTGGCGGGCGATGGCGGAGGCGGTCACCTTGTGGTCGCCGGTGATCATGATGGTGCGAATGCCGCCCCGCTTGGCGTCGGCCACCGCCTGGATGGCCTCGGGCCGGGGCGGGTCGATCATGGAGATGAGGCCGATAAAGGTAAACTCGTTCTCGTCCTCCAGAGTCAGGGGCCGGATGGTATCCAGCTCCCGGTAGGCGAAGGCCAGCACCCGCAGGCCCTCCATGGACAGCTCCATGTTGACCCGGGCGATCTCCTCTTTCCGCTCGGGGGTCATTTCCACCTTGCCCTGGCGGGTAAGCAGCCACTTGGACCGGTCCAGCAGCACGTCGATGGCGCCCTTGGTAAAGAGGGTGGGCGTCCCGTCGATGTCGTGGAGGGTACTCATCAGCTTGCGGTCGGAGTCAAAGGCCAGCTCGCCCAGACGGGGGTGCTGGGCGCGGTAGGTC
>DWYU01000026.1 GCA_019118505.1 Candidatus Oscillibacter excrementavium
GCAGAAGCAGAGCTTCTGCCGCGCACTGCTTTGGAAACAGGAACCCCACCGGCATCGCCGGCGGGGTTCCTCTGTACGGTCAGGTATCGTCCTCAATGAGGCCATAGCCGCCGTCGTTGCGCTTGTAGACCACGGCGAAGGAGCCGTCGTCGTCGGCGTTCTTGAAGGCGAAGAAGGTGTGATCCACCAGGTTCATCTGGAGCACCGCCTCCTCCACCGTCATCAGCTTGATGGGGAAGCGCTTGGTGCGGACGATCCGGAACTCCTCCTCTTCCTCCCCCTCGGGGGCGAAGGAGGACATCTCCTCCACATCCACCGAACGGGAGAAGGCATCCTGGCGCAGACGCTTCTCCAGCCGGGCCTTGTTCTTGCGCAGCTGCCGCTCCACGGAGGAGACCGCGGCGTCGATGGTGGCAAACATGTCGGAGGTGCTCTCGGCCACACGGATGATGGTGCCGCCGGAGCGGATGGTCAGCTCCACGTTGTTGCGGCCCTTCTCCACGCTGAAGACCACGGCGGCCTCCGTATCCGCCTTAAAATAACGGTCTAATTTGCCCACCTTTTTCTCCGCGTAGGCGTGAACCTTGTTGGGCAGGTTGACCTTTTTGTCTGTGAACACGAACTTCATAGTTTTCAGCTCCTTCCACCCTCCGGGGAGGGTTATGGTACAGCGGGCGGCTGGCCGTCCTCTGTATGTTGATTATACCACGAAGTCAGCCGGTTGTCACAGCTTATTTTGTGAATTTTTCCGATTCGAATCAATTGCTGCCGCAGGAGCCGTGGCCGCAGTCGTGGTCATGGTGATGGCCGCAGTCATGGCCCTCGCCGTGGTCGTGGTGGGCGCAGACGGTGTCGGGGTCGTAGCTCAGCCGGCCGGCCAGCAGGGCCTCCACCTGGGCGTCGGCGCCGCCGGAGGCGCCGGGGTAGAGCTGGATGCCGGCCTGGGCCAGGGCGTTCCGGGCTCCGCCGCCGATGCCGCCGCAGATCAGGGCGTCCACCCCGTACTCCCGCAGGAAGCCGGCCAGGGCGCCGTGGCCGCTGCCGTTGGTGTCCACCACCCGGCTGGACACCACCCGGCCGCCCTCCACCTCATAGAGCTTGAACTGCTCCGTGTGGCCGAAGTGCTGGAACACCTGTCCGTTTTCATAGGTTACCGCGATTTTCATCTCAATCATCCTCCTTATATTGAATGGGCCGATGGCAGGTTCCGCAGCCGCAGCGCCCCCGTGGGCAGTCCCGCCGGGCGCAGTCCCGGCCGGCGCACCCCGCCGCATGGGGGCACAGCTCGTAGCTGCCGCCGGCGACCACCAGCTCCCGCCCCTCCACCAGGGCCAGGGCCAGCTTGCGCCGGGCGGCGTCGTACACCTGCTGCACGGTGGAGCGGGCCACCCCCATCTGCTCGGCGCACTCCTCCTGGGTGCAGCCCAGCAGATCCAGCAGGCGGATGGCCTCCAGCTCCTCCAGGGCCAGCGCAACCTGGCTCTCCGCAGCCCCGTCCAGGGGGCCGAAGCGGCTGCACCGGGGCAGGGCGCAGATGCGGCGGCATTTCTTGGGCCTGGGCATGGGATCTCCTCCGTTTCTGGCTGTGCGCGGCTGTGTCGCGCGAATAAACCGCTGTGTGGTTTATTCATCAGATCGTATTATAGCACGTTTCTGGCATATGTCAATAATGTGGCTTACTTCACTCAAACAGCGCGTTAATCTGCTCGAATCCGCATTAAATAAAACCTTAACGTGTTTATTTACGAAAATTTCATATGTTCTTCACATTTAGCATTCTGCCACAATGGTTTTGCATGGAACAGCGCGTCCTTTTTCCGCGGATTTCGGTGAGTATGCCCATTGTATTTTGCCGCCGGCTATATTATACTTTAGCCATCCCATAAAGGAGGTATGATTTATGGTTTTCGATATCAAGTTTGACTCCATCGCGGAGCTGGCCACGTTCCAGCAGCTGGCCCTCCAGGCGGATAAGCCCGTATATATTGCCAATGAGGACGACACCATCCGGGTGGACGCCCGCTCTTTCCTGGGGCTTTTCACGCTGGACTTCTCCAAGCCGCTGAAGGTGGTCACCGATTCCCTGTACGTGATGCGCCGCCTGGAAATCCGGCAGCGCGAGCGGGAAAACACCACTGCTTCGATCCGCTGAACTTCAGAGAACGGGAACCCGGGGGCCATCCGATGGAGGGCCCCCTTAGTCATGTCCGGCGCCGGAGTGTGCCGGCGGAGCAAAAAGGAGGATCCCCGGCCTGTACATACAGGCCGGGGATCCTCCTTTTTGTAATTCGGTTCGGCCGGGCCTTCCCGCCGGCCTCAGCGATCCCACTTTTCGATGAGGGCGCGCAGCTGGTCGGCGAACTTGCCCAGATCCTTGTTGGTGCCGCCCTTGTTGTGGGCGATGACCTCCATGAGCCTGCGGCCCACCTCCTCCAGGCGCTGGTACGCCGGGGAGCCTGCGGCCGGGGCGGCCTGCTTCTTCTCCGGGGGCAGGCCGGGGGAGAGCATCCGGTTGGTCAGCAGGTCGTAGACCTCCTCGTAGTTGGGGGCGTGGGCGTCCAGCCCCCGCTCGCGCAGGGTGTTGGCGTAGACCTCGGTGACCTCCTGGTCGCCGTGGACCACGAAGACCTGCCGGGGCCTGGGGTTGTAGGCCTCGATCCACCGCAGCAGGCCGTCCCGGTCGGCGTGGGAGGACAGGCCGTGGAAGCGGACGATCTTCGCCCGGACGGCGATCTCCTCGCCAAAGAGCTTGACCGTGCTGACGCCGTTGAGGAGCCGCCGGCCCAGGCTGCCCTCCGCTTGATAGCCCACAAAGACGATGGCGCACTCCGGCCGCCACAGGTTGTGCTTCAGGTGGTGGCGGATGCGGCCGGCGTCGCACATGCCGGAGGCGGAGATGATCACCTTGGGGGCGGGGTCGGCGTTGAGGGCCTTGGACTCCTCGCTGCTCTCGGTGATGGTGAGGCCGGGGAACTGGAACAGGGCCCCGCCCTTCAGGGCGGCGATGGCCTCCTCATCCAGGTAGCCGTGGAGATCGCCGGAGAAGATGCGGGTGGCCTCGCCGGCCAGAGGGGAGTCCACCACCACGGTGAAGTCGGGCACGCTCTTCACCAGGTTCTGCTCCTTCATCTCCCGGATGAAGTAGAGCAGCTCCTGGGTGCGGCCCACGGCGAAGGAGGGGATGATCACGTTGCCCCCCTGGCCCAGGGTCTCGTCGATGATGGCGGCCAGGTCGGCGGTGTAGTCCGGCTTCTGGCTCATGTCGTGGAGCCGGTCGCCGTAGGTGCTCTCGGTGAGGACGTAGTCGGCGTCCCCGATGTACTGGGGATCCCGGATGATGGGCTGATCCCGGTTGCCGATGTCGCCGGAGAACACCACCTTCCGGGTCTCTCCCCCCTCGGTGAGCCACATCTCCACGCTGGAGGAGCCCAGCAGGTGGCCCGCGTCCACAAAGCGGATCTTCACCCCGTCGGCGATCTGGAGGGTGGTGCCGTACTCACAGGTGACCACGTGCCGGACAGCCTCCTCCGCGTCCGCCACGGTGTACAGGGGCTCCACCGGCTCCTCCCCGGCGCGCCGGCCCTTCTGGTTGGCCCACTGGGCATCGCTCTCCTGGATGTGGGCGGAGTCCCGCAGCATGATGCTCAGCAGCTGGCCCGTCAGGCGGGTGCAGTAGATGTTGCCGGCGAAGCCCTGCTTCACCAGCAGGGGGATGCGGCCGGAGTGATCGATGTGGGCGTGGGTCACCACCACCGCGTCGATGTACCCGGCGTTGAAGTCCAGGGCCTGGTTGTCCTTCTCATCCCGGCCCTGCTGCAGTCCGCAGTCCACCAGGATCTTCTTGCCGCCGCACTCCACACAGTGGCAGCTTCCGGTGACGGCGTGGGCAGCGCCGAAAAAGGTCAGTTTCATGGGGCACCTCCTTGTATATCTTGTACAAGAACATTGTACTCCCGGAACCGCCCGGTGTAAATACGGCCCGTCGAAAATGTGGTTACAGATAGGCCCGGCCCGCCGCCAGCCGGAGATTGCCCCTGGCCGCAAAGGCACCCAAGGCGATCAGCGCCGCCTGGAGCGCCACTCCCCGGATGGACAGAGGCCTGACCGCGCCGAGAAATTCGTAGGACTGCCCCAGGTAGGACAGCCAGCCCAGGCAGGCGGCGAAGAGGAGAACCATCAGTAGCACCGCGCAGGCCACAAGCGTCCGGAGGCAGGGCCGGTTTGGCCGGACCACCCCGGTTAGAAAGGCCAGCAGCAACACGGCAGCCAGCAGGAGCATGGCCCAGCCAGCCGCGTATGTATAGCCCGGTTTCCAAAATTGGAAGTGCAGATAGAACACACCGGTCAGGCCGCAGAGCAACCCGTAGGCCGCCGTCGCCAGGCCTACCAGCCATTTATTGGTCACGATCTTCGCTCCTTTCCCATCCATTCATCCTCCACAGAGTGGCAGTTTCCTTTCCACGCCTATCATATATCCTGTCCCGGAGCCTGTCAATACCCGGCCCTCAGGGATGCTCCAGCACTGCCCGCTGCAGATATCGGCCCAGCACCCGGTAGGAGGGGCAGAGGATCCGCCGCCCCAGGGCGGCGGAGAGGGCCTCGTTCCACTCGGGCAGGGTGTAGGTGTTCAGAGGCAGCACCGTGAACAGGGTGAGCAGCCACGTCACGTCGGGCTGCGCCCCCAGCCGCCCCTCCAGGCGGCGGAGAATCCGGTTTTCCATCTCCATCCCTCCCCCTCCATGGTATGCGCGGACGAAAAGGGCGGCCCGGCTTTTCAGCCGGGCCGCCTTAGACTGGCGCAACGGTGGCTTCGCCACCTTTTTGAATGACTTAGAGGCCCTCCTCCACGATCTGGGCCTTGATGAGGTTGGTGGTGCCGGACTGGCCCAGGGGCACGCCGGCGGTAATGACCACCGTGTCGCCCGGCTTGATGGCGCCCTCCTTGCGGGCCACATCCACGGCCAGGGAGAACATCCGGTCGGTGGAGTCCACCTCGCCGGACAGGAAGGGGTGCACGCCCCAGGAGACGGCCAGCTGCCGCCGGGTGGACTCGCTCTGGCACAGGGCCACAATGGGGCAGGCCGGACGGAAGCGGGAGATGACCTTGGCAGTGTAGCCGGAGCGGGTGGGCGCCAGGATGCACGTGGCGTTGAGATCCATGGCGGTCAGACAGCAGGTGTGGGTGATAGCGTCGCTGATGGTGGAGATGGCGGGCAGCAGGCTCCGCTCCCGGAACCGGCCCCAGTAGTCGATGGCCTCCTCCGCCGCCATTACGGTGTCCACCATGGTGGCCAGAGCCTCGATGGGGTACTTGCCGGAGGCGGTCTCACCGGAGAGCATGACGCAGGAGGTGCCGTCGAACACGGCATTGGCCACGTCGGACACCTCGGCCCGGGTGGGACGGGGATTGCGGATCATGGAGTCCAGCATCTGGGTGGCGGTGATGACGGGCAGGCCGGCGCGGGTGCCCGCCTTGATCATCTTCTTCTGGAGGATGGGCACCTCGTGGGCGGGAATCTCCACGCCCAGGTCGCCGCGGGCCACCATGATGCCGTCGGAGGCGGCGATGATGGCGTCCAGGTTCTCCACGCCCTCCCGGTTCTCGATCTTGGCGATGATGCGGATGTTGTCGCCGCCGTGCTTGTGCAGCTCGGCCCGGATGTCCTCCACATCGCTGGCCTTGCGGACGAAGGAGGCGGCGATGAAGTCGAACTCGTTCTCCACCGCGAACTTCAGATCCTCCCGATCCTTGTCGGTGAGGGAGGGCAGCAGGATGTGCACGTCGGGGATGTTGATGGACTTGTTGCTGGACAGGGGGCCGCCGTTCTCCACCTCGCAGTGGATGGCGTGGCCCTCCACCTTCTGAACCCGCAGCTCGATGAGGCCGTCATCCACCAGGATGCGGCAGCCGGGGCCCACCTCGTTGTGCAGATTCTCGTAGGTGACGGACACCTGGTGTTCGTCACCGGGCACGTCGTCGGTGGTAAGGGTAAAGGACTGCCCCTGAGCCAGGTTGATGGGGCCGTCGGCAAAGGTTCTGATGCGGATCTCCGGGCCCTTGGTGTCCAGAATGGTGGCCACCGGGGCGCCCAGGGTGTCCCGCACCTTCTTGAACATGGTCAGCCGGGCCAGCTGCTCGGCGTGGGAGCCGTGAGAGAAGTTGAAGCGGGCCGCGTTCATGCCGTTTCGGATGAGCTTCTGCATGGTCTCCGGATTGTCCACCGCGGGGCCCAGGGTGCAGATAATCTTGGTCTTTCTCAGGTTCATTGTCATACCTCCATAGGGTATCCACAGGTTTTATGGACTATCAAAAATACGGGGATATCATACACCATTCAGCCTGATTTGGGAAGAGTGATTTTGTAAAATTTTTAACAAGCACTCCGGCCCTTCCGGGGGAGGGCCAGCAGGCACAAAACCGTGCCCACGCAGCCGCAGAGGATGCACCCGGCCAGCATCCAGTTGGCGCCCCCGGCGTCCAGGGTCCAGCCGGCCAGCAGCCCGCCCAGCATGCCGCCCAGGCCGTTGGAGGCCACCATCATGATGGTCTGGCCCCGCACCCGGTCCGCCGGCGGCACAGACTCGTTGACGAAGTACACTGACGCCGGGGTGAACAGGCCGTAGCCCAGCATCTGCAGCGGCTGGCACAGCAGCACCCCCGCCAGATTCCAGGTGAGCAGCAGGGCTACTCCCTTCAGGGTGCCGAAGAACATGCTCAGCACCAGGATCCGCCCGCTGCCCAGCCTCCGCAGCAGCCTGGGGAACAGGAAGGCGGCGGGCAGCTCGAAGCCGCCCATGAGGAACATGGCCAGGCCCAGATCCGCGGCGGTGCCGCCCCGGCTGAGAATCACGTTCACCAGGAAGTTGGACAGGGGGAGCACGGCGGTGAGGCCGAAGAGCACCCCCGCCAGCATGAGGGTGAACCGGGGGGTGCTCCGCAGCAGGGAGAGGGCCGACTGGGGCCGCTCCGCCGCGGCCCGGCCCTCCGCCGGGGCCTTGGGACGCCAGGTGGGGTAGGTGAACACCAGGGCGATCTCCGCCGCGGTCAGGAGCAGGAAGGTGACCAGAGTGGTCTCCACCCCCCACTGCCCCACCTGCAGGCCCAGCAGCACGCACACCACCGCATAGGCCAGG
>DWYU01000027.1 GCA_019118505.1 Candidatus Oscillibacter excrementavium
CCATTATGCTGTCCTCCGTGTGTGGATTTAATTTTGAGGTGATGACGGGAACAGCAACCAAGTTTCTTTCCTTACTGTTGTCCTGCGTCGCCCTGGGCAGCGATACGCAAGGCACATATAAGGAGCAAAACTTGTTTTTCGTGCATCATACACGAGGATAAAATTAGAATCTGATATGCGGAAAAACCGCAGTATTAAGCCAAAAATCAGGTGGAAAGCGAAGAAATCACCGGATGTTTGGCAAGGCCAGCACCAGGCTATTGCAGTTCAGCAAGCGCTGATCTCACAGCTGCACTTCCCAAAATCCCGCCACTTTCGTGGCGGGATTTTTTTGCTGAACGCGCGGCAGGCCCTGGTTTTGCACAAATTTTGCGCCGCTTTTCCCGGAGCGGCTTGCCCCAGCCCTCCGCTTGTGGTACACTGAGAGGGATTCGACCTGATTCGGCAGGAGGTGCCTATGGAAGAGAAGGATCTGTTGGAATGCAGCCAGGATGTGCTGCGAATGGAAAAGACCCTGGAGGTCCGGTATGAGGGTTACTATGAGCAGCTGGCGGAGCAGCAGCACCTCTCCCCGGAGGACCGGGCCGCCCTGCACAGCGACATCACCCGGGAGGTGGAGACGCTGAAGGACGCCTCCGCCTGCCTGCGGCAGGCCCATCAGTGGGCGTCGGACAAGGCGGACGAGCTGACCACCCGCCTGCGGGAGGGGCAGGAGAGCTCCCAGCGGAAGGGCCTGTTCCGCCACGCCCCCGCCAACTCCGTCATCGACCTGGAGGAGGAGCGGGCGGACAGCTTCGCCTCCGGCGTCAACTTCTACAAGGTGATGCTGATCTACATGGCCGGCAGCTTTGCCGGCGTGGTGGTGGAACTGCTGTGGTGCCTCTTCCGCAACGGCTATCTGGAGAGCCGCTCCGGCCTGGTGTACGGCCCCTTCAACCCGGTCTACGGCATCGGCGCCGTGATCATGACCCTGGCGCTGTACCGCTACCGCAACCGCAGCTCCTCCATCTCCTTCTTCGGCGGAGCCATCGTGGGCAGCGTCATCGAGTACCTGCTCTCCTGGGGGCAGGAGACGCTGTTCGGCTCCACCTCCTGGGACTACAGCGATATGCCCTTCAACCTCAACGGCCGCATCTGCCTGCTGTACTCCCTGTTCTGGGGCATCCTGGGGGTGCTGTGGATCAAGAGCATCTACCCCCGCACCGCCCAGATAATCCTGAAGCTCCCCAACCGGTTCGGCAAGATCCTCACCTGGGTGCTGGTGCTGTTCATGGTCTTTGACTGCACCATGAGCCTGCTGGCGGTGGGCCGCTGGTCCCAGCGGATCCAGGGGGAGCCGCCCACCTCTGCGGTGGACACCTTCTTCGACCAGCACTTCCCCGACGACCGCATGGAGCGGATCTACGCCAACATGGAGTTCGGCTCCGACTAGTTTTCCCTTTGATTTTTCCAGACAGCAAAGCGGCAGGCGCCGGGCACCTGCCGCTTTTTTCATGTATAGGACCGCTCCACGTTCACCACGGCGTAGTAGTTGCCGTCCAGCGCCCGCACTGCCTTGCGGATCTTCTCCTCCACCTCTTCATCGGTGAGACGGAAGCCGAAGGGCACCACTGCGTCGAAGATCAGGTTGGTGTGGGTGGGGCCGGACACCATCCGAAAGTCATGGATGTCGATGGCATCGTCAATGCAGTGGACCAGGGTCTGGACCCGCCGGCGGGTCTCCTCGGTGACGCCGTCATCCGTCACTACCGGGTCCATGTGGATCACCGCCGCGCAGCCCAGCTTCTCCTGGAGCTCCTTCTCCACGTTGTCGATCTCGTCGTGGAGGGCCAGCACATCCTCGTTGGCGGGCACCTCCGCGTGGAGAGAGATCATCACCCGGCCGGGGCCGTAGTCGTGGACGATCAGGTCGTGGATCCCCAGGATGCCGCTGTGGGCCATCACCAGGTCCCGGATCTGCTGGACGAATTCGTGGGTGGGCGGTGTGCCCAGCAGGGGATTCAGGGTGTCCTTCACCGCGTTGATGCCGGACCAGAGGATGAAGGCCGCCACCAGCACGCCGCACCAGCCGTCGATCAGCAGATTCGTGAAGTGGCCCACCAGGGTGGCCAGCAGCACGGCGGCCGTGGCCACGCTGTCGCTGAGGGAGTCCATGGCCGTGGCACCCATGGCCGGGGAGTTCAGCTTCTTTCCCAGCCGGCGGTTATAGAAGAACATATACAGCTTCACGGCAATGGACGCGCAGAGGATCACAAAGATCAGCGCCCCGGAGTCCACCGGCTCCGGATGCAGGATCTTCTCGATGGAGGATTTGCCCAGCTCCAGGCCCATCAGCAGGATCAGGACGGACACCGCCAGGCCGGAGACGTACTCCATCCGCCCGTGGCCGAAGGGATGCTCCGAGTCCGGCTTCTGCCCTGCCAGCTGGAAGCCCACCAGCGTCACGAAGGAGGACCCGGCGTCCGACAGGTTGTTGAAGGCGTCCGCCGTGATGGCGATGGACCCGGACAGGGTGCCCGCCAGAAATTTTCCGGCAAACAGCAGCACGTTCAGAAAAATTCCCACGATCCCGCAGAGGACGCCGTAGGCCCTGCGGGTCTCCGACTCCTCCCGGGCCGGATCCGGTTTGATAAACAGCCGTGCCAACAATGAGATCACAGCAGATTCCTCCCTTTCCACGGGGCTCTGCCCCGGAATATGTCATCGGCCGGCAGCGCCGGCCAGGAAAATGCCGCCTTCCGGCGGCGTCATTGCAGTGTGCGGCCCGCGGGGGAACTACCTCCGCTTGCCCGGAATCACCAGCTTCATGTGGCAGCACAGGTCATCCAGGTCCCGGTCCGTGGCCGCGGGCAGGCGCAGCCTGGCGCCGCAGTCCCGGCAGATCAGATCCACGGCGCTGCGGCGGATCTCCATGCCGTACCGCTTGCTGCCGCAGGCACAGGTGATGCCGTCCGGACGGGCGGCGATCTCCTTCAGCTCGGACAAAATCTCATACATGATGACATTGTCCACAAAGGCCTCTTCCCCGTCCTCCTGCTGCTGGTGCTCCTTCTCCGCCAGCACGGCCAGATCCCGCAGGTTCTTCTCCACCGTGCCCTCCGGCCCGATGAAGCAGCAGAACTGCCGGGTCTTTGCGCAGCCCAAGGCCGTGGCACCCCGGAGCACCCGCTCCGGCGGGCAGTGGGCCTCGTGGGTCTCCCCGCAGATGCCGCAGGGGACGTAGATGTGGTACTCCGTCCCGTCGAACTCCACCTTCAGGGCGGACTTGCCGCAGGCGCACTCCACCTCGGCGTTGGAGGCCTCCAGCGCAAAGACGGACCGGGTCCCCATGACGGTCTTGCCGCACTGGGGGCAGAGGTATCCGAATGTCCGCATCTCTTCTTTCATGGTATGCGCCTCCTGGCTTGGTTGTTTCCATTAGATGAAGATTATACCACCCCGGGAAACGGTTGTACAGAGGTTTTTGAACATTAGCAGAGGCTAACCGCCATTTATTTGTAAAAACAGCCCTTTTCAAGTCGTTTTTCCTGTGCTATGATGTCAAAAAGGAGGTGCGCTCATGGGACTTCCCTGGTATCTGAGGCCAAATCTGTTTCTCCATGCAGACATGCTGGATCAGCTGGACGAGCTGAACAGCTCCGCCAGCAGCTCCCACGCCGACGACCTGCGGCAGGACAAGGAGATCGAGGGGCTGAAAAAGCGGGTCACAGAGCTGGAGGACCAGCTGCTGGCTCTGGAAAAGGTTCTCTCCCTGCACGGTCTCCTGCCGCCCATGCCGGAGGAGGAGCCGGAAACGCCGGAGACGCCGCAGGACATCCCCGCTGTGTTTCCTGCCCGGACGGAGGAGGTTATCGCCTGTCCCCGCTGCGGCCGGCGGCAGAAGGGCAACCGGGATTCCTGCTACGCCTGCGGCCTGTCTTTCCAGTATGAAAATGAATGAAAGGATGCCTCGTCATGTTTGCCACGCTGGATCTTGACCCTGGTGATTCTATGATTCTCTCCACTCTGATTGTTATCACCTGGGCAGTCATCAGCTTCTTCTGCGGCCGGTATGGCAAGGAGAAGGGCTACTCTTTCTGGCTCTGCTTTCTGCTGTGCTTGCTGGGGCAGCTGATTGGCCTGCTGGCCGTGCTCCTGCTGCCGGACATCGCCCGCATCCGGGCGGATGCCGCCGGGCGGGACCGTGCCCAGGACCAGGAGATCGCCGCATTGAAGGCGCGGCTGGCCGCTTTGGAGAAGAGTGCGCCCGCCGGCGCTCCAACGAAAAGTCCTCCCGCCGCTTCGGGTCCTGCCGCTCAGTCGGACGCTCTCGCCATATTTCCCGCCCGGACGGAGGACATGATCGCCTGTCCCCGCTGCGGCCGGCGGCAGAAGGGCAACCGGGATTCCTGCTACGCCTGCGGCCTGTCTTTCCAGTATGAAACCGAATAACCAGAGGTCCGGCTTGTGCCGGGCCTCATATTTTTCTCCATTTGGGGCAAACTGCCGGACAGAACGACAACAAATGCGAGGTGGCGTACCGATGAACGACAAGCGTCTGGGCCGCCAGACCGTGGTCCTGTCCCATCCCCCCTCCGTTCTCTCCTTTGCCAATATCGGCGGGAAGTTCGAGGGCCAGGGCCCTCTGGCGGACTACTTTGACGAGATCAATCCCGACTCCTTCTTCGGGGAGAAAACCTGGGAGAAGGCGGAGTCCGCCATGCAGAAATCCGTCCTCCAGCGGGCCCTTGACAAGGCGGAGCTGACGCCGGAGGACCTGGACTATATCCTGGCGGGGGATCTGCTGAACCAGTGCATCGGCACCTCCTTCGGCCTGCGGGACTTCCACGTGCCCTTCTACGGGCTGTACGGCGCCTGCTCCACCATGGGGGAGAGCTTGAGCCTGGCGTCCCTGCTGATCGACGGCGGCTACGCCGACCGGGCCGCCGCCCTGACCTCCTCCCACTTCTGCACCGCCGAGCGGCAGTACCGGATGCCGGTGCCCTACGGCAGCCAGCGGACCCCCACCGCCCAGTGGACCGCCACCGCCGCCGGCTGCACCATCCTGGGCAGCGACGGCCCCGGGCCCTATGTCACCCACGTCACCTGCGGCCGGATCGTGGACAAGGGCATCGCCGACGCCAACAACATGGGCGCCGCCATGGCCCCGGCGGCCTATGACACCCTCTCCGCCTTCTTCCGGGACACCGGGTACAGGCCCGCGGACTTCGACCTCATCATCACCGGGGACCTGGGGGAACTGGGCCACGCCATCGTCCGGGACTTCTTCCAGCGGGACGGCGTGGACCTGGGCCCCCAGTTCCAGGACTGCGGCCTGCTGCTCTATGACCGGAAGCACCAGGATATGCACGCCGGGGCATCCGGCTGCGGCTGCTCCGCCTCCGTCCTCAACGGCTACCTCCTGCGGAAAATGCGGGAGGGCACCTGGAAGACCGTCCTCTTCGCCCCCACGGGGGCCCTGCTATCCCCCACCTCCTCCGGCCAGGGGGAGTCTATCCCCTCCATCTGCCACGCGGTCCGGCTGTGCGCGGTCCGGGAATAATTGGTCAACCTATATAAATTTCGGATAAATTTTTGACAAATCCAGCAAATTTCTTGTGAAGAAATTGCCTTGACGCTGTTCTTCCTCCGTGGTAAAGTGTTCTCCATCAAAGGCAAGGGCGCCTGTGGGATCATCTCACAGATGCCCTTGCCTGTATTTGTTCCAAGGCGCGGCGTGACGCGCGACCGCCGCCCGTGGTGATTTAGGAGGGAACACATATGTATTCATCTGTCAACACCATCTGGGTCCTGGTGGGCGCGGCGCTGGTCTTTTTGATGCAGGCGGGCTTCGCCATGTGCGAGGCCGGCTTCACCCGGGCCAAGAACACGGGCAATATCCTCATGAAGAACCTGATGGACTTCTGTATCGGCACGCCGGTCTACTGGCTGCTGGGCTTCGGGCTGATGTTCGCCGGCGGCGGGGCCCTGATCGGCGGCCTGGATCCCATGGTCCAGGGGGACTACGCCGCCATCCTGCCGGAGGGGGTGCCCCTGTACGCCTATCTGATCTTCCAGACCGTCTTCTGCGCCACGTCCGCCACCATCGTCTCCGGCTCCATGGCGGAGCGGACGAAATTCGTCTCCTACTGCATTTACTCCTTCTGCATCTCCGCCTTTATCTACCCTGTCTCCGGCCACTGGATCTGGGGCGGCGGCTGGCTCAGTGATTTGGGCTTCCACGACTTCGCCGGCTCCACGGCGGTCCATATGGTGGGCGGCATCTGTGCCTGCATCGGTGCCGCCACCCTGGGTCCCCGGCTGGGTAAGTACGATAAGGATGGTAAGCCCCGGGCCATCCTGGGCCACAACCTGTCTCTGGGTGCCCTGGGCGTGTTCATCCTGTGGTTCTGCTGGTTCGGGTTCAACGGCGCCTCCACCGTCTCCATGACCGGGGACGACACCCTGGTCTCCGCCGGACTGATCTTCGTCAACACCAACATGTCCGCGGCAGTAGCCTGCTGCGTCACCATGCTGTATACCTGGATCCGGTACAAGAAGCCGGATGTGGGCATGACCATGAACGCCGCCCTGGCGGGCCTGGTAGCCGTTACCGCCGGGTGTGACGCGGTGTCCGTCGGCGGTGCCGCCATCATCGGCATTGTGGCCGGGCTCCTGCTGCCCATCTCCGTAAACTTCTTCGACTCCGTGCTGAAGATCGATGACCCGGTGGGCGCCATCTCCGTCCACGGCGTCTGCGGCTGCGCCGGCACCCTGCTCACGGGATTGCTGGCGGTGGACGGCGGCGTGTTCTACGGCGGCGGCTTCCGCTTCTTCGGCATCCAGTGCCTGGGCGTGGCGGCCACGGCGGTATGGACCATCGTCACCATCACCATCGTGTTCCAGGTGCTCAAGCACACCGTGGGCCTGCGGGTCTCTCCCGAGGAGGAGGTCAAGGGCCTGGACATCACGGAGCACGGCCTGCCCACCGCTTACGGCGGCTTCGCCTTTGCCTATGACGACACCCCCGACGGCGCCGCTGTCCTGAATCCCGCCGCCCCGGCCGCCGCGCCGGTCCCCGTGCAGGAGGCCGTTCCGGTGGAGGTGGTCTCCGCCCCGGCGCCGGAGGAGGCCGCTTCCGGCGGCCTCAAGATGACCAAGGTGGACATCCTCTGCAAGATGGAGCGGTTCGACGCCCTGAAGCGGGCCATGTTCGACATCGGCATCACCGGCATGACCGCCGTCAATGTCATGGGCTGCGGTGAACAGCGGGGCAAGACCGAGGGCTACTTCCGGGGCGCCAAGGTGGAGGCCACCATGCTGCCCAGCATCCAGGTGTCCATCGTGGTGTGCAAGGTGCCGGTGCGCCTGGTGGTGGAGACCGCCAAGAAGGTCCTGTACACCGGCCACATCGGCGACGGCAAAATCTTCGTTTACGACGTGGAGAACGTCATCAAGGTCCGCACCGGCGAGGAGGGCTACGACGCCCTTCAGGATGCGGAGTGAGACGCTCCCCCGTTGTACCAAAACCTAACCGGCAGAGGGCCGAAG
>DWYU01000028.1 GCA_019118505.1 Candidatus Oscillibacter excrementavium
TCGCCCGGGCCCTGGCCATGAAGCCGGAGGTCATGCTCTTCGACGAGCCCACCTCCGCTCTGGACCCGGAGATGGTGGGCGAGGTGCTGGAGGTCATGAAGGAGCTGGCCCAGGAGGGCATGACCATGGTGGTGGTCACCCACGAGATGGGCTTTGCCCGGGAAGTGGGCAGCCGGGTCCTCTTCATGGCAGACGGCAAGCTGCTGGAGGAGGGTACCCCCGCCGACATCTTTGAACATCCCAAGCATCCCCGGCTGCAGGATTTCCTCAGCAAGGTGCTGTAAGGCACCGGTCCCAGCGCCGCCCCTTCAGGCGGCAGATCGGAAAATACGGGGCGCGCACGGTGGTGCGCGCCCTTTTTACCGGCGGAATCCGCCGGTCAGGAAAGGAGAGATTCCCATGACAACGGAAAAGCAGGCGGCGATGGCCGCCATTGACGCCCAGGCGGCCACGGTTTCCCAGGTGGCGGACTCCATCTGGTCCTTTGCGGAGCTGTCCCTCCAGGAGGAGAAGTCCGCCGACCTGTACTGCCAGGTGCTGGAACAGGCGGGATTCCAGGTGGAGCGGGGCATCTGCAATATCCCCACCGCCTTCTTCGCCTCCTACGGCAGCGGGCGGCCCATCATCGGCTTCCTGGCGGAGTATGACGCCCTGTCTGGCCTGTCCCAGAAGGGCGGCAGCCTGACCCGGGAGGAGGTCACGCCCGGCGGCTGCGGACACGGCTGCGGACACAACCTGCTGGGCGCCGGCGCCATGGCCGCAGCCCTGGGGGTGAAGGCGTATCTGGAGGCCACCAAGACCCCCGGCACCGTAGTGCTCTATGGCTGCCCCGGCGAGGAGGGCGGCGCCGCCAAGGCCTTCATGGCCCGGGACGGCCTGTGGTACGGTTTGGACGCGGCCCTCACCTGGCACCCGGACGACGCCAACGAGGTCCTCACCGGGTCCTCCAACTCCTGCATCCAGACCCAGTACCACTTCACCGGCGTGGCGGCCCATGCTGCCGGAGACCCGGACCGGGGCCGCAGCGCCCTGGACGCGGTGGAGCTGATGAACGTGGGCGTCCAGTTCCTGCGGGAGCACATGAGTGACAAGGCCCGGGTCCACTACGCCATCACCGACGCCGGCGGCCGGAGCCCCAATGTGGTCCAGCCCAAGGCCAGTGTACTGTATATGGTCCGGTCCAACCACGTAGCGGAGGCCGTGGAGCTCCAGCAGCGTGTGGACAAGATCGCCCAGGGCGCGGCCCTGATGACCGAGACCACGGTGGAGAAGAAATTCATCGACGGCTTGGCGGACACTGTCACCAACCACGCCCTGGAGCGGGTCCTCTACCGGAACTTCGAGGCTCTGGGAGTCCCAAGCTACACGGCGGAGGAGCTGGCCTTTGCCGACGGCCTGGCCAAGACCTACCCCGGCAGCGACCGGGCCCCCGGCGTGGGCAGTCAGTATGACCCGGACTATGCGGCGGACGTCCAGGCCCGGCGGGCGGAGGCGGGACACGCCATGAACAGCTTCCTGCTGCCCCTGTACCAGGGTGACGCCTTCCAGCCCGGCTCCACCGACGTGGGCGACGTCAGCTGGCAGTGCCCCACCGCCCAGATCCACGTGGCCACCTGGCCCAACGGCTGCCCCGGCCACAGCTGGCAGAACGTGTCCTGCGGCCGGACGGACATCGGCCACAAGGCGGCTCTCCACGCCGGCAAGGTGCTGGCGGCCGCCGCCATCGACCTGCTGACGGACCCCTCCCTGCTGGAGGAGGCCAAGGCCGAGTTCCAGCGGCGGACGGCGGCGGGCTACACCTGCCCCATTCCCGCGGACGCGGTGCCCACCATCGCGGACTGAATCCCACAGCGCCCCGGCAAAAGCCGGGGCGCTTTTTCACAGAACGACCAATTATTTTTTTAGGACCCCAAAATTTTTGTTTGCTTTTGCGAAAATCCATGGTATGATAGAGGCAGAACCCCCGAGATCCTGTCTTTGAACAGGGATTGCGCGGATGTACCGCCTGAAAGGAGTCCTGACCCATGGAGTCTCGCCCCAACCGCCGGGAGCTGCTGTTCCAGCCCCGGGGAATCCCGCCCCTGGGCACTGCCACCTCTCTGGCCCTGCAGCATCTGGTGGCCATGATCGTGGGGTGCGTCACCCCGCCCATCATCATCGCCGGGGCCATCGGCCTCAGCCAGGCCGAGCAGGTGCTGCTGATCCAGGCCTCCCTGGTGATGTCCGCCGTGTGCACTTTCCTCCAGCTCTTCCCCATCGGGAAGCGGTTCGGCTCCGGCCTGCCGGTGATCCTGGGCGTCAGCTTTGCTTACGTCCCCAGTATGCAGGCCATCGCAGCCTCCGGCGGCGGGGTGGCGGCCATTGCCGGCGCCATGATCGTGGGCGGCATCGTGGCGGTACTGGTGGGGGTGTTCGTCAAGAAGATCCGCCGGCTGTTCCCGCCGGTGATCACCGGCACGGTGGTGTTCACCATCGGCCTCTCCCTCTACCCCACCGCCATCAACTACATGGCCGGCGGCACCGGCAACACCTATGAGGCGGTGGTGGAGCAGCAGGGCCTGACGGAGGCGCTGGTGTACGGCTCCTGGCAGAACTGGCTGATCGCCGCCCTGACCCTGGCCGCCGTACTGGTGCTGAACCACAAGGCCAGGGGCATCTGCAAGCTGGCCTCCATCCTCATCGGGATGCTGTTCGGCTATGCCGTGGCCTTCTGCTTCGGCATGGTGGATTTCTCCGATCTGGGATCTGCCGCCTGGTTTGCCCTGCCGGAGCCCCTGCACTTCGGCATCAAGTTCGATTTTGCCTCCTGCGTGGCCATCGGCCTGCTGTTTGCCATCAACTCCATCCAGGCCATCGGCGACTTCACCGCCACCACCGTGGGCGGCCTGGACCGGGACCCCACGGACCAGGAGCTCCAGGGGGGCATCATCGCCTACGGCGCCAGCAACATCCTGACGGCCCTGATGGGCGGCCTGCCCACGGCCACCTACTCCCAGAACGTGGGCATCGTCACCACCAACAAGGTGGTGAACCGGACGGTGTTCGCCCTCACCGGCGGCTTCCTGCTGCTGGCGGGCATCTCCCCCAAGTTCGCGGCCCTGCTGACCACCATCCCCCAGTGCGTGCTGGGGGGCGCCACGGTGACGGTGTTCTCCACCATCGCCATGACCGGCATGAAGCTCATCGCCTCCCAGGACCTGACGGCCCGGAACACCACCATCGTGGGCCTGTCCGCCGCCCTGGGCGTGGGCATCTCCCAGGCGTCCGAGGCCCTCAGCCAGTTTCCGGAGGCCTTCACCATGGTGTTCGGCCAGTCTCCGGTGGTGATCGCCACCATCCTGGCGGTGCTGCTGAACCTGATCCTGCCCAAGGAGTCGTGACAAGCCAAACAGAAAGCCGCCGGACCGGTGCACCCCTCC
>DWYU01000004.1 GCA_019118505.1 Candidatus Oscillibacter excrementavium
CGCGGTCCGCGTTTTGGAGTCTGCGCGGTCGTCCGGCTCAGCCCTCCACCGGGATCTCCACGATTCCGGCGGCGCCGGCGGCGATGGCGTACTCGGGGAACACCAGCGTCACAGAGCCGTCCTGGTTCATATAGAAGGAGGTGGTGTCATCCACCGTGGTGAAGCCGCCCTGGTCCGGGGTGAAGAACAGCCCGGAGGTGTCCTGGTCGATATAGGCCTGGACAGCGGTGTTGCAGATGTTCACCCAGTCCTCGCCCAGCACGTCTGCCAGGGTGATGTCCTTGTCGTTCGCGATGTCCAGATTGTAGCAGTAGCGCTGCTGCTGGGCGGCCACCCAGCCCCCGGCGAAGTCCACCACAAAGGACACGGTGGTGTCGGTCTGGGACTTGATGTCATAGTCGATGATCACGTTCATCTCCCGGTCGCCCCACTGCTCCTCAGTGCCGCCGGTGGCAAAGAACGCCTCCTTGTAGGCGTCCCAGTCCGCCTTGGCCTGGGCCAGGTGGGCATCCACCCGCTCCTGGATCTCGGCGTTGACCGCCTCGGTCACCGCGCCGTCGGCCTCCACCTCGGGAACGGACACGTCGTAGTCGATGCCGTCCTTCACGGTCTCATAGTTCCGGACCGTCAGCACCTGAAACAGTCCGCCCAGCACCGGCACGTCCGCCGCTGCCGCCGCGAAGGTGGGGGACACGTTCAGCCCGCCGACCATCACCAGACAGGCGGCCGCCACGCCGATGCCCCAGCGGAAGCTGTGCCGCTTGGCGCGGCCGGCCGAGCGGCCCTGCCGGATGCCCTCCCGGACCCGCTGGTCCAGCTCCTCCGGAATGGGGGTGGACTCATACTCTTCTCTTGCCTGCTTGAACTCGTTCATGTTCATACCTCACTTTCCAAAGATACCCGCAGTTTTTTCAATCCCGCGTAGAGTCTGGTCTTTACCGTGCTCAGGTTGCAGTTGGTGACCTGGCTGATCTCCTTGAGGGTCATGTCCTCGTAGAACCGCAGCTTGATGATGGTCCCCACCTCGGGAGGCAGGGCGTCCACCCGCTGGGCCAGGGTCCCGTCCGACGGCAGCGGATCTTCATAGCTGCCTGCGTCCAGGGCCTCCGGCGGGATCAGCGTCACCCGCTTGCGCTTGCGCAGCGCGTCCATGCACACGTGGACCAGGATGTGATAGAACCATGCGCGGAGGGCCTCCGGGTCTTTCAGCTCCCTCTGTTTTTCCAGTGCCCTGCAGACAGCGGTCTGCACCGCGTCCAGGGCCTCTTCCCTGCTTTTCAGGTAGCTGTACGCCAGCCGGTAAAACCGCGCCTGATCCTTTACCAGATAATCGGTCAATTGTTGTTCCAAGTTCTGTGACACGCTTTCAGGGTCCTTTCTGTTGATTCTATTCTATAGACGCGCCGGGGCGGGGAAAAGTTTGGATGGAAGGTCCCTTTTAAAAAAAATTTTCCAGAAAAAAAGAGACCGGCGGCCCGGTCTCTTTTTTACAGGGGATCAATCATAGCGCAGAGCGTCAATGGGATTCAGCTTGGCTGCCTTGTTCGCGGGTAGATAGCCAAACAGAATGCCCACCGCCACAGATACACCGAAGGCCACGCCGATGCCCGCCGCCGTGGGGACGGCCACGAAGCCGTCGTTCCCGGTGCCCAGTACCAGAGCGATGATGTTGGTCAGCACATTGGCCATGATGATGCCCAGCACGATGCCGATGCCGCCGCCGATGGCGGAGGTGGTTCCCGCCTCGATGATGAACTGGCTGCGGATGTCCCGTCCTTTGGCGCCCAGGGATTTTCGGATGCCGATCTCCCGCGTCCGTTCGGTGACGGACACCAGCATGATGTTCATGATGCCGATGCCGCCCACCAGCAGGCTGATGGCCGCGATGAGGATCAGGATCATCATCAGGGTGTTCAGCATGGAATCCATGGCGTCCATCATCTCCGCGGAAGTCATGACCATGTAGTAGTCTGAGGACTGGTAGGTCTTGAACAGCCGATTCTCAATGATCCCCTTGGCCGTGGCCGCTGTGTCCCGGTCGGTGCTGGTCATCAGGTACATATCGCCGTAACCGCCGCCCAACTGCTGGGCATTGGCATAGGGGATGTAGATCACGTCGTCACTGCTGCCCTCGCTGCTGTCACCGCTCTCCGCCAGCACGCCCACCACAGTGTAGGGCACGCCGCTGACAGAGATCGTCTGTCCCAGCGGATCCGTCTGGAAAGCGGTCTGAGCCAGATAAGAGCCGATGACGCATACGTCCTGGTGGCGCTCCACATCGATGTACTGGAGGAAGCGCCCCTCTTCCAGACTGGAGCCCTGCATGGTCTTCTGGGTGTCGTTCCGGTAGAATGCCTCGCTGACGCCATAGACGCTGGTGCGCTCAAAATCCTCCGTTCCCTTGCGGATATTGGCCGTCGCACTCACATAGGGGGTGACGCCCGAGAGGTACTGGGGATATTTTTCTACGAGGGCATACATATCGTCCGTATCCACGTCCCGGGTGCCGCCCTCTCCGCGGCCATAGACCATGACCTGGATCAGATTGGAGCCCAGCTGCTCGAACTGGGCGTTCATGTAGTTCTGCATCCCGTTGCCGAGACTGGTGATGATGATGACGGCGGCCACGCCGATGATGATGCCCAGCATGGTCAGCAGCGCCCGCATCTTGCTGAGCATCAGGGATTTGATAGCCAGCTTGAAGGACTGGGTGAAATTCATGCCAGGACCTCCTCTCCCGCCTCATCCTCCTGGGGCTGGACCACCGCCTGCGGATCGCTGGCGTCCCCGTCATAGATGATCCGGCCGTCCTGAAGGCGCACGATGCGCTTGGCCTTGACGGCGATGGAGTTGTCGTGGGTGATGAGGACCACGGTGTCCCCCTCCTGGTTCAGCTTCTGGAGGAACCGCAGCACCTCCCGGCCCGTGCGGGAGTCCAGTGCGCCGGTGGGCTCGTCGGCCAGGATCACCGAGGGTTTGCCCGCCAGGGCCCGGGCGATGGACACCCGCTGCTGCTGGCCGCCGGAGAGCTGGCTGGGCAGGTTCTTCCGCTTGTCGGCCAGACCCACCCGCTCCAGGGACTGGATGGCCCGCTCATGGCGCTCCTCCGATGAGACGCCGGCGTACAGCAGCGGCAGCTCCACATTCTCCTGGACCGTCAGCTTGGGGATCAGGTTGTACTGCTGGAAGATGAAGCCCAGCATCTTGTTGCGGATCTCCGCCTGCTGGTCATCCTCCATGGTGGACACGTCGATGCCCCCCAGGTGATAGCTGCCGGAGGTGGGCACATCCAGGCAGCCGATGATGTTCATGGCCGTGGACTTGCCGGAGCCTGAGGAGCCCACGATGGCCACGAACTCCCCCTGGTCCACGGTCAGGTTGATGCCGTCCAGGGCGTGGACGGTCTCGTCGCCCATGTGGTAGATCTTATAGACGTCTTTCAGCTCGATGAGATGCCCCATGGGATCAGCCTCCCACCATCATATCCATCAGCGAGGACGCCTGGTTGTAGATGAGGACCACGTCCCCCTCCTCCAGGCCGCTGGTGACCTCGATGTACTCGTCGTCATTGCGGCCCAGGGTGACCTCCTTGGTCTCCAGCTTGGTGACGTCCACCACGGCGGTGCCGTCCTCGTTCAGGGCGCCGGGACCGGGGACCGTCACGGTGTTTCCACGCTCCACCGCGTCCACGGGAATGCACAGGGCGTTGGGGATCTCCTCGCCGATGATCTGGGCGGAGACGTTCATGCCCGGCCGCAGATCGCCGTAGTCCTGGATGACGATGGTGACAGGGTAGCTGGTGGCGCCGTTGGCGGTGGTGCCGTTGATGCTGACCTTATCCACCACGCCGGAGAAGGTCTGGCCCTCCAGGGCGTCGGCGGTGATCCGCACCTCCTGGCCCACCTCCACCTTGCCGATGTCCAGCTCATCCACGGCCATCTCCAGCTCCAGATAGCTCAGGTCATAGATGACCGCCAGGGTGCCGGAGGAGGCGCCGTCCACCTTGTCGCCGGCCTTGAAGTTCTTCTCGATCACCGTGCCGGAGATAGGGGACTTGATGTTGTAGTCATCCACCGCGTCCGCCGCCGTGCTGGCGGTGAGCTTGGCGGACTGGAGGTTCAGCCGGGCGCTCTCGATCTGGTCCCGGATGGTCTCGGACTCCACGGTGCACAGCGTCTCGCCCTTGGTTACCGTACTGCCCACCAGCTTGGTGAAGTCATTCACCGTGCCGGAGCCAGTGGCGTAGACGATGGAGGAGGCGGGCATGGACACCGGGGACTGGCCGTAGCTGGAATAGCTGCCGATGACGGCGGAGGCGGTCCCCGCGTCAGACACCGCGCCGGGGTTGTTCAGCCGCACCCGGACGGAGATGGCCTGCATTCCGTTGCTGGTGATGGTGGTGGAGTTGGAGACGTTGGTGACCGTGCCGGTCTGGGTGCCGGCGTAGCCGTCGATAAACACGGTGGCCGTCTGGCCCACGTAAAAGTCGCTGGGGGAGGCGTAGGGGAACAGGAAGTCGATGGACAGCTCCGTGCTGGCCACGATCCGGGCCAGCTGGCTGCCGGCGTTGACGCTCTCGCCATTGTGGACATAGACCTCACTCACCGTGCCGGAGATGGGGGCGGTGGGATGCAGGGCCTCCTGGGCCTGCTGATAGGTCATCTGCGCCTGCTCCACGGAGATCTGGGCCCGGTCCACGGAGTCCTGGGCGTCGCTGCTGTCCATGGTGTAGAGCAGGGTGTCCTTGGTCACCAGGTCTCCCTCCTCAAAGGGGGCGCTGACGATGTCGCCGGACAGCAGCGTGGTGACGTTGTAGGAGTCCGCCGGCTGCAGCGTGGCCGTGCCGGAGACGCTGACCGTCAGGTCCTGCCGGGTGGCGGTGGCCACCAGATAGCTGCTGCTGAGCTGATTGTTCACATTCTTCGTCAAACTGGACACGCAGCCCACCACGATGGCAGCTACCACCACCAGGGCGATCAGAATCTTCAGCCAGCGTTTCTTTTTCTTCCCGCCGAAGCCCTTCAGGGAGAATTTCTTTTTCTCCGGCTTTTCCGTCCCGGGCGCGCTGGGCGTCTCGGCGGAGGTCTCGTTCATCCACTCAGTTTCCATGGTATGTAGTCTCCTTATTCTCGTTTTTCGCGTCTGGGTCCTTTCCCATGCCGCGCTTGAAGATCTGCAGGATATTTTCCAGGCGGTCCCGCGTAGCGGGATCGCCGCCGGCCTGCAGGCCGGTGTAAATCATGGGAGCCGCCACCACCAGCAGCGCCCCCAGGATGTCGCCCAGGTCCCGGTCCTGCCTCAGGTCCAGCAGATCTGGATTCACCGCATCCCCCAGCCGCTGCAGGATCACCTCGGGATCCAGCATCTCCAGGAGGCTGTTCTTCTGCATCCCGCTGTTGCAGCGGATGATGCCGGTCATGGCGCCGATCTCCCCCAGGTCCATCTGGTCCGCCTTGGTCTGGACAAAGTCGTACAGATCCAGCAGCGCCTGGAAGATGTCGCCCCGGACCCGGAGCAGGAACTCCTCCAGCAGCATGAACAGCTGGTCCACATAGCCCTTCAGCAGATAGCGGAACAGGTCCTCCTTGTCCTGGAAGTACATGTAGAAGCTGCCCCTGGGGATCCCCGCCTCCTTGATGATCTGGTTGATGGACGCCTCGTTGAAGGGCTTGTGGGAGAACTCCCGGGTCGCCGCCTCCAACAGTTTTTCCTGCTTTTCCGCCGGCAGATTCAAAAATGTGCTGCTCGGCACGCCGCCTCATCCTCTCTTAAACGAAATAGAAGGTCCGTTTTCTTCACTGCCTCCGCATCTTACACCTTTCTCCAGATGGAAGGTCAAGAGATTTTGGGCGAGCGGCAAAAGAAATATGACAACCTGTCGCCTATCATAGCTGACAAGTTGTCATATTGCAAGGGGTGCCCGTAAAAGTTCACAAATATTTCACAGTGTATCAAGCGCTTCATACAAGGGCCGGATCCGCTGATAGGACTGGGGGCGGTAAGTCACGGAGCCGATCCGCCGGCCGGAGACGCCGTACTTGGGCGAGTAGCCGAACAGGTCGACGTACTGGGCCAGATCGTCCCGCTCCGCCGCCATGGCCCCCAGCAGCACCGCGGCGGCCCGGGCGTCATCCACCGCCCGGTGGCTGTTCACCGCCTGGTCCTCCAGGCCGTAAGCGGCGATGGCGTCGCAGAGCTTGTGGGGGTAGTCCCGCCGGTCCCGGTAGACCGTGAGGACATCCAGGAACCGGGGCGCCCGCAGGGCGGCCACCCGGCCGAAGGGCCGCAGGAAGTGATAGAGGAAGTTCAGGTCGAACTGGGCGTTGTAGGCCGCCAGCAGCGTCCGCTCCCCCGTCCCCAGCAGGGCACAGAAATCTTCGCAGGCGGCAACCTTCTCCACGCCCTCCCGCTCCAGCTGCTCCGGCGTGATGCCGGTGAGCCGGGTGATGAAGGGCGGCAGCGTCCGCCCCGGGGTGAGCTGGATCAGCAGGTCCATATGCTCCGCCTCTCCGGCGGCGGTGTAGGCCGCGGCCCCCAACTCGATGATCTCGTCCCGTCCAAAGTCGATGCCGGTGGTCTCCGTGTCAAACACCACGATCCGGTCAAACTGCGTCCAGAGCTCTGTCTCCATAGCGGCGCCTCCTGTCGAATTCCGTCCCGTCCAGAATAAAACGGTGCCCCGGAATTGTCAAGATCCGGCAGCGGTTGACTTCTCTTCCCGGGGCGGATAGAATGGAGCCAAGACCGCCGAGAGGAGGGTGCCCTGTGAAGCGCGGACTTGATAGCGCCTCCTAAAATAATAAATTGATTTTAGGAGGCTTTTATGAACCATCATTTCAACCCGTCCCACACGGTGGTGGACCTGGACGCCTGGGACCGGAGTCCCGTGTTCCGGCATTTTATCGATGACCTGCGCTGCGTCATGAGTCTGACTGTGGATGTGGAGGTGTCCCGGTTCCTGGACCGGCTCCGGGCCGGCGGCTTTTCCTTTTATCCCGCCATGATCTGGGCGGTGTCCAAGGTGCTCAACGCCCACGCAGAGTTCCGGTACGGCTGGGACCGTCAGGGGCAGCTGGTCCTCTGGGACCGGATCGAGCCCTACTACGCCCACTTCCACCCGGAGCGGGAGGCCTTCGTGAAGCTGGTGACGCCCTTTGAGCCGGACCTGGAGACGTTCCACCGCCGCTTTCTGGCGGACCGGCAGCGGTACGCCGCCCTGGACCACTTCGACCTGACCGACGTGCCGCCCAACACCTTCGATGTGTCCTGCCTGCCCTGGGTCCGGTACCGCAGCTTTGATATGCACATCTTTGACAGCGGCACCTACCTGGCCCCGGTGGTCACCTGGGGCAAATACGCGCGGGAGGGGGAGCGGACGGTCCTGCCCGTCTCCCTGAACATCCACCACGCCGTGGCAGACGGGTTCCACCTGTCCCGGTTCTTCCTGGAGCTCCAGGAACTGCTGGATGCCCTGCCGGATACAACCGAAGCAACCTGAAGAAATCACAAGGCGGCCCGTTTCCGGGCCGCCTTTGATTCAGAACACCACCGTCAGCAGCATCTTGAACCGCTCTTCGCCGCAGACCGCATGGGGGACCCGGGCCGGCATCACCAAACTCTGCCCCTGGGTCAGGAGGTGGACCTTCCCATCCACGGTGAAGCGGCCGGTGCCCTCCAGCACCGTCACCAGGGCGTCCCCGCCGGAGGCGTGGGTGCTGATCTCCTCCCCCTTCTCAAAGGCAAACAGGGTCAGGCTGACATGGGGGTTCTGGGCCAGCGTCCGGCTGACTACCTGCCCCTCCTGATAGGGCACCAGATCCCGCAGGTCCACCATCTCCCCCTTGGGGATGTTCTTCATGGGTCCTTCCATACAAAGTCTCCTTTTTCGTGGGATTTTTTCCATCATCCCACAGGCTGGGCAGATTGTCTGTTGTTCTGCCAACAAAAGCGGAGATGTTTTGCCTTTCCTTTCAGCTCTCGAACTTGTCGATGTGGACGCTGTCGCAGAACTCCGCCTTCAGCGCCTGGAGCTTTCCGAAGATCTCCGTCTGGCAGTGGGCCTGCTGAAGGGCAGGGGTGGTCCAGCTCTCCACCAGCAGCAGGTCGTCCGGGGCCTCCGCCGCCCGGAAGTAGTCATACTTCAGATTGCCCTCCTCTTTCAGGGAGCTGGCCCGGACGCCCAGGTCACAGAGGGCCTGATAAAAGGCCTCCCGCTGGCCGGGCTTGCAGTGATAGGTGACATTCCAAGTCAACATAAAAATCCTCCTTCTATTTTGCGGTCAATGTTTTTCTCTGGTATCCGCCGCTTCCGGCAAAAGTCCCGGCACCAGCCGGGCCATGTCTGCCGGGATGGGCGCCGTCAGGGACAGGTGCTCCCCCGTCACCGGGTGGTCCAGCTCCAGGGCGTAGGCGTGGAGGGCCGGCCGGGGGATCAGATCCGGGTCCTCCCTCCCGTACAGCCAGTCCCCCGCCAGGGGGCAGCCGACGGACGCCATGTGGAGGCGCAGCTGGTGGGTCCGCCCCGTCTCCGGCCGCAGCCGCAGGAGGGACAGCCCGCCCTCGGTCCCCAGCACCTCATAGTGGGTGACGGCCCGTGCGCCGTCGGGCCGGATGCACCGGCCCACCACGGAATCGGGGTCCCGGCCGATAGGGGCGTCGATGGTGCCCTGCTTTGGTTCCGGGCAGCCTACGCACACCGCCCGGTACTCCCGGTAAAACTTCTCCGTGTGGAGGGCGTACCGGAGCCGGTCGTGGATGTAGCCGCTCTTGGCGATCACCATCAGGCCGGTGGTGCCCTTGTCCAGCCGGTTCACCGGATGGAACACGAAGTCCGTGCCCCGCTGCCAGGCCAGGGCCCCCGCCACCGTGGGGGTGTCCGGCAGGAAATTGGAGGCGTGGGCCGTCATGCCGGCGGGCTTGTTCACCACCAGCAGGTGGCCGTCCTCCCAGACGATGGGCAGAGACCAGGGCCCCGGCGTGGGCCGCACCCGGGGCGGCCGGTGGTCGCCGGTCTCCACCTCCAAGATGTCGCCGCTGTGAAGGATGTCCACCGTCCGGGCGTGTTTTCCGTTGACCCGGATGCCGTTCTCCGTCCGGGTCAGCCGGGAGATGGCGTGGGAGGAGACGTGGAGGACCGCTTTTAAGATGTGGCGGACGGTGGCGCCGTCCTGCTCCGGCGGCAGCGTATATGAAATGGTTTCCATCAGACTCGTCTCCTTTGGCGCAGCAGGCAGATCCCCAACAGCAGGCAGGCGGCCCCTAAAACCACGAAGGCACTCCAGAGCCAGTTCCAGTACCAGGCGGCCGTGTCGAACATGGCCGTCAACAGACGATGCCAAAAAGGCAGATCCGCCGCGATGGCGAACAGGTCAAACAGCACATATCCGCCGCCGAAGAGATAGACCCAACGCCACCAGCACCGCTCCCGGAAGCACCGGAAGAACAGTGCCAGTGCCAAGAGGCACATCCCACCCAGCGCCGCCATCAGCGTCCAGTAAAAAACGCCCCGCTCTGTCAGAACACCCAGCCAGAAGGCGGCATAGCTCTCCCGGTCCAGTAATCCCCAGACGCGGTGCAGGTGGAATAGGCCGAACAGGATAAAGAACCAGGGTTCAAAGGGGCGGACTTCTCGCATAATGGCCTCCTTCCCGCTTTGCAGATATTGTACCCTGCCGGTGGCCTCTTTGCAAGGGTTTTGGCTCTGGTCAAACACCATTCTTCGTGGTACAATGGGGACAGTTTTTGTCAGGAGGAAATCCCCATGCTCTTATCCGCGGAACATCTCTCCATCAACTTCGGCAGCCGCCAGCTGCTGGACGATGTGAACTTCTACCTGAACGAGGGGGACAAGGTGGGCGTCATCGGCATCAACGGCACCGGCAAATCCACCTTTTTGAAGGTGCTCTCCGGCGTCACGGAGCCGGACGGGGGCACCATCTCCCGGAACCCCAACGTCCAGATCAGCCTGCTGCCCCAGAACCCGGTGATGGACGAGGATGCCACGGTCCTGGAGCAGGTGTTTCTCCACTTCCCCGCCGAGTTCCGGGCGCTGAACGAGTATGAGGCCAAGGCCATGCTGAACCGGCTTGGCATCACCGACTTCACCCAGAAGGTGGGCACCCTCTCCGGCGGCCAGCGGAAGCGGGTGGCCCTGGCGGCGGCCCTCATCCACCCGGCGGACGTGCTGATCCTGGACGAGCCCACCAACCACCTGGACAGCGAGATGGTGGCCTGGCTGGAGGACTGGCTCCGCCGGTTCAAGGGCGGTCTCGTCATGGTGACCCATGACCGCTACTTCCTGGAGCGGGTGGTGAACCACATCACGGAGCTGTCCCGGGGAAAGCTGTACCACTACGAGGCCAACTACTCCAAGTACCTGGAGCTGCGGGAGCAGCGGGCGGAGATGGCGGAGGCCAGTGAGCGCAAGCGCCAGTCCATCCTCCGGGTGGAGCGGGAGTGGATCATGCGGGGCTGCAAAGCCCGGACCACCAAGTCCAAGGAGCGCATCCAGCGGTACGAGGCCCTGCTGAATCAGGACGCCCCGGAGACGGACGAGGCCGTCCAGATGGCGGCGGCCTCCAGCCGCCTGGGGAAGAAGATCATCGAGCTGCGGGACGTGTCCAAGTCCTTTGACGGCCGGCCCATCGTCAGCCACTTCTCCTACAACCTGCTGCGGAATGACCGCATCGGCATCGTGGGCCGCAACGGCGCCGGGAAGTCCACCCTGCTCCACCTGATCGCAGGTGAACTGGCGCCGGACAGCGGCACGGTGGAGATCGGCGCCACGGTGAAGATCGGCCACTTCTCCCAGGAGGGGCGGGAGCTGGATCTGAACCAGCGGGTCTACGACTTCATCCACGACATCGCAGATGAAGTGAAAACCGACGAGGGGACGTTTTCCGCCAACCAGATGATGGAGCGGTTCCTGTTCCCCGGGGATCTCCAGTCGGTGCCCATCGGGCGGCTCTCCGGCGGGGAGCGGCGGCGGCTGTACCTGCTGTCGGTGCTGATGGAGGCCCCCAATGTGCTGCTTCTGGACGAGCCTACCAACGACCTGGACGTCACCACCCTCTCCATTCTGGAGGACTATTTGCAGGGCTTCCCCGGCCCCATCCTGGCGGTGTCCCACGACCGGTTCTTCCTGGACAAGCTGGCGGAGTCCATCTTCGAGGTCCGGGGAGATGGGGAGATCCACCGGTTCACCGGTAACTGGACCGACTGGCAGGCCAAGTGCCGGGAGGCGGACGCTCCCGCCCCCAAGGCGGAAAAGCCCAAGGCCGCGGCGGAGCGGCCCCGGGAGCGGAAGCTGAAATTCTCCTTCAAGGAGCAGCGGGAGTTTGAGACCATCGACGACGACCTGGCCCGGCTGGAGGCGGACATCGCCGCCTGCCAGGCGGAACAGGCGGTCTGCGGCAGCGACTATGTGAAGCTCCAGGAGCTCCAGGCCCGGCAGGCGGAGCTGGAGGCCGCCCTGGAGGAAAAGACGGAGCGGTGGGTCTATCTCAATGAACTGAAAGAACAGATCGACGCCCAGAACGGATAAGCGCCAAAAAGAGGAGCCTCCTGACGGAGACTCCTCTTTCCTGCTTGTGTGGATGGATATGGACTGTGCTTTATCCCTTCGGCTCGTGCGCGCCCTCTTCGTTGGCCAGCTCCTCCACCTCAACCAGCTTGGGAGCCGCGCTGCCCGCCGCGCCTGCCGGCACGGGGTCCTTCCGGCGGAAGTGCTTGTTGACATACGCCGTGAAGAAGGGGCAGAGGATGGCGGTGACGATCATGGCCGCCGCCACCTGGGGCGTGGCGATTACAGCCGCGTCATAGACGGTGGGGTCCGCCGCGGCGACTGCCAGAGGCGTGGCCACTGCGTTGCCGGCCACCGTGGAGATGGCCGCGCCGGCAATACCGGTACCGCCGGTGATCCGGTCGAAGAACACGGTGACGATGCCGCCGATGACCAGGGTCATCAGGCCCAGGACGATGCCGCCGAGACCGCCCTCGATGATCTGGGAGAAGCTCATGGTGGAACCCAGGGCCACAGCCAGGAACATCAGGATCATGGGCTCCGCGTCGTTCAGCAGCTTCTTCATCTTGGGATCGATATTGCCCAGGATGATGCCCAGCACCAGGGGAACCAGCGCGGCCACCAGGGACATCAGGGGGATGTCGGCCATGCCGGCGGCGCCCAGGGCGATCAGGGTGAAGAAGGGACCGTCGTTCAGGGACACCACGGCGATGGCGCCCTGGTCGGCCTCATCGCCGTACATCTTGGTCAGCACAGTGAACATGCCGCCGTTGGAGTTGGACATACCGGAGATGATGGCCACGGCGGACAGGCCCAGCAGGTTGTCATTGAAGAAGTGGCTGGCGATCAGGCCGACGGCGATACTGGCCAGCAGCTTGGTCAGGGTGACCACCGCGCCCACTTTCAGCGCCTTGCCGGCGCCGCTGATGGACAGGTTGGCGCCCACGCAGACGAAGAACGCGCCCAGGAAGGCATTGGTGCTGGTGAACACGCCGGTGGTGGCGCCGCCGATCTGCAGGAAGCCCGGGAAGAAGCTGTTGATCGCGCAACCCACCAGCAGCGGGATCAGCATGATGCCGCCGGGGATTTTGTTCATGAAGTTTACCATTGGGACGAGTCCCTTTTTCTCAGGTTCCATTGTAACATAACCTCCTGTAGGCAAAAGCCCTTAGATTTTGGGGAAAGACCAATTCTCAGTCCGGGATTCCGGAAAATCTGGGGGGATTCCGCAATCCGGTGTCAGCCGTCCATCAGCATGCCGCCGTCACAGTTCAGATTTTCGCCCTGAATGAAGCTGGCCGCGTCAGAGGCCAGGAACAGCACGCCGTTGGCCACCTCTTCCGGTGCCGCCGCGCGGTGGAGGGACATGGCCTCCAGCACCTTCTGCTCCTTCTCCCCTGTCAGGATCGAGACCAGCGGCGTCTTGGTGTAAGCGGGGCACAGGCTGTTGCAGTAGATGTTCTTGGAGGAGCCCGCCTTGGCGATGCTCTTCGTCAGGGAGATCACGCCGGCCTTAGCCGCCGCGTACGCCGTCGTGCCCAGGTATCCGCCGCCCACCTTGCCGGCGATGGACGCCACGTTCACGATCCGCCCCCCGCCGATCTGCTCCATGTGCCGGAACAGCACCTGGCTGGTCAGGAACACCGCCGTCAGATCCACCGCGATCACCCGGTTCCACTCCGCCAGCGTCAGCTTGTCAAAGTCCGACGTGTTCACGATTCCGGCGTTGTTGATCAGGACCTCCACGCGGCCCTGCTCCTCCACGATCTGCTGAAACACCCGGACCACCTCGTCCGGGTTTCCCAGGTCCACCGTGTAGTACACGGCGTTGCCCAGTTCCTCGCAGGTCTTGGCCGCCGTCTCCGGGTTGATGTCCACGATCACGGCCTTGCCGCCCATCTGTACAAATCCCTTGGCAATGGCCTTGCCGATGCCCTGGGCTGCTCCTGTGATGATGCCGGTTTTTCCGGCAAAGCTTACGCTCCCTAGCTCCACACAATTCCCCCTCTTTCAAGAAAACGTTTTAATGGTTGAACCATTCGACACGAATATGTTAGCTCATAAACCTTCCTCTGTCAATTCGCCAAATTCACGTTTTTTGTTTAGGCAATCTGTACATAACTTCCAAAGATTCACCGGCATCTTCCCGTCATCTTTTCCTTTTCCGCCTTGACGGTATTGGGAAAATATGCTAGATTACTGGCAGATTGACAAAGGAGGCGGCGGCATTGGACCTGAAACAGGCATTCTTCCCCGCTGAGACCCAGAGAGCCCCCGAAGTGATCTACGACCAGATTTATCAGCAGATCGCCAACGGACGGTTGAAGCCCGGGGACCGGCTCCCCTCTGAGCGGGTCCTGGCGGAGCAGTTCCAGCGCAGCCGCCACGTGATCCGGGAGGCGCTGCGGATGCTGCAGCAGGACGGTCTGATCACCGTGGAGGTGGGCAGCGCCGGCGGCTCCATCGTCCAGCAGGTCTCCGCCGATCTGCTGGGCACGCCGCTGAAGCACTATCTGGCAGACGGCGGCCTGTCGCTGCTGGAGCTGACGGAGTACCGCTATCTCAACGACTTTGGATGCGCCCGATTCGCCGCCCGCCATCGGACAGAGACGGACATCCAGGCCATGCGGGACGCCCTAGAGCAGCTCAAGGCCAGTGTTGACAAGGAAGATGCCTTCCGGGCATATGACGCGGCCTTTCACCATGCGCTGGCAGAGGCCAGCCACAACCGGCTGATGATCCTGGTCAATGACGCGGTGATGGAGATGTCCTCCAAGATCACAGACGCGTCCATCGCCTCCTACAGTCCGGCCCAGCGGGCGGAGCTGAACCGCAGAATCTTTGAGACCCATAACGCCATCTTCCAGGCCGTGGTAGCACGGGACGCGGCAGAGGCCTGCCGCTGCGCGGAGGCGGTGGTGAACCTCTTCCGGGAGCAGTCCCCGCCGGAGGGCGAACTGCCGCAGCACCTCTGACCGGAGCGGAGATGCCCGTTCCGGTCCGGCAGCACGGTTTTCCCTGCCCCCGGCGGTCCGCGGCGCAAATGTGCTTTCAGAAGCAGAGAGGATGGCGTCTGCCATGAAATTTCAAAAATCCGCATGTATTGAGCCCATGTATGCCGAGCTCCCCTTTCTGGACCGCTTCCAGGCGGCCAAGGACGACGGCTTTGACTTCGTGGAGTTCTGGAGCTGGACGGACAAGGACCTGGGTGCCGTGCGGGACGCTGCGGAGCGTGCCGGCATCGGCATTGCCGGCTTCAACGGCGACGCGGAGCTGTCCCTCATCGACCCTGCCCAGCGGGCGGACTATCTGGCGTTTCTGGAGCAGTCCATCGCGGCGGCCAGGCAGGTGGGGGCCCGGAGCCTGACCATCCACTCCAACGGCCTGGGGGAGGGCGGCCGGGTCCTTAACGCCTATGAGGACCTCTCCGACACGGTGAAGCTCTGTGCCATGTACGGCACCCTCCAGGCGTGTGCCGCCCTGGCGGAGAAGAACGGCATCCTGCTGAATCTGGAGCCTTTGAACATCACCACGGACCACCCGGGCAACTTCCTGCGCACCGCCCGGATGGCGGCGGAGCTGACCCGCCTGATCGGCTCCCCCATGCTGAAGGTCCTCTACGATGTCTACCACATGCAGCTCAACGAAGGCAGTCTCTGCGACAATATCCGGGCCTACGGCAACCAGTTCGGCCACATCCACATTGCCGATGCCCCCGGCCGCCACGAGCCCGGCACCGGTGAAATCTGTTATCCCCGGGTCCTGGCCTGCCTGGAGGAGATCGGCTACACCGGTCTGGTGGGCTTTGAGCTGATCCCCAAAACCACCACCGCGGAAGCGGTGAAGGCCATCCTGCGGCTCTGAGAGAATCGGCTGCCGCCGCAAGTCTCCAGATTGCAAAACCGCCGCGCGCCGCTCCCCGGTGCGGGGCGCTGCTGTGTCCGGTTCCCTCCCCTTGCCCCCGGGACGGCGGTATGCTATACTCATAGCACAATCCTGAATCCAAATGAGGTGAGTGCATATGCGAGATCTGCGGGAGTCCTGCCGGGTGGCCGTCATCCAGGCCGCCCCTGTGATGTTCGACAAGTCCGCCTGCACCGTGAAGGCGGTGGAGCTGATCCGGGCCGCAGCGGCGGAGGGGGCGGAGCTGATCGTCTTTCCGGAGCTGTTCATCCCCGGCTATCCCTACGGTATGACCTTCGGCTTCACCGTGGGCAGCCGGACCGCCGCTGGCCGGAAGGACTGGGGGCTGTACTACGACAACTCCATCCTGGTGCCGGGGCCGGAGACGGAGCTGCTGGGGCAGGCCGCCCGGGAGGCCCGGGCCTACGTCAGCATCGGCGTGTCTGAGCGGGACAGCGTCAGCGCCACCCTGTACAATACCAATCTGGTCTTCTCCCCCACCGGCGCCCTGCTCACCGTCCACCGGAAGCTGAAGCCCACCGGAGCGGAGCGGGTGGTGTGGGGAGACGCGGACCGGCACTACTTCCCCGTCGCCCAGACCCCCTGGGGCCCCATGGCCAGCCTGATCTGCTGGGAGAGCTATATGCCCCTGGCCCGGGCGGCCCTGTACGAGAAGGGCATCACCCTGTACCTCTCCCCCAACACCAACGACAACGAGGAATGGCAGTCCACCATCCGCCACATCGCCATTGAGGGGCACTGCTTCTTCATCAACTGTGACATGGTGTTCACCCGGGCCATGTACCCCGCCGGGCTCCACTGCCCGGAGGAGATCCGCCGCCTGCCGGACATCGTCTGCCGGGGCGGCAGCTGCGTGGTGGATCCTTACGGCCACTATGTGACTCAGCCGGTATGGGACCGGGAGGCCATCATCTGCGCGGACCTGGACCTGACCCAGGTGCCCCGGAGCCGGATGGAGTTCGACGGCTGCGGCCACTACTCCCGGCCGGACGTGCTGAAGCTGACCGTGGACGACCGATGACGAACAACAAAGGAGGAACCCATGAAAATCGCACTGCAATTTGCCATGCCGTCGGAGCTCCACGCCCTGCCGGGGGCCCGGGATTTGGAGCCGCTGGAGACCGTCTCCGGCGTACCGGTCTTTGAAGCTGCCCCCGGCATCCTGGCCTGCGCCGGCGGCGTCAGCAAGGTGAACGCCGCTATGGCGGCGGAGCTGCTGTGCCTGCGGTACGGCGTGGATCTGATCCTCAACGCCGGCGTGGCCGGCTGCCTCACGGACCTGCCCACCGGCTCTCTGGTGGTGGCATCGGAGTTCCTCCAGCACGACGTGGACACCACCGCGGTGGGAGATCCCATCGGCCTGGTGTCCACGGTGAATCAGGTATCCTTCCCCACCTGGCAGCCGGAGCGGTGCGCGGAGATTCTCGCCTCCCTGGGCCATCCCGCCGTCACCGGCCGGGTGGCCACCGGGGACTGGTTCGCCGTCAAAGGCCGGCGGGCGGAGTGGATCCGGGACACCTTCTCCCCCCTGCTGGCGGAGATGGAAGGAGGCGCCATCGCCCAGGTGTGTCTGCGGAACGGCGTGAAATTCGTATCGGTGAAATCCGTCTCCGACCATCTGTTCTCCGACCATCAGGCGGAGGAGTACTTTGACTTCGGACAGGCCCTGGAGGCCCTGGGGCGGGTGGTGCTGCCCCTGGCCCAGGCCCTGCAGGACATTACATAGGAGGTTTTTGACACATGGAACGCATTGCCAGCTTTACGGTGGACCACACGACGCTGCTGCCGGGACTGTATCTCTCCCGCCAGGATGGAGACATCGTCACCTTTGACCTGCGGTTCAAAAAGCCCAACACGGGAGACCTGCTCACCAACAGCGAGATGCACTCCGCCGAGCATCTCATCGCCACCCTGCTGCGGAACTCCGCGGAGAAGGACGCGGTCATCTACTTCGGCCCCATGGGCTGCCAGACGGGGTTCTACTTCCTCTTCGACAACCGGCTCCTCTCCTGTGAGGGGGCCATCGATCTCCTGAAAGAGGTCTTTGCGGCCGCCGCGGATTTTCAGGGGGAGATGCCCGGCAAGAGCCCGGCGGAGTGCGGCAACTACATCAATCTGGATGTAGAGACCGGCCGGCGGGTCTGCCGGTTCTACGCCGCCCTGATCCAGGACTGGACTGTGGAGAAATTGGCCTATTAACAGCGTCTGACAAGGAAAACCGCCTGACAGAAGCAAGCGCTGTCAGGCGGTTTTTCACGGGGTGCTTTGCTCGTGTCCGGAGGGTACATCCCCGTCGGGAACAAGCGGTCTCAGCTGCCTGATCCGCACTCCCGCAGCGGTACGCAAAACTCACACCGGTGCGCGGAAATCTTCTGGAACGCATACCGCTCTATGACCGGTCTCGTGGGATCCAGCGGCAGTCCCGCCGTCAGCTCCGGAAGGTTTTTCCAGAAAGTTGACACGCCTGCTTCTGTGTGCGGGACCTCAAAGATGGCATAGCGTCCATCATCGATGCCGCGGGCCGGCAGGTCCCAGGGGCTCTCCGCGCCGGTGAGGACCACGCCCACGTCGTATCTCTGCCGGTCCTCCGGTGTCCGCGCCGGGTCGTCCAGCGCGATGCCCAGGATCGTCGTGTCCTCACGGAAGAAATGGCCGGCCCGCAGGCGGGCTTTCAGTTCCTCCATCAGCTGCCTGTTGCCCGCCCCATACCCGCCGGTCCGGCGCAGATAGGCGATCTGGACCCCCTTGAATACTTCTATCGTCATGTGGCTGCCTCCTGTCGTTTGACTCGTGTCGGACTCAGTGCAGAAATCGTACGTTCTATTAAAATATTTTGCAAGATCTTTTTTAAAATCGTTGACAATTCCAACTTCCGCTGATATACTAATTGAGCCGCTTTGAATGGGTTTCCAAGTGTCCGTCCGGACCGCCCCCGACAGCGAGCCCGTAATGAAGGAGTTGAAACAACAAATGAACGCAATCATCGTGACTGGCGGCAAGCAGTACAAGGTGGCCGAGGGCGACGTGGTCTACATCGAGAAGCTGGACCAGGAAGCCGGCGACACCGTGAAGTTCGATCAGGTCCTGGCCATCATCGACGGCGAGAAGGCCACCTTCGGCACTCCCGTCGTGGAAGGCGCCTCTGTGGAGGGCAAGATCGTCAAGAACGGCAAGGGCAAGAAGATCCGCATCTTCAAGTACAATGCCAAGAAGGGCTACCGCAAGCGTCAGGGCCATCGTCAGCCCTACACCAAGGTCGAGATCGGCAAGATCTCCATCTGAGTATGACCACTGTCGTATTCCGTATGGAGGAGGACCGGATCACCGGATTTGAGGCCAAGGGCCACAGCGGCTACGCTGCGGCGGGCGAGGACATCGTCTGCGCCGCCGTCACCAGCGCAGTCCGCCTGGTGGAGACCACCGTCAACGACGTGCTGGGTCTGGCCGCAGCGGTGAAGGTCCGGGAGCAGGACGCGTCTATCTCCCTCCGCCTGCCGGGGGGCCTGGATGAGGTCACGGAGAGCACCTGCCAGTCTTTGATGACCGGCCTGATGGTCTACTTCGCCCAGCTCCATGACGAGTATCCCGACAACATCGAAGTTCTGGAGGACGACTGAGCCTCCCCATCTAAAATTCTGTAGAAAGGATGGTCCGTATCATGATTCGCATTGGTCTTCAGTTCTTCGCCCACAAGAAGGGCGGCGGCTCCACCAAAAACGGCCGTGATTCCAAGGCTAAGCGCCTGGGCGCCAAGCGTGCCGACGGTCAGTTCGTGCAGGCCGGCAACATCTTGGTGCGTCAGCGCGGCACCCACATCCACCCCGGTGTGAACGTGGGCAAGGGCACCGACGACACCCTGTTCGCCACTGTCAGCGGCACGGTCCGCTTCGAGCGGCTGGGCAAGGATCGCAAGCAGGTCTCTGTTTACGAAGCTGAATAAGGACGCCAAACCGCCCCGGTCATTTGACCGGGGCGGTTTTTTATGAATGTTCATTTTTCTCAAGGCCGGCCTTTCTTCTCAGTGGCGGAGCGGCCTGCCGCAGTCAAAACCAGTTGAGGGGATTCAGGATCTCCAGCACAAAGCCAGTATAGCACTCTTTCTCCCACAGCGGAATGCTTGGTTCGATTTTCCTGTCGCCCCCGCTACTTGACGCAGGGCGGGATTTCGGATAAAATAGGCAAGATTAGGAAACCTTTGAACAGATTAAAACACGAGGTATGACAATGGCAACTTCTTTCATCGATAAGGCCCGGATCTCCGTCCGGGCTGGCAGCGGCGGCAACGGCGCCGTCTCCTTCCACCGGGAGAAATACGTGGCCGCCGGCGGGCCGGACGGCGGCGATGGCGGCCGGGGCGGCTCCATCATCCTGCAGGTGGACGACAATATGTCCACCCTGATGGATTTCCGCTACAAGCGCAAGTACGTGGCCGGCAACGGCGCCGACGGCCAGGGTGCCCGGAAGAGCGGCAAGAACGGCCAGGATCTCATCATCAAGGTGCCCAGAGGCACCCTGGTGCGGGACGCGGAGACCAACGAGATCATGCAGGATATGTCCGGCAGTGAGCCCTATGTCCTCTGCAAAGGCGGCCGGGGCGGCTGGGGCAACAGCCACTTCGCCACCCCCACCCGGCAGGTGCCCCGGTTCGCCAAGGCGGGCCTGCCCGGCGAGGCCCACGACGTGATCCTGGAGCTGAAGCTGCTGGCGGACGTGGGGCTGGTAGGCTTCCCCAACGTGGGCAAGTCCACCCTGCTGAGTGTGGTCTCCAAGGCCCAGCCCAAGATCGCCAACTACCACTTCACCACCCTGTTCCCCAATCTGGGCGTGGTCTGGGTGGAGGACGGCGTCAGCTTCGTCATGGCGGACATTCCTGGCATCATCGAGGGTGCCAGCGAGGGCGCCGGCCTGGGCCACGACTTCCTGCGGCACGTGGACCGCTGCCGGCTGCTGATCCACGTGGTGGATGTGTCCGGCAGTGAGGGCCGGGACCCGGTGGAGGACTTTGACGCCATCAACGCCGAGTTGGCCCAGTACAGCCCGGATCTGGCCAAGCGGCCACAGATTGTGGCCGCCAACAAGGCGGACATCCTGCCCCCGGACTCCGACAACCTGGAGCGGCTCCGCTCCCACGCGGAGTCCCTGGGCTTCACTCTGGTGAAGATCTCCGCGGCGGCCCACCAGGGCACGGCGGAGCTGGTGAAGAAGGCGGCGGAGATGCTGTCCGTCCTGCCGCCCGTCACGGTGTACGAGCCGGAGTATGTGCCCAAGGCCCCGGTGATGGACGCCTCCGCCCCCCTGGACATCCACCGGGAGGACGACGGCACCTGGGTCGTGGAGAGCGCCTGGCTGCGGCAGGTGATGGGCAGCGTGAACTTCGCCGACTACGAGAGCCGGATGTGGTTCGACAAGGTGCTGCGGGACAACGGCTTCTTCCAGAAGCTGGAGGCCGCGGGCATCCAGGACGGGGACACCGTGTCTCTGTACGACTTCGAGTTCGAGTACCAGCGGTAAACATGCAGGCGGCGGGCCTCACGGCCCGCCGCTGTTTTTTCGGGTATCCGAACAGAAAATCAGAGAATTTCCTCAGTCTTTTTTGTGTTAAACTCATAAAGTTTTTTTGAGGGCTTGACAGACGGGCTCCCGGTGTTGTACACTCAGCCCAAGTTCAAAGCAACAAACCGATGACGCAGACGAGTACACGGACGTCACTTCTCCAAGAGAGCTGCCGGTGGTGGGATGGCAGCAGAAGGGGCCCCGCCGAATGGACTGCGGAGGGCGGACTGAACGGGAGATCTCCCCAGTAAGGACCGACGGGCTTTTCCCCCGTTACCAGGGAAAGACGTGTGTTGGCACGTCGCCGAGTGGGCGAGAAATCGCCAAGTTGGGTGGCACCGCAGAAGTTTTCAGACTTTTGTCCCAAGGGAACCATAGGAATGGGTCCTTGTGGGAGAAAGGTCTTTTTCTTTTTCTCCGGAGGGCCGCAGATCAGAAAGGAGCAACCGCCATGACATTCGAGAAAATCCCCTACAAGATCTACCTGTCCGAGGATGAGATGCCCAAGAATTGGTACAATGTGCGGGCCGATATGAAGACCAAGCCCGCTCCCCTGCTGAACCCCGCCACCGGCGAGCCCATGGGCTTTGACGACCTGCGGCCGGTGTTCTGCGACGAACTGATCCGCCAGGAGCTGGACAACGACACCCGGGAGATCCCCATTCCCCAGGAGATCCGGGACTTCTACAAGATGTACCGCCCTTCTCCCCTGGTGCGGGCCTACTGCCTGGAGGAGAAGCTCCAGACCCCCGCCAAGATCTACTACAAGTTCGAGGGCAACAACACCTCCGGCTCCCACAAGCTGAACAGCGCCATTGCCCAGGCCTACTACGCCAAAAACCAGGGTCTCAAGGGCGT
>DWYU01000029.1 GCA_019118505.1 Candidatus Oscillibacter excrementavium
TGGTCGATGTGGGCGATGATACTGAAATTTCGGATGTTGCTCTGTTTTGTCATACTCTGTAAAAACCTCCTTGGGCAAGTCCGCGCTGTCTCGCGCGGACGCGCGTCCAAGCGTTTTGGCACCAGCCAAAACCTTGCCGCAGGGCGGATTCATTCCGCCCGAGGATGTTCCATCAAAGGGGCTCCCGCAAAGCCGTCAGGCTTTGTGGGGATCGGACTTGCCGTGGTCGATATGGGCGATGATAGAAAAGTTTCGGATGTTGCTCTGCTTTGTCATATGCGGTGATCCTCCATAGGCAGGCCAGGTCCGCTCCGCGGGCCCGGCGCGAAGCGCCGCAAAATCATAAGCGGGGGCACTGTCAGGCGCCGTGCTCCGCGTTCCACTGCATCCAGTAGTCCTGGTCCCAGAACTTGTCATAGTCATAGTGTATCACAAACTCGTGCCAGTTGGCGAGGGTCTCCTCCAGATTTTCCTCCGTCAGCCTGCCCTCGTCCGCCCGGAGCATGGCCAGGACCTGCCGGCAGACGTCGCCGGAGTGGTGGATATTGTCGCAGTAGTTGTCCAGATTCGTCACGATCTCCTCGTCCATCAGATAGCCGTAGATCTTCACGTTCTCATAGGGCAGCAGCCGCTCCACCGCCTGACGGATGGCGGCAAAGACCGCGTCTGCCCGGCTCTCCCGGATGACCCGGTCCCAGAAGAGGATGCTGTACGGCGGCAGGAACAGGTCGAACTCCGTCTCCGGATGGGCCTGGAGCCACCCCTCCACCACCTGGACATTGGCGGCCACATGCTCCGCGTAGGCATCCGCGGGCAGCTGCTCCTCCGCCACCGCCGGGCGCTGGTAGTTCTCCAGCGCCTCCATGTGGTTCCACCACGTGGTCCGGTCCCAGGTGAATCCCTCGTCCAGGGTGTCCCCCCGGCCCCAGCGATTGGCCAGCAGGGTATAGACGCTGTAGTACAGCGTGTCCTTGTTCAGCAGATACTGGATGTCATCCAGGGGGGTGCTGTTGTAGAGATATTCCGGCATGGCCCCCGTCAGGCCGGACTCATCCCGAATCAGGATACTGACGTCCATGCCGAAAATCACCCGCTCCGGGTCCTGAGCCCGGAAGAGGACGTTCATCAGCTGGTCGAACTCGCTGTAATATCCGTCAGGAATGGTGAGCCGCACCGCAGAGGTGCCGAAGGTCTCTTCGATCCAGCTGGCCCGGTAATTGGCCGCCATGGAGGTGCCCACCAGGACGGTGTCCGCCTCCACGTTCTTTGCCAGTCCCGCCATCTGGTACCGCTCGTTGAAGAACACCGGCTGCCACTTGTCCGGGAGCCGGTAGTAGAGGCAGGGGTCCACCACATACACGATGGCCCCGCACACTGCCAGCAGGGCGATGAGAACCGTCAGAAGGCCGCAGACCCAACGGCGATATGCTTGCTTCATACGGTCCTCCTCAGAAGTTGGAATAGATGAAGGTGGTGACCCCGTTGAAGGACAGCACACACCACGCCGTCAGCACTGTCACCCCCACGCCCCGCCAGAGGGTGGGGCAGAAGTCCTCCATCCGGCGGATCACGTTCCGGGGCCAGAGGGCGGCGGTCATCCCCGCCCCATACAGCAGGAGCACCCGCAGGGTATCCCACCAGGAGGCAGCCACAGCCGGGAACAGCATCTGCACCGCGTCGGTCTCCTGGGCCAGGAGATCCTCCAGCAGCCAGGGCTCCGGCCTGGCGAGGCCGCCGGTAACGGCCCGGCCCAGCAGCTCCAGGGCCCCGGCGCAGTCCGGCGCCCGGAAAAACACCCAGGCGATGTTGATGAACAGGAAGGTCAGCCCCCACCGCAGCAGCAGGGGCAGACGGTCCCGGCGCTTTCCCCAGGCCCGCTCGAGGATCTGGGCCAGGCCGTGGAGGGCGCCCCACACCAGGAACGTCCAGCCCGCCCCGTGCCAGAGGCCGCTGACCAGGAAGATGATGAGGATGTTCCAATACGTCCGGGCCGTACCCCGGCGGCTGCCGCCCAGGGGGAAATACAGGCACTCCCGCAGGAAGGTGGTGAGGGTGATGTGCCACCGCTTCCAGAACTCCGTCACGGAGGCGCTGCGGTAGGGGGAGTCAAAGTTCACCGGCAGGCGGATACCGAAGAGCCGGGCCACGCCTGCGGCGATGTCGCAGTAGCCGGAGAAGTCAAAGTACAGCTGGAAGGTGTAGCCCAGGATCACCAGCCAGGCCGCCGGGGCGCTCAGCTCCCCCAGATGGGCCCAGCCGTTGTTCACCACGGTGCCGAAGGCGTCCGCCAGCAGCACCTTCTTGATGGTGCCGCAGCAGATGGCGTAGCACCCCGCCGCCGCGTCGGCCCAGTCCGGCCGGAGGAAGTTCTCTCCCCGCAGCTGGGGGAAGAAGGTGTCCGGCCGCAGGATAGGGCCGGAGGTGACAATGGGAAAAAACAGGCCGTAGAGCAGCAGCGGGTCCCCAGATCTTGGAGTGTATTCCCCGGTGTAGGCCTCCTTCAGCAGCCACAGCTGCTGGAAGGTGAAGAAGCTCAGGCCCAGAGGCGCCCAGCCCACCTCCACCGCGCCGCCGGTGAGGAACCCCGCATACTTGAAGCCCACCAGCACGGCGATGTGGTAGACACAGGCCAGAGCCAGCGTCCGGCGGCGGTCTGCGCCTGCCCGGCCCAGCCGCCGGAGGGCCCAGGCCGTCACGGCGATGCCCAGCAGCAGGCAGACAAGTCCGCCCAGCACCACGGTCCAGCCGCCGGGCCCCAGGAGGTAAAAGACGGCGGAGGCGATGGTCAGCAGGGCCGCGCCCCCTCTGGGGCTCCGCCGCCCCACCGGCAGGCAGACCGCCAGCGTCACCGCCAGGAACGCCAGAAAGCCCAGGGACTGGAAGCTCATCTGCTCTTCTCCGTCAGGGCGTTGAGGCGGGCGTCCGCCGTGCTGAGTACCTGGGTCAGGCTCTGGCACCGGCCGGGATAGGCGGCGGTCAGGGCCTCGTTGGACAGGTCCGGGAAGGCCGCCTTCTTGGCCGCCTGGGCCCGGAGGCTGCGGGTGTACTGGATCTCCGACAGCTTCATGTCCGCCTCCGCCGTGCCCATGGTGCAGGCGGCGGGGTCCAGGGCGAAGTAGGCCTCGTTGGCGCCGGCGGTGCGGTACAGGTGGCGGTACAGCTGGTACACGGCGCTGCCCAGATACCCGGCGGCGGCGTTGATGGCCCCCTTGTCGTTCAGCTTGCCCAGCAGGCCGAACAGCACCCCGATGGCGCCGGACAGCAGCTTGCTCTGCAGGGTGGCCAGCACGCTGCCCTGGAGGATATTCCCCGGCTCGGCGGCGTTGAGGATCTCCTGCTCCGTCAGCATATTCCCCTCCCGGGACAGGGTGCGGCCCAGGATAAAGTCCGCGGAGACGTGGTAGTAGTCACAGGCCTTCACCACAAAGGCCAGGCCAGGCTCCCGGATGCCGTTCTCATAGTGGCTCAGCAGGGCCTGGGAGATGCCCAGGTCCGCCGCGGCGGTGCGCTGGGAGACGCCCCGCTCCTGCCGCAGCAGGGACAGGGTCCGGGAAAATTCAGTGGAAGCAGCCATTTTTTCTCTCTCCTTCAGGATTTGCAGAATACACGACGTATAGTTTAGCAAATTCGATACGAATTGTAAAGAGCGATTCCCACGGTCAGGGCAGCGGAAAGGGAAGGCGCCGTCAAGGTGCCTTCCCCAAAAGCGTTCCTGTCATCCAGGTCAAAACAGTCCCATCTGCCCCAGCAGCACGTCGCCGCCGATGGAGCGCAGCTGGCGGACGTTCTCCTCCCACAGCCGGTCCGTCACCGCCATCTTCCGGATGATGTCCTGTACCGTGGCCTCCAGGGCGGAGCCCGCCCGGTAGTCCGCCGGGAAGATGAAGTCCACCCGGCCCTTGGCCAGCAGGTCCTCCACCCCGGGGCGGTTGCTGGCCTGGTACACGGCGATGGCCTGTCCGCCGTAGGCCCGCATCATCTTCATGCAGGGCACGTCGGAGAGGCCGTCCCCCATGTAGATCATGTTGGTGAAGGGCACCCGCTTGCTGTCGTCCGGCATGGAGGCATTCAGGTCCCGGTCGTTGGACACGTCCAGCACCCCCTTGTTGATCCGGTAGACGAACTGGGTCTTGGCGGTGAAGTTCACCGCCAGCTTGGGCCAGACGGGGACACCGCTCTCGTCGTAGTAGAACTCGCTGGCGTAGATCTCCTTGAACTCCTGGCTGATGGAGGAGCCCTCAATGATCTCCCGCAGGCCGGAGGAGATGATGTAGTGCTCCACCTGGACCCCCTGGCCGGCGCCGAAGGCGTTGATCCGCCGGAACCAGTCCTCCACCCCGGGGAACAGCACGATGCTGCGGCCCTTCTCCACCAGGTCCGCCCGGGTGAAGGGGCGGTTCCGCCGCGCCGCCTCCCGGAGCATGGTGTACATATAGGCCAGGATGCCGTCCATCCGATTCCGCTGGCCAAAGCCGTTGGCCTCCGCCCAGAACTCGGCGGGGGTCATCCCCAGGGAGGGGATGAAGGCATAGTCCTGCATATCCGTGGTACAGAGGGTCTTGTCGAAATCATACAGAAAGGCCACGATGGGCTGCTGCTTCATGGCTGGCGCCTCCAATCAAAATCCGGAGAAGAAAAAAAGCGGCTCCTGTGAGCCGCTTTGATTTCTCAGTCCTCTCCGCCGTTGTAGTTGCGGCCGAATTTCAGGTCATTGAGGTTGATGCGGCGGGTGGGCTCGTCCACGGGGTCCTCCGCAAAGGGGTCCCCCTCCGGGTAGTCGTCCTCCGCCGCGGGCGCCGGCTCCTCGGCGGCAGGCGCTTCCTCCTCCACGCTCTGCTGGCCGAAGGCCGCCATCACCTTCTCCTCGATCTGCTGCACCGTCTCCTCCGGCTCCGGCTGGGACGCCGCAGGCGCCTCAGTCTCCACCGGCAGGGTGGGCAGCTGGTCCAGGAATTTCAGCTCCCGGTCGCACAGCTCCCGGGAGGCGGCGATGAACTTTGCCAGATCCTCCTGGCCCTGGCGCAGCCGCTCCTCGGCGGCCTCCACCTCCTGGCGCAGCTGACCGATCTTCTCCTTGGCGCTGGCCTCCGCCTGGGCCAGGATCTCATCCCGCTTGGCCTCTGCCTCGTGGACGATGGAGTCCGCCATCTTCTGGGCGGTCAGCAGCGTGGCGCGCATGGAGTCCTCGGTGGCGCGATAGTCCTCCACCTTCTCCACCAGCACCTTCATCTTGGCCTTCAGGGCCGCGTTCTCCTTGTAGAGCGCGGTATAGTCGTCGGTGAGCTCGTCCAGGAACTCATCGACCATGGCCATATTATATCCGCCCATCACCGCCTTGGAAAAGGCGTGGGTGGAGACTTCCTGCGGTGTCAGCATAGCGTGATGTTACCCCCTCATGTCCTTCAGAAATAGAGGCCGTTGTTCTCCAGCTCGTCGATCAGGTCGCCCTCGATGTCCACATGATAGGGCGTGATGATGTATGTATTGGCGGCCACCTTCTTGATCTTGCCCTCGCCGGCATAGGCCACGCCGGAGAGGAAGTCGATCAGGCGCCGGGCGATGTCCTTGTTGGTGGACTCCAGGTTCAGCACCACGGTCCGCTTGTCCTTCAGGTGGTCTGCGATCTCCGAGGCGTTCTCGAACCGCTCCGGCTTCACCAGCACCACCTTCAGCTGGGTTGTGGCGTGGATGTTCACCACCTTGTTGCGGCGGTCCTCCACCCGGGGCTTCCGGTCCTCAAAGGCGCTCTGCCGGGCCGGTTCCTCGAAGTCGTCATACTCCTCGTCCTCATCCTCATAGGGGTGGGTCCATTTCTTCAGTTCGTCCAAAATGCTCATAGGGAAGCCTCCTTGCGGAGCGGCGCTCCGGTTTTCTCAGTTGTAGTGGCGGGCACCGAAGATGGCGCTGCCCACCCGGACCATGGTTGCGCCGGCGCGGATCGCATCCTCATAGTCGCCGCTCATGCCCATGGAGAGATATTCTAACTCATTATGAAACAATTTTTGGTTCATGTCAACATAAAGTGCCTGAACTTCCTGAAAATACCGAAAATTGGTATCCCGATCCGCGTCCGCCGGCGGAATTGTCATCAGTCCCCGCACCCGGACATGGGCCTTTGTCAGCGCCGCCTCCGCCCCGGGCAGGATGCCCTCCGGCAGGAAGCCGCTCTTGGCGGCCTCCCGTCCGATGTTGACCTCCAGCAGGATGTCCTGCGTCAGGTCCCGGGCGGCGGCCACCTTCTCGATCTCCTCCAGCAGCTCCAGCGAGCCCACGGACTGGATCAATGCCACGTGGCCCACCACCTGCTTGACCTTGTTGCGCTGCAGGTGGCCGATGAAGTGCAGCGGCGCGCCGTCGTAGGCATGCTGCTCCATCTTCTGCACCATCTCCTGCACCCGGTTCTCCCCCAGGGCGTCGATGCCGGCGGCGATGGCCTCCCGGCAGGCGGCGGCGTCGTTCATCTTGCTGGCGCCCACCAGCAGGATCTCCCTGGGGTCCCGGCCGGCCTCCCGGGCCGCCGCGGCCATGTTCTCTCTGATTTTCGCAATGTTCTCCGCAATCGTCATCCGCGTTCCAATACTCCTTTCCTCCGGCCTTTCCGGCCGTCTCTCTGTCAGCTGCCGATCACTTTTCCGTCATACAGGTCATAGGCGGTGATGATGACCTCGTCGCCCGCCCGCAGGCGGAGCTTCTCCTGGGTCTCTGTGACCTCCTCCGCCGCGTCCAGCGTGGAGCGGACCAGGGCGAAGTCGTCTCCGCTGTACAGCACGTTCACCGGCTTGAAGCGGGCCTCCATGCCCACCACGCAGTAGACGCCGGTCTCGCTGACCACGGACTCCACGCCGTCCTCATCGGTGACGGTCCGCTCCCGCACCCGCACGGCCTCGATGGGCACCCGGATGCCGGTGATGGTCTGCCGGATCACCTCCGCGCTCTGCTGGCGCAGCAGCGTCAGGTCCGACAGATAGGTGTCCCCCCGAAAGACCACCGCCACCCGGCCGTTTTCCGCCGCGCTGATGTAGGTCAGATCCACATCCAGGTCCCGGCTCACCCCCTTGGCGAACCGCAGCTTCAGATTTCGGCTCTCCGCCAGGGTCTGGGCCTCGCTCTCGGTCACGGTGGCGGCATAGTACCAGGTGTCCCCCAGCACCAGCTTTCCCACGTGGTTGGGCAGACCGCTCTCGTCTGGCTTCAGCGCCGCCAGGCGGCTGGGCGTCAGTTCCTCCAGGCTCTCCGGCGTCAGAACGGCCTCATAGCCGTCCACCACGGCGGAGTACAGCCCCGCCTGGGGCGCGGTGATCCGCCGGACGGAGCTGCCCGCCTGGGCCCGCAGGCTGTTCAGCTGGCTCTGCAGCTCCTCCAGCTGGGCGGACAGATCCGCCGTGTCCGCGTAGGTGTAGTCCCGCTTCATCACCAGATTGCGCAGCTCCGCGCCCACGTCCTCCGCCGTATCCAGCCGGTCCGCCGCCAGGGCCTTCCGGTAGTCCTGAATATTCTGGAGGATCTGGGCGTCCAGCCGCAGCGTCACCTCCGCCCCCAGCGCCGCCTCCTCTGCGTATTGCAGCTGCTCGATCTGGGTCTGCAGGGCCTGGATCTGCTGCTGCCGGTCCAGGGAGGCCTGATCCGCGTAGACCAGCGCCACCGTGCCGCCGTCGCTGACCCGCTCCCCCTCGGACCGCTGCTGCTGCAGCAGGCCGTTGGTGTCGTCCGGCAGGACCAGCTCGTCCCGCACCACGTAGCCTGACAGGGCGGTGGAGAGCTCCACCTCGTACTGATAGGCCATCGTGGTGGTCAGCGGGTCCCCGAAGTACCGCACGGCCTGGATGACAAAATAGGCCAGGACGCCCAGTGTCACCAGGGCCAGTAGAATTTTCGTGCCAAGTGTTCTCTCTTTCATGGATTCCCTCGTCTGTCTCTCTGCTGCGGCGGACCCCCGGAATCAGCGGGCCGCCTCCTCGTCCCCCAGCTCCACCGGCCGCACCGGCGCGATGGTGGAGATGGCGTGCTTGTAGATGATCTGCTGGCGGCCGTCGCTGTCCAGGACCACCACGAAGGCGTCAAAGCCCGTGATGACGCCCCGCATCTGGAAGCCGTTCATCAGAAACATGGTGACGGGCAGCTTGTCCCGTCTTGCCCGGAGAAGAAACAGGTCCTGTAGATTCGCTTTTGTCTGCATATATGTCCGCTCCTTTTTCTGTATGAGTCGGACGATGTCCCTGTCTCCCGTCCGCTCACCGCTAGGATACGCCAGCGGCGGCCAGGATTTCCGTCGAAACCTGGAGGGCCCGGGCAAAATCCCGGTCTTTTTCCCACCAGATCCAATGGATGTCCGGATTTCGCCGCAGCCAGGTCAGCTGGCGCTTGGCGTACTGCCGGGAGCGGAGCTTCACCTCCGCGATGGCCTCCTCCACGGTGGCGGTGCCGTCCAGGACCCCCAGGAACTCCTTGTACCCGATGGCCTGGAGGGCCGTGGCGTCCCGGGGCAGGCCGCTTTGGAGCAGCTGCCGGACCTCCTCCAAGAGCCCCTCCCCCACCATCTTGTCCACCCGGCGGTCGATGAGGGCCTTCATGTCCGCACGATCCCGGAACTGGAGACCGATCCAGACGGCGTCGTACCGGGGCGGCAGCACGCTTGTCTCCGCGTTGTGGGCGGAGATGGTCTTTCCAGTCTCCCGGTATACCTCCAGCGCCCGGAGGATCCGCTTCTCATCCGCCGGGTGGAGCCGCTCCGCCGCCTCCGGGTCCACCTGCCGCAGCTCCTTCAGCAGGGGGGCGATGCCCTCCCGGGCCAGCCGGTCCTGGAGTTCTTTTCTCACGGCGCCGCCGGCGTGGCCGCCGGCAAAGGTCCGGCCCCGGACCACTGCGTCCAGCCACAGCCCGGTGCCTCCCACCAGGATGGGCCGCTTCCCCCGGGCCAGAATGTCATCCACAATGGGGATGGCCGCCTGGGCGTACCGGGCAGCGGACCACTGCTCCGCCGGGTCCGCCACGGCGATCATGTGGTGGGGCACGTTTTCCATCTCCTCCGCCGTGGGGGCGGCGGTGCCGATGGTCATGCCCCGGTAAATCTGCATGGAGTCGGCGGAGACCACTTCCCCGTCATACCGCTTCGCCAGCAGGACTCCCAGCTTCGTCTTGCCGCAGGCCGTGGGCCCCACCACACAGATGATCTTCTCCGGCACAGCCGTCCCTCCTCTCGCCGCTCAGGATGCTTCCGCTTCGGATGCGCAGAGATACTCGGTGTAAACGATCCGCTCCCGGATGTAAAGGGGGTCGTCTACCTGCGATCTCCCCATATTCCCGATGACCTCTCTCCATGTCAGGTCCGCATCGTCCGCCAGCACATAGGCGATCATTTTCTGATATGCCGCTCCGGAATCCGTGTCCGGCTCCTCCTCAAAGCGGAGCAGGCAGGCGTACTGCTCCAAAACGATCTCATTCTCCGCCCCCTCTGCGACCAGGGTATAAACCCCCTCCTCAAACGACAGGCGGTTCGTATAGCAACTGTCTTGGCGGCTGTGCCCGTGGGGATCTCCGTGGTACCAGTACACCAGGGTGACCTCGGCATCTTCCCCCGCCTGAGCCGCCTCATAAAAGCCCATCCAGGTGTCCCTGCCGGCCTCCACATCCGCATCCACGCTCAGCACACACGCGCCATTCTCCGCCTGCTGCCGCAGCTCCTCCAGAGGGACCTCCGGCCCGCCGCAGGCGGACAGCAGAAGTGCCGGCACCAGCGCAGCCAGTATTCTCCCCCTCATGGCAGCCGTCTCCCTTCAGAAGTCCTCCGCCAGCCGGCGGGCCCTCTCGCAGGCCGCATCCAAAAGCTCCGCCGTCTTGGCGGGGTCCAGATCCAGGCCGCCGGCGAACATGTAGTCAAATCCCGGGATGCCGAACATGGCGGACAGCTGCTTCCAGTAGAGGACGCCCAGGCTCTCCGGCTGTTCCGCGTCGCCGCCGGAGGTGAGGTACGCCAGCTTCTCCGCCTGGCAGTCCCCGTGGCAGCCGTCCGCCGCGTAGTGATACGTCAGCCCGTTGGCGGAGATGTACTCGATATAGGTCCGCAGGGCCGCCGGGAAGGTCAGGTCCCAGAAGGGAGCCGCCACCACGATCCGGTCCGCCGCCCGGAACTGGCGGGCCAGGTCATACACCGGCGCGTCAAAGCACCGGATCCCCGCCAGGGCGTCCCGGTCGTTCAGCATATCGGGCGCAAAGGGCTTCAGGGCCAGCAGCGTCTCCGGCTCCACGGTCTCCACCTCCGCCTCGGGGTGTTTGGCCTTCCAGGCCTCCAAAAACGCTTTCGCCAGCGCCAGGGTGCGGGAGCCCTCCCCCCGCTGGCTGATGCAGCAGTTGACAAACAGCAGTTTCATGACAAGTTACTCCTTTTCCTCCAGAATCGTTGTGATGATGGGCTTCCCCTCCCGGTCCAGCAGCGGCGTCATCCCGCCGGCATATCCGTTGGAGCGGAACAGGTAGCTGACCCCTGTTTCCTGATCCACCAGGATCTCGATGACATCCATCGTCCCCTGGCTGTAGGTTTTCACAAATCGCTTGTCTTTCTTGGCCATACAAGAAACCTCCCGAAATAGCTAAAATCGTCTACTGCCCTCGCCAGGAAAAGGGGCTAGGGAAAAACCTGCGGTTTTTCCCAGTTCTTTCGCCAGCGGCGAAAGAAAAATGTCCAATCATTTTCGGCGGGGCGTGTACCTGCCGAAAATTCTTTGACCCAGCCGCCGGGGGCGGCGTCCCCAGTGACCGACGTCACTGGGGAGGGGGAATCTAAAGGGGGGACGCAGTCCCCTCTTTAAGCTCGGTGGAACATTTTTTCCAGCTCGTACTTCGTCAGCTTCACCGCCACCGGACGGCCGTGGGGGCAGTATTTGACCTCCCCGCTCTGGACCCGGTCCACCAGCACCCGCAGCTCCGCCGGGTCGCTGACCCAGCCGCCCTTGATGGCCGCCTTGCAGGCCATGGTGTGGAGCAGGGCCTCCCGCTTCTCGTCCGGGGACCGGCCCGTCCGCAAACACTCGGCGAACTCCTCCAGGGTGGAGACCGTGTCGGCGGCGTCGATGTCCGCCGGCACCTCCCGCACCAGCAGGGCCCCGCCGCCGAAGTCCTCGCAGGCAAAGCCGAACTGCTCCAGCAGGGGCAGATTCTCCAGCAGCAGCGCTCCGTCCTCCCGGCTCAGCTCCGCCGCGATGGGGGCCAGCAGCGTCTGCCGCATGGGGGGCTCCTGGGCGTTTTTCAGCTTGTCGAAGTTGATCCGCTCGTGGGCGGCGTGCTTGTCGATGAGCCAGACGCAGCCGTCGGCGCTCTCGCAGACGATATAGGTCCGCAGCACCTCTCCGGCGATCCGCCAGGGGGGCTCTTTTGTCTCCAGGGCCGTCTGGCCCGGCAGGTCCTCCGTCAGCTTCAGCTGCTCCGGCGGGATGGCCGGCACAAAGGGCCGGGGAGCGGACTCCGGCGCGGCCGCCTTCTCCGCCGGGGCGGGAGCCGGTGATTCCTCTCTCCGCCGCTCCGCCGCCGGCGCGGCCACAGAGACGGGCGGCCGCCCCAGGGCACTCCGGTACGCGGGCGCCGGGGGCGTCTGCTGTCTCTCGGGCGGCGCCGTCACGGAGGACGGTGCCCGTCCCAGGGCGCTCTGGGCTGCGGGCTCCGCCCGCTTGGTCTGGTAAAAGGACGTCCGCCCGCTGTCCGCCACTCTGGCGGATGCCCGCAGCTCCGTGTTCCAGGCGGGCCGGACCGGGGCCGCCGGCTGGGACGCCGGCTTTGCGCCGCCCTGGCGGAAGGTCTTGGCGTCCATGGTCTGGAAGAAGTCCTGCCGGGAGGCCGCTGCCAGAGGCGGTTCCTTCGCCGGGGCGGAGGCGGAGGGTGCGCCGGTCCTGTCCAGGGCGTCCAGCACCGTGTGGTAGACGGCGTCGAACACGTCGTGCTCCCGGGCGAACTTCACCTGGGTCTTGGCCGGATGGACGTTCACGTCCACCGCCGTCACCGGCAGGGTGACGGACAGGACGCAGCCGGGGAACTTCCCCTTCATGATCTGGTTGCGGTAGCCCTCCTCCAGCGCCGCCGTCAGCAGCTGGGACTTGATGAATCGGCCGTTGACGAAGAACACCTGCATGGACCGGGAGCCCCGGCCCATCAGGGGGGCGGTGACGAAGCCGGAGACGGCGATGTCTCCCCCGCTGCCGGACACCGGCACCAGCCCCCGGGCGGAGTCCCGGCCCAGGGCCGCGTAGACGGCGGATTCCAGCTTTCCGTCGCCGGGGGTCAGCAGGGCCTCCGCCCCGTCCTTGATGAATTTGAAGGAAATGTCCGGGTGGGACAGGGCCAGATGCTGCATCAGGCCGTTCACCGCCGCAGTCTCCGCGCTGTCCTTGCGCATGAACTTCAGCCGGGCGGGGGTGTTGTAGAACAGGTCCCGGACGGTGATGGTGGTGCCCTCCGGCGCGCCGGCGGCCTCCACCGCCCCGGGCACGCCCCCCTCCAGGTGGAGAGAGGCCCCCTCCGCCGTGCCGGGCTGCCGGGTGAGGATGTCCACCCGGCTGACGGCGGAGATGGCAGCCAGGGCCTCGCCCCGGAAGCCCAGGGTGCCGATCTTCCCCAGGTCCGCCTCCGTCCGCAGCTTGGAGGTGGCGTGGCGCAGGAAGGCGGTGGGCAGTTCGGCGGGAGCGATGCCGCAGCCGTTGTCCGTCACCCGGATCAGGCCCATGCCGCCCCGGCGGATCTCCACCACCACGGCGGTGGAGCCGGCGTCGATGGCGTTCTCCACCAGCTCCTTCACCACGCTGGCGGGCCGCTCCACCACTTCACCGGCGGCAATCAGGTCCGCCACATGGCTGTCCAGTTGTTGAATATGTGCCATCTTATTCTCCCTTCGTGGAGCAGCCCGCCATGCGAGCCTCCGGCGAGCCGCCGCCGAAGCGGCGTACAAGCGTTTTGCCCGGCAAAACCTTGGGTGTGGCGGGCTCTGCCTGGCACACCTGGATCAGATCAAAGGGGTCCCCGGCGAAGCGGCGCTTCGCTGGGGCCCGCTCCGCCACTTCACCGGCGGCGATCAGGTCCGCCACATGGCTGTCCAGTTGTTGAATGTGTGGCATCTTGCGTTCCTTTCTAAGCTCAAAGCAGCAGCACGGCGACGATGGGAATCGTCAAAATCGACGCCGCCGTGGTCAAAAAGGTGATTTGGGCCATGCACTCCGTGTCTCCGCCGTACTCCATGCTCAAAAGCGTCCCGTTCACCGCCACCGGCATGGCCATCTGGGAGACGGCGATGCCCAGCACCAGGGAGTCGATGCCCATGAGCCGGAGGACCAAGCACAGCGCCACCGGCAGCACCAGCAGCCGGATGGCCGTCAGCAGCCACAGCCTGGAGGAGCGGAGCACCTGCCCGGCGGACATCCCCGCCAGCAGGGAGCCCACCACCAGCAGGGACAGGGGCACTGTGATGCTGCCTATAAAGTCCAGCATCTCCCCGATCAGGGCCGGAGGCCGCAGCCGGGTCAGAGCCAGCACCAGCCCCAGGACCGAGGCCACGATGCAGGGGGTGAACAGCTGTTTCCAGTGGAACCGGGCCGCGCCGGCCAGCAGCAGGGGGCCCAGGCTGTAGGACAGGAGATTGAAGGGCAGCGCCAGGATGGCGGCGTAGAACAGCGCCCCGTCCCCAAACAGGGCCACCGCCACGGGATAGCCGATGAAGCCCACGTTGGGAAAGGCCAGGGTGTACTTCCAGACGCCCTTCTGCGCCGGCGTCCCCGGCAGGAAGCGGGGCACCACCAGCACAAACACCAGCTCCAGCAGGTAGAACACCACGCCCACCTCCAGGATGGAGAGGATGGTGCCCAGTCCCGGCAGTTCTTCGCCGGTGATGACCGCCGCCACGATCATGGCGGGCATGGTGATGTTCAGCAGCAGCTTGGAGACCTTTTGATCGATCTCCCCGCCCAGATACCCCAGCCGGTTGGCTCCATAGCCCGCCGCGATGGCGAACAGAATCACCAGCATCTCTCCGAATACGTCCCAAAAATTCATGTGTCCTTCTCTCTCCTCATCGTCTTTCCAAGTTCTCTCACGCCACAAGGGTCCAGGCGGCCAGAGCGTTGGCCGCTGCGTGGAGCCCGATGGAGGTCCACAGCGTCCCCGTCCGGTCATAGACCCAGGCCAGCACCAGCCCCGGCACCAGGTACTGGAGCATCAGCAGAAAGTAGGTGACGTCCCGGTTCACCACCGCGAACTGCCACACGTGGAGCAGGGCGAACAGCAGACAGCTGACCACGTACCCCACCGCCGCGCTCTTGCGCCGGAGATTGCCGAATACCAGCCCCCGGAACAGCACCTCCTCCACAAAGGGCGCCAGGAAGATGACGATCAGCAGCGTCATGTGGGGGGCGTCCTCGATCTGGGCGGAGATGGTGGTGTCGTTCAGATTGGTCTGGGTGGGCACCACCAGCCGGGTCAGCCGGTAGGCCAGCTCGTTCAGCCCGTACAGGGCCACCAGGCCGATGGCCATGAACTTGCAGGCCCCGCCCAGGTTGTCGGCAAAGTTCCGGGAGGTCCTGCCCAGGAAGCCGTGGAAGATGATGAGGGTGGCGGCGAAGAGGATGTAGTAATACAGGATATTCTGCAGCCCGGAGCTGATGGTCACCCCCAGCAATCCGCCCACCAGGCGGAACAGGGGCGCGGTGACAAATGGCAGCACCAGCAGATAGATCACAAAGAGCACCGTGCCCGCGATCTGTTCCCCCGCCGACATATAGGCGGCGCTCTTTCTTCTTGGCATCTCGTTTCCCTCCGGTGATTATTTCAGCTTCTGCTTCCACTCATAAATAAGATTCATGGCCTCCAGCGGCGTCAGGGTCTCCACCTGACAGCGGCGGAGGGCCGCACCCCACCGGGCTTGCCCGGCGGGGGCCCCACATTGGACTCAAATGGCCGGGCGGAGTCCGCCCATTTCAAGATTTCCGCCTTCGGCGGAAACGCTTGCACGCGCCACTCGGCGCGGCTGGACGCCCTCCTTAGCTGAGCTTCTGTTTCCACTCATAAATAAGATTCATGGCCTCCAGCGGCGTCAGGGTCTCCACCTGACAGCGGCGGAGGGCGTCCAGGACCTCCCCCTCGCCGATGGCGGTGAGGGACACCTGGTCCTCCTCCTTCCGGGCGGCCACGTACTGGACGCCGTTTTCCTCTTCCAGCTCCTTCAGGATCTTTTTGGCCCGCTGGACCACCTTGTCCGGCAGTCCCGCCAGCTTGGCCACCTCGATGCCGTAGCTGCGGTCCGCACCGCCGGGGAGGATCTTCCGCAGGAAGATGATGTCCTCCCCCCGGGTCTTGACGGCGATGTTGTAGTTGACGGTGCCGGGCAGGGTGTTCTCCAGCTCCGTCAGCTCGTGGTAGTGGGTGGCGAAGAGGGTCTTGGCCCCCAGCAGCTTCTTGTCCGCGCAGAACTCCAGCACCGCCCGGGCGATGGACATGCCGTCAAAGGTGCTGGTGCCCCGGCCGATCTCGTCCAGGATCAGCAGGGAGTGCTTCGTGGCGTGGCGCAGGATGTCCGCCACCTCCGTCATCTCCACCATGAAGGTGGACTGGCCGGCGGACAGGTCGTCGCTGGCGCCGATGCGGGTGAAGATCCGGTCCACCACGCCGATGCGGGCACTGGCCGCCGGGACGAAGGCGCCCATCTGGGCCATCAGCACGATCAGTGCCACCTGGCGCATATAGGTGGATTTGCCCGCCATGTTGGGGCCGGTGATGATGGCCACCCGGTCCTCCTTCTCCCCCATGAACGTGTCATTGGGGACAAAGAGGCTGTCCTTCAGCATCTGCTCCACCACCGGGTGGCGGCCGTCGTGGATCTCGATGACCCCGGACTCATCCACCGTGGGGCGGCAGTAGTGGTTCCGCACCGCCACCGCCGCGAAGGACACCAGGGCGTCCAGCTCCGCCACCGCCGCCGCGGTTTTCTGGATCCGGGCGCTCTGGGCGGAGATCTCCTGCCGCAGGGCCGTGAACAGCTCATACTCCAGGGCCACCACCCGGTCCGAGGCCGTGAGGATCTCATGCTCCAGGTCCTTCAGCTCCTGGGTGATGTACCGCTCCCCGTTCACCAGGGTCTGCTTGCGGATGTAGGTGTCCGGCACCTGGTCCTTGAAGGAGTTGGACACCTCGATGTAATACCCGAACACCTTGTTGTAGCCGATCTTCAGGGTGCGGATGCCGGTCTTTTCCTTCTCCTTGGCCTCGATCTCCGCCAGGACGCCCTTGCCGCCGTTCATGATGTGCCGCAGGCGGTCCACTTCCTCGTTGTAGCCGTCCCGGATGAAGCCGCCTTCCCGGACGGAGAAGGGCGGCTCGTCGCAGATGGCGGCGCCGATGTGGGCGCCGATCTCCGTCAGGTCCTCCAGCTCCGCCGCCAGCTCCGCCAGCCGGCCGCCGGAGAAGGCCGCCAGCTGTTCCCGCAGGGCGGGCAGCCGCTCAATGGCGGACCGGAGGGACACCAGGTCCCGGCCGCCGGCGGTGCCGTAGACGATGCGGCCGATGAGCCGCTCCATGTCCCCCAGCCCCGTCATGGCGGCGATGAGTTCTTCTCGGGCAATGGTGTTCTCCACCAGCGCCGCCACGGCGGAGTTGCGCTTGACGATGGCGGTGACACTCAGCAGCGGCCGCTCCAGCCAGCTGCGGAGCATCCGGCCTCCCATGGGGGTCTTGGTCTTGTCCAGCACCCAGAGGAGGGAGCCCTTCTTCTCCTGGCCCCGGAGGGTCTCCGTCAGCTCCAGATTCCGCCGGGCGGTGAGATCCAGCTCCATGAACCGGCCCTGCTCGTAGTAGTCCAGGTCGTTGATGTGGGACAGGTCCGTCTTCTGGGTCTCGTACAGATAATTCAGCAGGCCCCCCAGGGCCATGGCCGCCGCAGGGTTGTTTCGGGGCAGGCGGCGGAAGGCCTCCTCTCCGAACTGGCGGCGGATGTTCTTCTCCGCCTCCGCCAGCCGGAAGCGGCCTTCGCCGCCGTTCTCCACCCGGCAGCGGAATTTCTCCGTCAGGGTGTCGGTGAGGGCCTTTTCCGAACAGGCCCCGTCGTTGAGGATGGCCTCCGCCGGGGAGAACCGGCCCAGCTCGTTGATGACGTGCTCCACCCGGTCGGGGCCGTCAAAGGCCGTCAGGTGGGTCTTGCCGGTGGAGATGTCGCAGAAGGCCACGCCGGCGTTCTGGCTGTCCATGTAAATGCCACAGAGGAAGTTGGAGGACTTGTCCTCCAGGCAGGCGGCGTCGATGACGGTGCCGGGGGTCACCACCCGGATGATGTCCCGCTTCACCAGCCCCTTGGCGGTGGCGGGGTCCTCCATCTGCTCGCAGATGGCCACCTTGTAGCCCTTGGCGATGAGCCGGGCGATATAGGCCTCGCTGGCGTGGTAGGGGATGCCGCACATGGGCACCCGCTCCTCCTCAGGCTTGGCGTGCTTGCCGTGGTCCCGGGAGGTGAGGGTCAGATCCAGCTCCCTGGAGGCCAGCTTGGCGTCGTCGGCGAACATCTCGTAGAAGTCGCCCAGGCGGAAGAACAGGATGGAGTCCGGGTTGTCCTTCTTGATCTCCAGGTACTGTTTCATCATGGGGGTCAGTTCGGCCAAAAGGGGTCACCTCTTTTTTCTTTCTATCGAAGGATGTGGAATTTAGAATTGCGGGACTGCGTCCCATGGGACGCGGGATTCCGCCATGCTGATGGCTGGGCAGATGCACCCCCCATTTCTCTTTTGACCTTGCCAAAAGAGAAACGGGCCGTGCACGGTCCAAAGAGAAAAAACGCTTTTGGTCGCAACTTTGCACCAGAGGTGCAAAGTTGCTATACGGGGGTTGGCGTGAGATGGTGCCTGCGGATTTACGATGATTTTCTCACGGGCGCGGCGGGGTGCGGTACAGGCTTGAACACTGATTCCCGCGGTGCGGGTGCGGCGGTCAACGGGTTGCAAAATCGCATTTGACCAGCTCCGCTTTCCGCGCGTTCCGCTTCGCTGCGCGCTGCCGGGTTCTTCGCGGAGGCGTGAGCGGCAGCGAAAAGAGAAGCAGTTCAATGCGATGACCACCCCGAAATTTACACCGCACCGAGCCCGCGGGACAGATCCAATACAACAGAGTCGTCCGGCGCGAACTGGCAGAAGGCTGACTGGTTTTGTCGGCACTGATTCAGAAAACTCCCGTCGCGCGCGGAGGGCCACTGCACCGGAGCGCGCCCAAGCGGCCTTTTCTTTTGGACCGTGCACGGCCCGTTTTCTTTTCCGCAAGACGGAAAAGAAAATGGGGGGTGCATCCCGCTGGACAAGCCCCCTGCGGGAACAGATACCCCCGCGGCCGCCGTTCGGCGGCCCTACCGTTCCCGGCAGACCAGCTCATCCAGCGACAGGTCGTAGAAGTCCGCCAGGGCGATCAGTGTGGATAAGGACGGTTCCCGCAGGCCCAACTCATAGTTTTGATAGGTGCGCCAACTGATCCCAATTTCCGCCGCAAGAGCCTTTTGGCTCAGGTCCCTTGCAGTTCTCAGCTGAAGAAGATGTTCAGAAAATGTCATGGGCATCCTCTTTCCTCTTGACGCACACGTTCGTGTGTTATATTATAATAGCACACATTCGTGTGTCAATCGATATTTCAGGAGTGAAATCCATGTCCGATTACATCGACATCCTGCTCTCCGCCCTGGAGGAGGAGATGTATTCCTACCTGGGAGAGGACTACTTCCTCTCCCTCCACCAGTCCGGCGAAGCCCTGGCCGCCCTGTCGGACACCTTCACGCCCCAGCAGCAGGCGCTGTTCCGGGCCTATGATGACGCCCGGAGCAAAAACCAGAGCGCCTATCAGGACACCTACGCCCGCCGGGCCTTCCTCCTGGCCAGGGCCGTCTACCGTTAGACCGCCTCGCCGTACAGCGCCCAGGTGTTGGAGCCGGTGATCTTTACGTCGATGAACTGCCCCATCAGGGCCTTGTCCCCTTTCAGCCGCACCAGGCGGTTGCCCTCCGTCCGGGAGGCCAGGGGGTACTCCGGGTCGTCGCTCTCGCCGTCCACCAGCACCCGGACGGTCTTGCCCACATAGGCGGCGTGGAGCCTGGCGGACATCTGGTTCTGGACCTCCAGCAACCTGTCGAACCACTTCTGCTTCTCGCTTCTGGGGAAGGGGTCCGGCAGCTCCGCCGCCTTGGTGCCGGGCCGGGGGGAGTAGATGAAAGTGAACAGGGCGTCGAACCCCACCTCCTCCACCAGAGAGACGGTGTCCATGGCCTCCGCCTCTGTCTCCCCGGGGAAGCCGATGATGACGTCGGAGGTCAATACCAGACCGGGCATGACGCTCTTGGCGTAGTTCACCAGGTCCAGGTACTGCTGGCGGGTGTACCGGCGGTTCATCTCGCGCAGCACCCGGTCGTTGCCGGACTGGAAGGGCAGGTGCAGCTGCTTGGCCACATGGGGGCTGGCGGCCATCACGTCGAAGAGCCGTTTCGTGGCGTCCTTGGGGTGGCTGGACATGAACCGGATGAGATACTCCCCCGGGATCTTGTCGATGTCCTCCAGCAGATCCGGGAAGTGGTAGCCCAGATCCAGGTCATTGCCGTAGGAGTTCACGTTCTGGCCCAGCAGGGTGATGTCCTTGTACCCCGCCTCCACCAGCTGCCGGACCTCCTCCAGCACACACTGGGGGTCCCGGCTCCGCTCCCGGCCCCGGACATAGGGCACGATGCAGTAGGAGCAGAAGTTGTTGCACCCGTACATGATGGAGACCCAGGCCTTCACGCCCTTCTCCCGCACCACAGGGATGCCCTCGGCGATGGTGCCGTGCTCGTCCCGGACGGAGAACACCCGCTTGTGGGTCTCGTACACCTGCCAGAGCAGCTCCGGGAACTTCCACAGGGCGTGGGGGCCGAACACCAGGTCCACGTGGGGATAGGATTTTTTGATCCGCTCCGACACCCGCTCCTCCTGGGCCATGCAGCCACACAGGCAGATGACCTGCTCGGGGTTCTCCTTCTTGGTGTGGGTCAGGATGCCCAGGTTGCCGAACACCCGGTCCTCCGCGTGTTCCCGGACGGCGCAGGTGTTCAGGATCACCAGGTCCGCCTCCTTGGGATCCTCCGTGAAGGTGAAGCCGCACACCTCCAGCATCCCCATCAGCTTCTGGCCGTCGGCCACGTTCTGCTGGCAGCCGAAGGTGTCCACACAGGCCACGGGGTGGGCCTCCCGGGCGGCGAACATCCCCCGGATCTTCTCCTCAAATTCCCGCTGGCGGTCCAGGTCCGCCTGGGGGATCAATACGCGCTCACGTTCCAAAATTGGTTCCTCCAAATGCAGATACTTTAACTAAAATATCATACCACACCAGGAAAAAAAGCACAAGACGAAACAGCAGCCCCGCCGGGGGAAACCCGGTGGGGCTGCCGTAGTTCACAGGTCTGCCAGCAGGTCCGGCAGGTCTGTCGGACGGGCGGCCACCGCGTCCGCCCCCGCCAGATCCGCCGGCGGGGCGCCGCCCCAGGCGGCGGCCACGCAGACCACCTCCGCCGCCCGGCCCATGGCCCGGAGGGCCGCCTGGGCATTGCGGCCGAAGGCGATGTCCCCGGCGTGGTCCCCGATGTAGGCGAAGCGCCCCTCCCGGATCCCCAGATGGTCCAGGCAGGCCAGGAAGGCGGCGGGGTCCGGCTTCTGATGGGCGAAGTCCACGTCCGCGTGGCCCACCACGGCGGAAAAGCAGTCCGCCGCCCCGTGGGCGGACAGGGCGGACAGGATGTTCTCCCGGTCATTCTGGGAGCAGATGCCCATGGGGGCCAGGGCCGCCAGACGGGGCAGGACCTCCAAAAGTCCGCCGAAGAGGGGCGGCAGGGTCCGGTCCGCCAGCTGGCAGGGGCCCCATAGGGCGCCGGCCTCGTCCAGCCGGTCCGCCGGGACGCCCAGGGCGTGCCGGTACAGCTCCCGCCAGTTGCGCCAGCGGTAGTTGGCGGCCTGATAGGCGGCCAGGGAGGTCAGGGCCTCCGGCAGGGGGTCCAGCAGGGCCGGGTCCAGACGGCCCAGAACGGCCCTGGTGACGGCGATGTTCTTCACCGGCGTGTTGGCCAGGGTGCCGTCGTAGTCCCAGAGAATGGCTGTGAACACGGGAACCTCCTTCTACCGCCTGTCCGTGCGGCCCATCAGATAGTCAACGCTGACGCCATAAAGATCCGCCAGCTTCATAAACATTTCAGCGGGAACGTTGATTTTCCCCAACTCATATTTGGAGTATGTTGTCTGCTTGATTCCAAGCTGTTCTGCCACATACTCCTGTGTCCAATCACTGTCCTCCCGCAAATCCCGAATCCGAGAAAAGACCATTTTTCATCACCCGGGTTCATCATACAATAGTCACGATAAGACTATTGACAAATAGTCGTGTTGCGACTATTATTTCCCGTGAGGTGATGAACATGGCCATCTACGAGAGACGGGACGACACGTATTGCGGCTCCTGCGGCCACTTTACCCGGCACTACATCTGGTGGGACGGGCGGCGGGCCCGGAACGCCCCCAACGGCCGCTTCCTGCCCCTGAGCCTGGGCCACTGCGCCCATCCCCGGATGAAGGACCGGCGGGAGGATCAGTCCTGTCCCCTGTGGGTCCCGCGCGCTCCCGGCCAGGACCCGCCGGACACAAACGCGCCGGACCGCTGACGCGGCCCGGCGCTGCTTTATCTCCGATTCTCCAGCTTCCGCAGCTGGGCCTGGAACTCCTCCGGCGGGTCCCGCCACAGCTCCACCAGCTCCCCGGTCCGGGGGTGGAGGAACCGCAGCCCCGCCGCGTGGAGGCACTGGCCCTGAAGGCCCGGCACGGGCTTTTTGTTCCCGTACACCGTGTCCCCCAGAATGGGGTGGCCGATGTGGGCCATGTGGACCCGGATCTGATGGGTGCGGCCGGTCTCCAGCCGGCACTCCACGTAGGTAAAGCCGGGGAACCGCTCCAGCACCCGCCAGTGGGTCACCGCGCTGCGGCCGCCCGCCACCACCGCCATCTTCTTCCGGTCCGCCGGGTGGCGGCCGATGGGGGCGTCCACCGTACCGCTGTCCTCCCGGAGATTTCCCACCACGATGCACCGGTAGATCCGGGCCAGGGTGTGGTCCTGGAGCTGGGCGGAGAGCTTCTGGTGGGCGAAGTCGTTTTTGGCGGCGATAAGGAGGCCGGAGGTGTCCCGGTCGATCCGGTGGACGATGCCGGGCCGCAGCTCCCCGCCGATGCCGGACAGGCTGTCCCCGCAGTGGTGGAGCAGGGCGTTCACCAGGGTGCCGTCCGGGTGGCCGGGGGCCGGGTGGACCACCAGCCCCTTGGGCTTGTTCACCACGATGACGTCAGCGTCCTCGTACACCACGTCCAGGGGGATGTCCTGGGGCGCCACGTCCACCGGCTCCGGGTCCGGCAGGGTGACGGCCACGGCCTCTCCCCCATTCAGGCGGTAGTTCTTCGCCAGGGGCCTTCCGGCCAGGGTGACCCGGCCCTCCTCGCACAGCCGGGCGGCGGCGGAGCGGGTCACGTCCGGCAGCTGCCCGGCCAGCCAGGCGTCCAGCCGGCCGCCGGCGTCCTCAGGATTCACTTGGAGCGTCCGTGTCTCCATGGGTCTTGTCTCCCCTGTCGCATTTCTCGTAGAACCACAAGTAGTAGATGGCCCCCAGCACCGCGCCGCACACCACGCAGATGTCCGCCACGTTGAAGGTGGGATAGGAGGGCCAGAACTCCAGGTGGAACATATCCACCACGTACCCCAGCCGCACCCGGTCGATGATGTTCCCCACGCCGCCGGCGAGGATCAGGAATCCCGCCGCGACGCCCAGGGGGTGCCGGACGATCCGGCGGAGCAGGACCGCCGCCACCGCCAAAACGATCACCGCCGTGACCGCCACCAGCAGCCAGCGCATCCCGGAGAAGCTGGACCAGGCGGCCCCGTAGTTGTGGACGGTCCGCAGCTCCACCAGGCCGGGCAGGAACTCCTGGCTCTCCCCCAGGGGGATGTTGACGGTGACATAGTGCTTCACCCACTGGTCCAGGCCCAGCAGGGCCAGGGACAGGGCGGCGCAAAGGGCATACAGCATAACAGGCTCCTCAAATTCGTTGAGATGGCTCCCGCGCCGGGAGCTGGGCCCGCCGGAGACGGCGTGCCCGCTCCCAACAGTGTACACGGTTTGGCGGAAAAAAGCAACCGCCCCTTCACCTCCGCCGGCGCCGCAGGAGCCAGATGGCGCTGGAGAGGGCCGTCAGCGCCCCGCCGGCCGCCAGGGACAGCCAGAACCGGGGGCTCCCCGGCTGCCACAGGGCGCCGCCCAGCGCGGTGGCACAGGCGATCCGGGGCAGTCCCCCCAGCAGCCCGGCGGAGAGGTAGACACCGCAGGGCGTACTGGAGGCCCCCAGGTACAGGCTCACCACGTCCCCCGGCGCCGCCCCCGCCAGCCGCAGCAGAAAGACCGTCAGCCACCGGTTTTCCGCCTGGACCCGGCACAGGTCCGCCACCCGGGGGAAGCGCGCCGCCAGGGCCTCCAGCCCTCCCCGCTCCCGCCGCCCCAGAAGGAAGGGGATGGTCTGGGCCGCGGCGGTGCCGCAGAGGTTCACCGCCAGGGCCAGGGGGAACGGGAACAGCAGTCCCCCCGCCGCCGTCAGGGCGGACATGGGAAAGCAGACGGAGAGGCTTTTGAGGGCGTACAGCCCCACCAGGAACCCCGCCGCCAGAAGGGTCTGTCTGGGGGAGAGGGCGGCGATGGCCTCCGCCGTCAGGGCATGGCGGTAAGGCCACAGCGCGACCGCCCCCGCCGCCAGAATCAGCAGCGGCACCCCGTACCGCCAGATGGGTTTTGTCAAAGCCGTCCCCTCCGCCTGTGTCAGATGGAGGTAGTATGCGCGGCGGGCGGAAAAAGAGCGGGAGGCAGCCGGAATACCGGCTGCCTCTTTCTGCAATTTCTGACAGATTTCCCCGGGAGCGGGCCTAGGCCGTCCCCTCCGAGGCGGCGGAGGCGTCTCCGCCGGCCCGGTCCTCCGGCGCCTGCCCGCCGCTCTGGGCCGGGGTCTGGATGGTCCAGCCCTCGTC
>DWYU01000030.1 GCA_019118505.1 Candidatus Oscillibacter excrementavium
TCCCGCAGCAGGTCAGAGGGCTCCACCAGGTATTGCAGCAGCTCTGTCACCAGCTCACTGGCGGAGGAGGCATAGGGCTCGTGGAAGCTGAAGGCGGCATTTTCGATGTAGCTGGCCGCCCGGCGGTGGTGGTCGATCACCGCCACCCGGTTGCTGGACTCCAGCAGCTGGGGATGCTCCACCATGTCGGGGCGGTTGGTGTCCACCACGATCACCAGGGCGCCGGGCTGCATCCGCAGGAAGGCATCCGCCCCGGTGGTGAACACCCCCGCGTACTCCGGCAGCGCCTGGAGCTTGGAGAGCACGGCCCCTGCGGCATTGTGCTCCAGATCGATGACGATCTGGGCGTGCTTGCCGTGGCGGCGGGCGATACAGTACAAGCCCGCCTCGGCGCCCACCGCGTCCATATCCGCGAAGCTGTGGCCCATGATATAGATCTCTGAGGCGTCGGCCATCAGCTCGTTCAGGGCGCTGGCCATGACCCGGGACTTCACCTTGGTGCGCTTTTCCGTGGACTTGCTGCGGCCGCCGTAGAACTGGAAGTCCACCTTCCCCCGGACCACCGCCTGGTCGCCGCCCCGGCTCAGGGCCATGTCCAGGCTGAGGCGGGCGTTCTTGTACAGTTCCGCCATGGCGTCCGCGTCCTTGCCGATGCCGATGGAGAGGGTGGGCGACACATCCCCCACCTTGATCTCCCGGATGGCGTCCAGGATGGAGAACTTCTCCTCCACAAAGTGGTCGTAGTGGCACTCCTCAAATATAAAGAGGTAGTGGTCCCGCTCGGTCTTCAGCAGCAGGCCGTCGGCACAGGCGGCCCACTGGTTCAGCTTCTCGTCGATCTGGGCCAGCACGGCGCTGCGGGCCGTGTCGGCGCAGGCCTTCATGAGATCCTCGTAGTTGTCCACCATCAGGATGGCCAGCACCGGCCGGGTGGCGGTATAGCGGGCCCGCAGTTCGTCGGCCTCGGTGGTGTCTACCCAGTAGGTGGTGGCCACCAGGTTCTGCTCCACCCCCTTGCCGCGGGCCCGGACCAGACTGCCGTAGACCCGGAACCGGCGGCTGTTCATCTCCACCCGGTCCGGGCACTCCTGCTTCCCCTCCAGCAGCCACTGGACCGGGAAGTCCGGCACCGCGTCGTCCACCTTCATCTCAAACAGGTGCTCCCGCACGCCGGCCAGCTGGAGAAAGTTCTCATTGCTCCAGATGACCTCGCCGGTGTCCGGCCGGAACACCATGATGGGCAGCGGGGAGTTGATGAGGGTGGACTTGCTGGCGGTGTCCACACTGCCGGTGACATTGTCGATATACTGCAGGATGTTCTGCCGGCGCCGCTGATTGCGCTTGGTGAAATAGGCATACAGCCCCACGGTGCAGGCGATCTCCACCAGTCCCAGGGGCAGGCTCACCGTGGCGGTGGCCGCGGCGAACACCACCATGCAGACAAAGTACAGCTTCAGATTGGGCTCCAGCAGGCGGGAGAGCTTCTTGTTGTTCATCTCATCATGTCTCCTTTGACAGGGACGCGCATACGCTTATACTTATTGCCCAGTATAGCAGTTTTTCCCACAAGAAGCAACTGTTAAAACGCCCGGCCACATGCCGCCGCTGCTCCTGCGGTCCGGTGGCGGCAGGCCCGCAGGAGCAGCAGGTTCAGCCCCAGCGCCGCCAGGGCAAACACCGCCGCCGGCACTCCCAAGGGCTTGAATCCCCATTCCGCCTGCACGGCACTGCCGATGAAGGACCCGATGGCAATGCCGAAGTTGTAGGACACCGGCTGCATGGAGGCGCACAGGCTGGAGGCGAAGGGATACTCCCGCTCCGCCAGAGTCAGGGCGTGCATCTGGGCCGGGGTGTTCAGCAGGTACATCAGCAGGCCCATGGCGAAAATCCCCGCAAGGCCCGTCACCAGATGGCCCAGCAGCAGAGGCAGCAGGGCGAACAGCGCCGTCTGGGCGGCGAAGGCCCAGGGCAGGGTCCTGAGGCCGCCCCGCTCCCCCAGGGCGCCGGAGAGCAGGTTGCTGACGGCGCTGCACGCCCCCATCACCAGCAGCAGAGGGCTCACCGTCCCCTCCGGCAGGCCCAGGGTGTCTGTCAGGATGGGAGAGAGATAGGTGTAGACGATGTAGGTGGCGGAGGCGCTGCACAGGATCATCCCCACGCACAGGGAGCACCGGGAGTCCCCCAGGATGGAGAAGGACTTCACCAGGCCGCCGGACTCTCCGCGGATCGGCACGGCAGGCAGCGCCCGCAGCAGCAGCGGCAGCAGCGCCGCCCCCATCAGCAGGATCACGGCGAAGGTCCACCGCCAGCCAAGCCACTGGCACACGGCGGTGCCCAGGGGCACCCCCAGCACCGCCGCCACGGAGAAGCCTCCGTACACCAGGGAGATGGCCCGGGCGGTCTGGTCCGGGGCGGTGACCTCCTTGGCGTAGAGCATGGCCACCGCCGTCAGGGTGCCGGACACCAGGGCCGCCAGCACCCGGGTGGCGTACAGCACTGTCACATTGGGAGCGGCCAGGCTCACCGCGTTGGTGAGGAGGAACAGCCCCATCAGCACTGCCAGCAGCTTCTTCCGGGAGACGCCGCCGGTGGCGGCGGTGATCACCGGCGTCCCCACGGCGTAGCAGGCGGCGAACACGGACACCAGCTTGCCCACCGCCGCCAGAGAGGTTCCCAGCCCCTCCGCGATCTCCGGCAGGATGCCCACGATCACAAATTCACAGGTTCCCAGCACAAAGCCCAGGGCCGCCAGCAGCAGTACCGCCCCGGGCATGGATTTTTTCTTCTGACTCATTGAGATTTCTCCTTCTGTTTGCGTACACATTTTTTGCAAAAAAAGACCTTCTCCAGGCCGGCTCCTCTCTGGGAGTCCGGCACCGGAGAAAGCCTGTTCAGCAGTTCTCCGCCGTGAGAATGGGGCTCTCGGGATAGAAGGCGTCCCGCTCCGGCTCCCGGTGCTCCACCACGGCGTCGAACAGCAGCTCCAGGGCCTTGCGGCTCTGGTAAGCCAGATTCTGGTCGATGATGAAGTCCAGCAGCCCCTCCCGCAGGAAAGCCTCCGTCTCCGGGCCGCTGTCGTGGGCCAGGACCCGCACCTGCCCCATCCGGCCGCTGCGGCGCAGGGCCTCCATACAGGCGGGGACGGAGCGGTTGGCCATATAGATATACTTCAGGTCCGGCTCCTCCGCCAGGGCGGCGGTCACCGCAGAGAGGGTCTCGTCATAGTCGTCGTGGGTCTCCTCCACCCGGCAGTCCGCCCGGGAGAACCCCCGCTCCTCCAGCCGCTCCAGGAAGCCGTCCGCTCGGCCCTTGTGGCCGGAGTAGCCGTGGTCCGCGTATACCAGCAGCACCCGGTCCCCGGGGCGCAGGAACTTGGCGGCGATCTCCCCGGCCACCCGGCCGGCGTGGTGGGCGTTCTCCCCCACGAAGCACATCCGCTTCCCGCCGGTGATGTCGGAGTTGAAGGTCACCACCGGTACCCGCCGCTCCGCCAGGTCCTCCAGCTTCCGGCGGATCTGGGGGCAGTCCGCGGCGCACAGGGCGATGCCCTGGGCCTGTTCCGCCGCCTGGTCCAGCAGGCGCAGGCAGTCCTCCATCCGCCCCTGGTGGTAGGGGTGCACCGTGACGGTCAGGTTGTAGTCCCGCCGGTCCTGCCGGAACTTCGTCACACCGGCGGACATGGCCTCGCCCACATAGTTCTCCCAGGCGGGCTGGATGATGGCGAACCGCCGGGAGAGGCCGCTGGTGGCCAGGGCGCTGGCCATCCGGTTTGGCTGGTAGTCCAGCTCCTCCATTACCTCCAGCACCCGGCGGCGGACCTCCTCCTTCACATAGGGCCGGTCATGGAGCACCCGGTCCACTGTGCCGATGGAGACGCCCGCCCGTTCCGCGATCATCTTGATCGTCGCCCGCACGTCCCGTCCCTCCTTTTCTCCGGCGCTGTCCGCCGGTCATCTGCATTCTTTGAAAAAAATGTATACAAATTCCGAAAACCGTGCTATACTAAGCACAGAGTATCCGGGCCTGCCGGCCCGGGCATCGCGGCGCCTGCGGCCGCGCTTTCTGATTAGTATATCAAAGTGTGCGTTGAGAAGCAAGCTTTTCCGCCCTTTTCCACAGTATTTCACCGGTACGGGGTGATTGCTCCCCTCCGGTTAAATAAAATTCCCATACAGCTCTCTTGGAATGACGTAACCGAACCCCTGCCGGCGATACGGGGCCGCGCAGGCTACGGGCGTCTCTTCTTTGCGTGCGCTCATTTTGCGCCATTTTTGCTGCTATGGGGGTATTTTACATATTTTTTCAAAGGAGTATCATCAATCTATGGCAGAAAAACTGAAAATTATCCCCCTGGGCGGTCTCAATGAGATCGGCAAGAACATGACCGCCTACGAGTACGGCGGCGAGATTATCGTGGTGGACTGCGGCATGGCCTTCCCCGGGGACGACATGTACGGCATCGACTGCATCATCCCCGACGTCAGCTACCTCATCAAGAACCGGGCCCGGATCCGGGGCCTGTTCATCACCCACGGCCACGAGGACCACATCGGCGCCATCCCCTATGTGCTCAAGCAGCTGAACATGCCCATCTACTGCACCCGGTTCACCGCCGGCCTCATCAAGCTGAAGCTGGAGGAGCACGGCCTGGTGAAGTCCACCAAGCTCATCACCGTGGAGCCGGGCAAGAGCGTCCGGGCCGGCAAGTTCACCGTGGAGTTCATCCACGTGAACCACTCCATCGCCGACTCCGTGGCCTTCGCCATCCACACCCACATGGGCACCATCGTCCACACCGGCGACTTCAAGATCGACTCCACCCCCATCGACGGGGAGGTCATCGACCTGGCCCGCCTGGGTGAGCTGGGCAAGGAGGGCGTCCTGGCCCTGTGCGCCGACTCCACCAATGTGGAGCGGCCCGGCTACACTCCCTCGGAAAAGACGGTGGGCGCCACCTTCCAGCGGCAGTTCCAGAACTGTGAGGACCGGATCATCGTCACCACCTTCGCCTCCAATGTCCACCGGATCCAGCAGGTGCTGGACGTGGCCGCCCAGGTGGGGCGGAAGGTGGCCGTGACAGGCCGCAGCATGGAGAACATGATGAAGGTCTCCACCGAGCTGGGGTATATGAAGGTCCCCAAGAACACCCTGGTGGACATCAACAAGATCAAGGGCCTGCCCAAGAACAAGCAGGTCATCGTCACCACCGGCTCCCAGGGCGAGGAGATGAGCGCCCTGTACCGCATGGCCTTCTCCCAGCACAAGCAGGTGGAACTGGGCGCCGGGGACAAGGTCATCATCTCCGCCAGCGCCATCCCCGGCAATGAGGTCACGGTGGGCCGGGTCATCAACGAGCTGTTCCGCAAGGGCGTGAAGGTCATCTACAACCGGGCGGATATGCTCCACGTGTCCGGCCACGCCTGCCAGGAGGAGCTGAAGATCATCCACGCCCTGACCAAGCCCCGGTTCTTCATCCCCCTCCACGGCGAGCAGCGGATGCTCCAGATCCACTCCCAGCTGGCCCAGGACATGGGCATGGAGCGCAACCACATCGCCATCGCCGACAACGGCTCTGTCATCGAGATCACCGCCAAGACCATCAAGGTGAACGGCACCGTGCCCTCCGGCGAGGTGTACGTGGACGGCTCCGGCGTGGGCGATGTGGGTGCCGTAGTCATGCGGGACCGCAAGCGCCTGGCGGAGGACGGCATGGTGGTGGTGGTCCTGCCCATCTCCGCCCATGACGGCAACCTCCTCTCCGAGCCGGAGATCATCACCCGTGGCTTCATCTATGTGAAGGAGTCCGGGGACCTGATGAAGGAGCTCCAGAACGTGGCCCGGGACGCGGCGGAGAACGTCTCCCGCAAGCGCAGCCGGGATGACGGGGAGCTGAGAGGCAGCGTCAAGTCCGCTGTCAGCAGCTACCTGTTCAAGACCACCAAGCGCAGCCCCATGGTGATCCCGGTGGTTACGAGACTGTAAAAAAGGTGAAGAGCGGAGAGTAAAGAGTGAAGATATGGGATCCCGCCGCAAGCGGACACGATCTCTCCGCTCTTTGCTCTCAACTCTCAAATTACATAGGAGGTCTTTTTATGGCACTGCAAGCCGCATTCATCTTCCTCGTCGGGGACGCCGATGAGAACACCCGCACCGTGGTGTCCACCCCCAGCATCAATCTGAACGTGGTGGGCTGCAAAAACTACGCCGAGGCGGAGGCCGCCGCCAAGGAGCTGGCTGCCCAGGGCGTCACCGCCATCGAGCTGTGCGCCGGCTTCGGCAACGAGGGCATCGCCCGCATCCAGCGGGCCGTAGGCCCGGACGTGGCCGTGGGGGCGGTGAAGTTCGACTTCCACCCGGGCCTGGGGTTCAAGAGCGGCGACGCGCTGTTCGGCTGAGAGGCAATGGCGGAGAGGCTTCGGCCTCTCCGCTGTTTTTTTGTTTTGTGAAAATTCCATCCTCGGGGATGTGAGGGCGGCGATTTGCCGCCCAGGGGGAATGCGGGCCGCCGTTCGGCGGTCCATCCGCTCCCGAAGGGTATCCCTTTGCGAAAAAAAGAGGGGGAGGCCTCGCCTCCCCCTCTCTTATTTCTCCGCCGGTGTCTCGGTGTCAAAAATCTCCTTGGCGCTGGCGGCAAGACCCGCCAAACCCTGCAGCTCGCTGGGGATGATGATCTTGGTGGCCCTGCCGTCCGCCACCTTCTCCATGGCCTCCAGGGCTTTCAGCTTCACCACCTGGGAATTGGGCGCCGCCTCGTTCAGCAGCTTCAGGGACTCCGCCAGGGCGGTCTGCACCTGGGTGATGGCCTGGGCCTCCGCCTCGGCGGCCATGATGCGGGCCTCCTTCTCGCCCTCGGCCTTCAGGATGGCGGCCTGCTTGGCGGCGTCCGCCTTCAGGATGGCCGCCTGCTTCTCGCCCTCCGCCACCAGGATCTGGGACTGCTTCTGCCCCTCCGCCTGGAGGATGGACTCCCGGCGCTCCCGCTCCGCCTTCATCTGCTTCTCCATGGCGTTCTGGATCTCCTTGGGCGGGATGATGTTCTTCAGCTCCACCCGGTTGACCTTGATGCCCCAGGGGTCCGTGGCCTCGTCCAGGATCGCGCGCATCTTGGCGTTGATGGTGTCCCGGCTGGTCAGGGACTGGTCCAGCTCCATCTCACCGATGATGTTCCGCAGGGTGGTGGCGGTCAGGTTCTCGATGGCGTTCATGGGCCGCTCCACGCCGTAGGCGTACAGCTTCGGGTCCGTGATCTGGAAGTAGATCACCGTGTCGATCTGCATGGTGACATTGTCCTTGGTGATGACGGGCTGGGGCGCGAAGTCTGCCACCTGCTCCTTCAGGGACACCTTTTTGGCTATCCGCTCGATAAAGGGCAGCTTCACATGGAAGCCCACGCCCCACACCGCGTGGAAGGCACCCAGCCGCTCCACCACATAGGCCTTGGACTGCTGGACAATGTGGATGTTGCTGATGATCAGCACCAAGATCAGCACCACGATGACGATCCCCACGGCCAGTCCCACGATCTCTCTCATTTTACAAATCCTCCCTCTTTCACCGGTATTACCAAGAGCTTCACGCCCTCAATGGATGTGACCTCCACCTGCTCCCCGGCGGGGATCACGTCCCCCTCGGCGCTGCGGGCGGTCCAGGTCTTGCCGTCCACATAGACGGCGCCTGTGGAATTCTCGTTATCGATGGTCTCCGTCACCTTGGCCCGACTGCCCAGCACCCGGTCCGCGTTGGTGGCCACGGTGTCCCGCCGGGTGTACCTGCGCACCAGCGGCCGGGTCGCCGCCAGGGCCACGGCGGTCACGCACACGAACAGAAGCACCTGTACCAGGAGCTCCGCTCCCAGCACCGCTCCCGCCAGGGCCGCCAGGGAACCGGCCACGAACCAGATGCTCACCAGCCCCGCCGTGGCCAGCTCCACCACGCCGAACAGGATCACGGCTCCCAGCCAGATCCAGATCATCAGATCCACGCTCTGCAAAAATGCGACCATTCCAGGCCTCCTCTCTCTATATCAGACGACAGATCCTCTGCGTTGGTTTCAGTGTACCATACGGCGGCGGAGAAAACCATTTCATTTTGGTAACAATCCCAGGAATCTTTTCCCTCCGGGTCTGTCATGCCGCAGGGCCGCTCAAAGGCCACCCGTTGCGCGCCTGCGGATTTCCTGCTATACTGGTCCTGAAACACAACGGTTTGGAAGGAGTCCCTCTTATGACATTGACCGTTCCCTGCCTCTTCGGGCTGGAGAGCCTGGTGGCTGACGAACTGAGACGGCTGGACCTGCAAAACGTCCGGGCCGAAAACGGCCGGGTCCACTGCGACGGCACAGCGGCGGACATTCCCCGGCTGAACATCAACCTGCGCTGCGGCGCCCGGGTGCTGCTGGAGCTGGCCAGCTTCCCGGCGCCGGATTTCGAGGCCCTGTTCCAGGGCGTGTCCGCCATCCCCTGGGAGGATTACATCCCCCGGGACGGAGAATTCCCGGTGAAGGGGTACTCCATCTCCTCCCAGCTCCACTCCGTCCCCGCCTGTCAGGCCATCGTGAAGAAGGCCGCCGCAAAGCGGCTGGGACAGGCCTATGGCTGCGAGACATTGCCGGAGACCGGGGACCGGTACCAGATCCAGTTCGCCCTCATCAAGGACACGGCCACCGTGTACCTGGACACCTCCGGCGACGGCCTGTACAAGCGGGGCTACCGGGCCCACAACAACGGCGCCCCCCTGCGGGAGACCCTGGCCGCCGCCCTGGTGCTGCTGTCCCGCTTCCGGGGGAAGGACCCCTTCTGCGACCCCTTCTGCGGCAGCGGCACCATCCCCATTGAGGCTGCGCTGATCGCCAAGAACCGGGCCCCGGGCCTGGACCGGCGGTTCGCCGCCCAGAAGTGGAAAAGCCTCCCCTCCCAGCTGTGGCTGGACGCCGCGGAGGAGGCTCAGGACAAGGAATTCCACGGAAGCTATGACATCTGGGGCGGGGACATCGACCCGGCCTGCGTGGAGCTCTCCCGCCACAACGCGGAGCTGGCGGGGGTGGAGGACTGTGTCCGCTTTGAGGTCGCGGACGCCGGGAAATTCCACCGGGACAGCGATTACGGCCAGCTGGTGACCAACCCGCCCTACGGCGAGCGGCTGCTGGAAAAGCAGGAGGCGGAGGCTCTGTACCGCTCCTTCGGCAAGGCCGTCCGGACGCTGCCGGCGGGCTGGCGGATCCTCGTCCTCTCTTCCCACACAGAGTTTGAGCGCGCCTTCGGCCGCAGCGCCGAGAAGAAGCGGAAGCTCTACAACGGCATGCTCAAATGCGACGCCTTCTTCTACCACGGAGGCGCAAAACAAGAGTAAAGAGTGAAGCGTGGAGAGTGAAGATCTGGAATTCCGCCGGAGGCGGAATGATTGCAATTCGTTCGGCTCCGCCGGACGCAATATCTCAACTCTCCACGCTTCACTCTATGGAAGGGGGGTTCGCCTTATGAAGCACGTCTTTCTCATCAACCCCCGTGCCGGGAAGCGGGACCAGACCGCCCGCCTCCGCGGTCTGGCAGACCGTCTGGCCGCCCACGGCCTGAAGGTCTCCTGCCTGCTGACGGATCGCCTCGGCGGAGCGGAGGCCATTGCCCGTGCTCTGGCGGAGACCGGAGAGCCGGTGCGCATCTATGCCTGCGGCGGGGACGGCACGGTCCACGAGGCGGCAAACGGCATCGCTGGGTATGAAAACGCCGCCATGACAGTGATCCCCACCGGAACAGGCAATGACTTTCTCAAAAACTTCGGCCCGGACGCGGCCAAATTTTCTGACCCGGAAAATCTCTGGGACGGGCCGGACTTCCCCCTGGACCTGATCGACTGCAACGGCCGGTACTGCCTCACCATCGCCTGCTCCGGCATCGACGCCCGGATCGCCGACAGCGTCCACCGGTACGGCGGCCTGCTGTCCGGCCGGGGGAGCTACCTGCTCTCCGTGGCGGTGAACTTCCTGTTCAAGCCCATCGGCCGCCGGTGGCGGGTGGAGCTGGACGGAGAGGTCCTCGAGGACGACTTTGCCCTGGTGTCCATGTGCAACGGCCGGTACTACGGCGGCGGCTCCATGCCGGTGCCCCAGGCCCGGATGGACGACGGGGTTCTGGAGACCATCCTGGTGAAGAACGTGCCCAAGGCCACCTTCGCCCGGCTGTTTCCCGCCTACTCCGCCGGGGACTGCTGGAAGTTCCCCCACATCGCCCGGGTGGTAACGGCCCGGCAGGTGAGCATCACCGCCTGCCCCGGCGAGGAGGACATCGTCACCTGCCTGGACGGGGAGAGCATGCGGAGCCAATCGGTCACCCTCCGCCTGGCAGACAGGCAGGTGAACTTCTTCGGCCCCGCCGGGTGCTCCCCCAACGCCACGGCGCGGGAGGCCCGCCGCCCGGCCAACGTGTAGGGGCCGGCGCCCTCGCCGGCCCGCCAAGCGCCCCCGGTAAGCGCCGCAGGGGCAGGCCCATGTGTCCGCCCGGTTTCTGAGGGGACAGCCCACTCCTCCCAGAAGGAAATTTTTTGGGAATTCACAAATTCTTCATAGATACCCCCTTTACAAATGGAACACATTGCGCTATGATAACTGCGTTAGCACTCGATGGAACTGAGTGCTAACGCTGAATTTGTTTTTTCAACTTTTTATTTCTATAAGGAGGAACTCATTATGAAACTCACTCCGCTTGCAGACCGTGTCATTCTGAAGATGGTAGAGACCGAGGAGACCACCAAGGGCGGCATCATCCTCACCGGCTCCGCCAAGGAGAAGCCCTCCGTGGCCGAAGTCATCTCCGTGGGCCCCGGCGGCAACGTGGACGGCAAGGACGTTGTCATGACCGTGAAGCCCGGCGACAAGGTCATCACCAGCCAGTACGCCGGCACCAAGGTCACCCTGGACGATGTCGAGTACGTGGTCGTGCGGCAGAACGACATCCTGGCCATCGTCGAGTGACCTTCGGTCTTAAAGAGGGGACTGCGTCCCCCCTTTAGATTCCCCCTCACCAGTCTGCGGACTGGTGAACGCCGCCCCCGGCGGCTGGGTCGGGGGATTTTCGCCAGGTACACGCCCCGGCGAAAATGATTGAAATTCTTCTTTCGCCTCTGGCGAAAGAACCGGGGGAACCGGAGGTTTCCCCTGGCCCCTTTTCGGGGGCCTGCTGAAATGTAAACTTATCTTCTGAATGGAGGTTTTTCATCATGTCTAAGCTCATCAAGCGCGGCGACGAGGCCCGGAAGGCCCTGGAAGCCGGCGTCAACTCTCTGGCCGATACCGTCAAGATCACCCTGGGTCCCAAGGGCCGGAACGTGGTTCTGGACAAGAAGTACGGCGCTCCCCTGATCACCAACGACGGCGTGACCATCGCCAAGGAGATCGAACTGGACGACCCCTTTGAGAACATGGGCGCCCAGCTGGTGAAGGAGGTCTCCACCAAGACCAACGATGTGGCCGGCGACGGCACCACCACCGCCACCCTGCTGGCCCAGGCCATGATCCACGAGGGTCTGAAGAACCTGGCCGCCGGTGCCAACCCCGTGGTCGTCAAGAAGGGCATGGCCAAGGCCGTGGAGGCCGCTGTGGCTGAGGTCAAGAAGCAGGCCAAGACCGTGGACGGCTCCAAGGACATCGCCCGTGTCGGCGCCGTGTCCAGCGGCGACGACGAGATCGGCAAGCTGATCGCCGACGCCATGGAGAAGGTCTCCTCCGACGGCGTCATCACCATCGAGGAGTCCAAGACCGCTGAGACTTACAGCGAAGTTGTGGAGGGCATGCAGTTCGACCGGGGCTATATCACCCCCTACATGGCCACCGACATGGAGAAGATGGAGGCCAACCTGGACGATCCCTATATCCTGATCACCGACAAGAAGATCTCCGTGATCGCCGACATCCTGCCCATTCTGGAGCAGATCGTCCAGTCGGGCAAGAAGCTGCTGATCATCGCCGAGGACGTGGAGGGCGAGGCCCTGTCCACCCTGATCGTCAACCGTCTGCGGGGCACCCTGAACGTGGTGTGCGTCAAGGCTCCCGGCTTCGGCGACCGCCGCAAGGAGATGCTGCAGGACATCGCCATCCTGACCGGCGGCACTGTGATCTCCGAGGAGGTCGGTCTGGAGCTGAAGACCGCCACCATGGATATGCTGGGCCGCGCCCGTCAGGTGAAGGTCACCAAGGAGAACACCACCATCGTGGACGGCGCCGGCGACAGCCAGGCCATCAAGGACCGGGTCGCCCAGATCCGCTCTCAGATCGCCGTCACCACCAGCGACTATGACAAGGAGAAGCTGCAGGAGCGGCTGGCCAAGCTGGCCGGCGGCGTGGCCGTCATCAAGGTGGGCGCCGCTACCGAGACCGAGATGAAGGAGAAGAAGCTCCGCATCGAGGACGCCCTGAACGCCACCCGCGCCGCTGTTGAGGAAGGCGTGGTTGCCGGCGGCGGCACCATCTTCGTGAACATCATCCCCGCGGTGGAGGCTCTGCTGGACACCGTGGAGGGCGACGAAAAGACCGGTGTCCGCATCGTGGCCAAGGCCCTGGAGGCCCCCATCCGTCAGATCGCTGCCAACGCCGGCCTGGACGGCTCCGTGATCCTGGAGAAGGTCCGCACCTCCGGCAAGAACGGCTACGGCTTTGATGCCTACAAGGAGGAGTACTGCGACATGGTCTCCGCCGGTATCATCGACCCCGCCAAGGTGACCCGCAGCGCCCTGGAGAACGCCGCCAGCGTCTCCGCCATGGTGCTGACCACCGAGTCCCTGGTAGCCGACAAGCCCGAGCCCCCCGCACCCGCTGCCCCTGCCGGCGGCGACATGGGCGGCATGTACTAAAAAATAGCCGCTGACGCTTGATACCGCTGGATCTTCTGTGGCTGGTGTCCCCGATTTACACCAAATCTACACCAATTCAGCGCTTGATAGGCAGAATATCAGCCCGCCGGTTCCTTTCGGAGCCGGCGGGCTGATCATGTTTATGTATCCACTTTTCAGTCGTGACCACAAGAACTCTGGTCGTAAATTCTTCAGACTGTAAGTATCTGAAAATCACTCAATGCCATTTTGGGGATAGCTGCTAACGGGTTTGGATCACTGACCCCTGTACGCGATCAGATGCCCATCGGCCGCTCTGGTTGAAGGCACTTCTTTCCCAACATATCTTATCCGCGCAGGATCTCTCTGACGATGGGAGCCAGCGCAGAGAGATCCGTGAAGTCCACCTGTTTTCCGTAAGTCTCCAGCAGCGCCTGGTCCTCAGCGGACCTCTGCCGCGCCGGCTTCCTGCGCAGGGAGAAGCACATTGCGGCCATCATGGCCCGGTGGCGTGGGGACAGAACGGCATAGTCAATACCGCCCCGGAGGTGGAAGAGAACGGCCCGCTCCGAAAGCTCCGGCGGCAGCTGCTTTTGAAGTGCCGCGCGAATATGCGCCCGGTTCTGCGGCTCCGCAGGGTCGGCCAGACCCACAGTGGCCACGATCAGCCGCTGGCCATCCCCGAGGGAAAGTCCTTTCATTGCCTGCTTGAGCCCCAGCACCCCGCCGGCATAGAGCGCCCCAAGATAGACAAGGATACTCCCCTCAGCCAGCCTGTGGAATTCCCCACAGGGGATGGCGGGCAGGCCGGTGAGCCGGGAGAGCTCCTCCGCATACCGGCGGGTCGTGCCGTATTTGCTGCCATAGACGATGAGCCCATCCATCTGTGAAAATGCCTCCCTTTGCACAGCGCATTTATCCAGCCCTGCGGTAAAATTTACGTTTACGACAGAGCGGCGATGATCTTCTCCATGGCGGCGTAGCTGGGCATGGCGGCCACCTGGGTGATCTCCGCGGCCAGGTGAGGGACGCCGAAGTGGTCTTCGTCGGCGTCCGTGCCGGATACCTCGGTGCGGAAGCCGTGATTTTCCCAGGCCAGGCGCTGGACCTCCTCGTCCAGCAGGGCGTCGATGCCCGCCTCTCCTGCCTCATCCAGGGCGATGTAGACATGGGAGGACCAGACGGTGGGGGTGGGATAGAGCAGCACGATGTCATCCTTCAGCTGCGCCCAGTCCTCCGGGTTCTCCACAGCGAACTCCAGCAGCTGGTTCTCATAGCCGGCGATCACAGGCTTGGCCCCCATGCCGGTCTTGAGGAACTGGTCGAACAGGTCAGAGGAGGACGCCTCCATATAGCCCAGCTTTTCGAAGATGGCCTTCAGGCGGGGCAGCACGGCCTCCACACTGTCCGCATCCGCCACCCCGCCGCACAGCACATTGGCCAGCAGCCCCGCAAACATATTGCCGGAGTTGGAGCGCACAGGGTCGGTGGTGTTGACCGCCACGGTGCCGTAGAGCTCCGGCAGCCCCAGATCCGCCCAGGTGGTGCCCGCCTCGATCTCCGCCACCAGAGCGGCCATGTCCATGTAGTAGACCCCGTCCCGCTCTGTCACCAGTCCCTCTTTCTGGAACGTCTCCAGGATGGGACGGTGGGTGTAGAGGACGATGGGGGTGTTGAACACGATCTGGCTCTTGTCCGGCGCGCCGCAGAGCTGCTGGTAGTACTCCAGGGCGGTCTGGCTGGAGGGGAAGAGGAAATCCCGGCCCTCGTGGTCCGCCGTCACCATGTCCAGGGAGCCCGCCTTGGCATAGTCCAGGGTAAGGCCGTAGTCCTCCGCCAGAATCTTCTGTACTTCCGGGTCTTCCAGCAGACCGATCTTTTCGCCCCCTACATAGCCCCGGAGGGTCGCGGACGACACCGAGGACTCCTCCCCGGCATCCCCAGCGGGCTCTTCCGTCTTCATCGGTTCCCCGGCATCCGCCGGGTCGCCGCCCAGAAGCACATAGGCTGATCCGGCGGCAATGACTGCCAGCAGGATCAGCAGTCCCACGAGCTTTGTCTTGTTTTCCATTGGAATTCCTCCGTGTTCTGCGGCTCATCCGCAGTCATTGGGCCCTCTGCGGTCAGCAGACCCTCTGCGGTCAGCAGCCTCTCCATGACCTTCATGTCAGCCTCCGCGTCAAACCGCTCCGAGGCCATCAGCTCCGTCAGCTGCTCGTCAAAGCCGGCCCGGAGCTTGGGCAGGAGCGCCCGCACCTTCCGCTGAAAGGCCATGACCTCCGGCGTCCGCAGCTCCGCCTCCTGATAGGCCACATACTGGATCAGGATGCGGCCCACTGTGTCCAGGTAGTAGGTGAGAAAGCGGTGGGCGGAGGGGATCTTCTCCGGCTGGCGGCGCAGATAGTGATAGATGCGGGCGCCGGTCTCCGCCAGGCCTGCGGCTTCCTCGTGGGTCTTCACGTCTGTGATCTGTCCGGCGGAGAGGCGGACCTGTTTCAGATCCTGGTTCGCCTGTTCCATGACGGCGGAGAGCTCCGCGCCGTCGCTCCGCTTGGAGAAGAACAGGGCAGCGGCGTCCGGCCTGGGAGTCAGCACCAGCGTCAGACCTGCGTACACGCCCACCGCCAGCAAAGCGCTGACGAGCAGGTGCCACCGCAGCCCCAGGGCCAGTCCGAGGAACACCCCGCAGGCCGCCGCCAGGGCGGCGGTCATCCGCAAAACAGCACCTCTTTTCATCAGTTGTACCCCTTCACGCTGCGGAAGGCCCCGATCAGGTCCTCCCGGCCGTCGAAGACCCGGGCGTGGGTCAGTTCCGCCAGTTCCTCCAGCTGGGTGGGATCGGCGGAGCCGAACATGATAGAGAACACCGGCACATCCGCCCCGAAGACCTCGTAGCCGTCCCGGAAGTCGGAAAAACTCCCGTCGGATACCCCGTCCGTCAGCAGGATGATGGCGGGGGTATACTGGCTCAGGTCGTAGCCATCCAGTTGCCGCAGGCCCTCCATGGCGGCATAATAGATGTCGGTGCCACCCACGGCCTCCTCCGCCTCCACCTGGTCGTAGAGATCCTCCAGCTCCGCCCCGTTGCCCTCGGCGGTGTAGACGTCCCGGGGGTAGCCCTCAAAGGGGATGAGGATATTGACCTCGTGTTCCGAGGCCTGGAGCAGATTTTGCTCTGCGTTCTCCTGGATCAGGATCTGGCTCATGGCCTCCACCATCTGTTCCCGGCCGATCCCCTCCATGCTGCCGGAGTAGTCCAGACAGTAGACCGTGAGGGAGGGCTTGCGGAACTGCGTCTGGTACAGATCCAGACACTCCATGAGCACATCGGTGGAGGGCATCCGGATGGGGGAGAGCACCCGGTTCGGCTGGACGCCCCAGTCGGCGCGGAACACGTCGGCGTTCTCCGCCGACACCCCCTCGTAACCGGTGCGGCGGCCGGTGCGCTGGATCTCGTTTTGCACCTCGTCGGACAGGAGATACTCCTGTAAATCCAGAAAGGCCTGTTCCTTCTCGGCGTCCCCGTTGTCCACATAGCCTAAAGGGGAGTCGGCAATGGACAGACCGTCGTAGGGGTAGACGGCGTACAGCGTCTCCTCCCCCCGCGCCTCCAGCTCCTGGTTGGCGCTGATGACGAGGCACTCATAGTTCACCATGGCGTCGTAGCCACCGGTGAGGAACAGGTCCTTCAGCCAGTCAGAGCTTCCGGAGGATCGATCCACGCCGGAGAGCAGCTGGGTGATCTGCTCCGCCAGGCCCGGGGTCTGGAGGTTCTCCGACGTGATCACATCCGGATTGCCCAGCAGGGCGTAGAGGAAGCCGATGTAGGCACTGCACCCGGAGTTGGACTGGGTGGCGGAGGTCATGCAGAACTCCAGCTCCCCCGCCTGGATGGCGGAGAGCAGGTCGCCCACCGACACCTCCCGGCCCACAAAGCCCAGCTCCTCCGCCAGGCTCTGTCGGATGCCGAAGACCACCGGGGTGATGGAGATGGACTGGGCGTGCTTCACCCGGTACTGGGTGTCCCCGGCGGTGAGCCACAGGCTACTGGCCGGCCACACCGCGTCGTAGTCGATGGTCTCCCCCTGGAGGGCGCGCATGATGTCCAGGGAGCCCTGGTAGTCCATCTCGATGTTCACGCCCCGCTCCCGGACGAAGTCATCCAGGATACCCTCCAGCTCCTGGTTCTCCGAGCCGGAGAGAATGCGCAGCGTCACGTCACCGCCATAGTCGAAGGCGTGATCTCCGCTGGCGGAATCGCCGGTGGAGACTGCACTGTCAGACGGCGTCGGACCGCAGGCTGTCAGAATCAATGCCAATGCCAGGATACATACAGATAAAACCGCGCGTTTCATAGCAGCAGATCCTTCCTTTTCAGATGTGGTGC
>DWYU01000005.1 GCA_019118505.1 Candidatus Oscillibacter excrementavium
CACTGCCGGCGGGCCCCGCCTTTTTCGCCCCGGCGCTTTCTGTGCATTTTAACAGTTGACTTTGCGGCTCCATCAGCGTATAAAAAGAGATATAGGCGAATAAAGATTCATCATGCGTGGAACGGGACATCCTGCAAAATTCTCCCCTCTCAGAGAGCTGCCGTTATGGTGCGAGGCAGTGAGGCGGCCTTTGCAGCGTCACCCGGGAGCAGTGGGCGGAACGGGTCTCTCCCCAGTATGCCGCACCGGATGCCCCCCGTTATCGGGGCAATCGAGCGGTCGCCGTTTTGGCGGCAACGAGAGTGGTACCACGGAAGTTTGACTTTCGCCTCTCCTGCACAGGGCAGGACTGCGCGAAGGTCTTTTTGTTATTTCTCAAACTTCAAACTATTTTTAAGGAGCGATGAAAATGCTGGATATCAAAATCACCAAGACCACCAGCCCCAAGGCCAAGCCTGCGGACGAGAGCAAGCTGGGCTTCGGCAAGATCTTCACGGATCATATGTTTGTCATGGACTACTCTCCGGACAAGGGCTGGCATGACGCCCGCATTGTCCCCTATCAGCCCTTCCCCCTGGATCCCGCCTGCGTGGTGTTCCACTACGCCCAGGAGATCTTTGAGGGTCTGAAGGCCTACCGGACCGCGGATAACACCATCCAGCTGTTCCGCCCCGACTGCAACGCCCAGCGGATGCAGGACTCCGCCGACCGGATGTGCATCCCCAAGATCCCCGTGGACGACTTCGTCCAGGCGGTCAAGACCCTGGTGGAAGTGGACAAGGACTGGGTGCCCCACTCTGACGGCGCCTCCCTGTACATCCGCCCCTTCACCTTCGCCACCGACGTGGGCATGGGCGTCCACGCCAGCCGGAACTACACCTTCTGCATCATCTGCTCTCCCTCCGGCGCCTACTATGCCGAGGGCATTGACCCCGTCCGCATCTACGTGGAGGACGAGTACATCCGCGCGGCACCCGGCCTGACCGGCTTCACCAAGTGCGGCGGCAACTACGCCGCCTCCATCAAGGCCGGCGAGATGGCCGAGCAGCAGGGCTTTGCCCAGGTGCTGTGGCTGGACGGCGTGGAGAAGAAGTACGTGGAGGAAGTCGGCTCCATGAACATCATGTTCAAGATCGACGGCAAGATCTACACCGCTCCCTGCACCGGCACCGTGCTGCCCGGCGTCACCCGCCGCTCCATCATCGAGCTGCTGAAGGACTGGGGCTATGAGGTCCTGGAGGAGCACGTGGCCATCGCCGACATCATGAAGGCCGGTCACGACGGCAAGCTGGAGGAGGTCTTCGGTACCGGCACCGCCGCCGTGGTCTCCCCGGTCAAGGAGCTGGACTGGAAGGGCGACAAGGTCTTTATCAGCGGCGGCAAGATCGGCGAGCTGACCCAGAAGCTGTACGACACCCTCACCGGCATCCAGTGGGGCAAGATCCCCGACACCAAGGGCTGGATCGTCCCCGTGTGCAAGGGCTGATTTTTCCCGGAATCCCAAAAGAGGCGGAGCCCATCGGCTCCGTCTCTTTTTTCGTTCACCTGCTGTATCGCTCCAGAATCTCCGCCGCCGCGGCCGCCGGGACCTCCCCGATGGGCCGGACAGGCGCCGGGGAGGGGGCATAGGGGGCGATGGTCTTTTCAAACCAGCCCACGTCCCGCCAGGCGCCGCACTTGAAGCCGGCCCTGTGCCAGGTGCCGGTCAGGCGGAACCCCATGGCCGCGTGGAGCCCTTCGCTCCCCGCGTTGGGCAGTGTGACGCAGCCGTAGACCGTGCGGACGCCCTGGAGCCGCAGCAGCTCCATCAGGGCGCCGTACAGCCGGCGGCCCAGCCCCCGGCCGGTGCTGTCCCGGCCCAGATAGATGGACAGCTCCGCGCTCCACTGATAGGCCGCCCGCTCTCCCAGCCTGTGGGCGTAGGCATAGCCCAGGATGCGTCCATCCTCCTCCCACACCAGATAGGGGCAGGCGGCGCCGTATTCCGCCACGCGTCTCCGGAACGCTTCCTCGCTGGGAAGCGCGCACTCAAACGTGATGGGGGTATCTATGTACTGCCCATAGATGCCCAGCAGGGCGGCGGCATCCGCCGCCGCGGCAAACCGAATCTCTCCCATGGCGCCCTCACGTCTTGGCGTGGATCTGGGCGCCGCACTTGGGGCAGGTGATGATGATCTTCCCCTTGCCCACCGGCACCCGGCAGATGGTCTTGCAGTTCTTGCAGGTGAAATACTTGTGGGCCTTGTCCGCGTGGCGGGCCCTGGCCCCCTGCTGACTGCTCTTCATCCGCCACATCCAGTTCAGCCACCGCTGGTTCTCGCTCCGGCGCTTGGTGAGGTTTTTGGAGAAAATCCGGAACAGCGCGTAAATCCAGGCCACGATGGACACCGTGTACAGCACGTTCCCCAGCCACAGCAGGTGGGGCGCCACCAGCATGGAGATGAGGTCCAGCACCAGGCTCCCCACCACGATCACCAGGCTCAGCTGGTCCACGCCGTTGCGGCCGTACATGAACCGGGCCAGCGCATTTCCGATCTTTTGGAACACTCCCATAGAAAAAGGACTCCTTTTTTCCGGCGGACAGGATCCGCACGGGTTCATTTTGCCACTATTTTACACGGATTCACCGCCGGGCACAACCTTTCCAGGCAGGAATTTACAAATTGGTCATTTATTTGTTTTGTTCAAAGTGCTATACTGTGTACGTTGTAAAAAAACACTTAAAGGAAGTGCTGTATCATGGCAAAGAAACAATTCAAGGCGGAGTCGAAGCGGCTGCTGGATCTGATGATCAACTCCATCTACACCCACAAGGAGATCTTCCTGCGGGAGATCATCTCCAACGCCAGCGACGCCTGCGACAAGCTGTGCTACCAGGCCCTGACGGACGACTCCGTGGGCATGAGCCGCAAGGACTTCAAGATCGAGATCAAGGTGGACAAGGAGCACCGGACCCTCACCGTCTCCGACAACGGCATCGGCATGGACAAGGAGGATCTGGAGAACAACCTGGGCGTCATCGCCTCCTCCGGCTCCTATAAGTTCAAGCAGGAGGTGGGGGACGATGCCAAGGACACCGATGTCATCGGCCAGTTCGGTGTGGGCTTCTACTCCGCCTTCATGGTGGCGGACCACATCACCGTGGTGACGAAGAAGTACGGCGCCGACACCGCCTATATGTGGCAGTCCTCCGGGGCGGACGGCTACACCATCACGGAGTGTGAGCGGGACGGCGTGGGCACGGACATCATCATGCACATCAAGCCGGACACCGACGACGAGAAGTACAGCGAGTTCCTGGAGTCCTGGCGGCTCCAGGAGCTGGTGCGGAAGTACTCCGACTACATCCGCTTCCCCATTCGGATGGAGGTCTCCAAGACCCGCCGGAAGGAGGGCAGCCCCGACGACAAGCCGGAGTACGAGACGTACCAGGAGGAGGAGACCCTGAACTCCATGGTGCCCATCTGGCAGCGGCGCAAGTCCAACGTGAAGCCGGAGGAGTACAACAAGTTCTACCGGGACAAGTTCCATGACTACACCGATCCCCAGCGGGTCATCGTAGTCTCCGCCGAGGGCGCTGTCACCTACAAGGCGCTGCTGTTCATTCCCGGCGCCACGCCCTTTGACTACTACACCAAGGAGTACGAGAAGGGTTTGCAGCTGTACTCCAATGGCGTGCTCATCATGGACAAGTGCGCGGACCTGCTGCCGGAGCACTTCCGGTTCGTCCGGGGTGTGGTGGACTCCCCCGATCTGTCTTTGAACATCTCCCGGGAGCTGCTGCAGCACGACCGGCAGCTGAAGGTCATCGCCTCCAACCTGGAGAAGAAGATCAAGAGCGAGCTTGCCAAGATGCTGAAGGACGACCGGGAGGGCTACGAGAAATTCTGGAAGAACTTCGGCCGCCAGATCAAGTACGGCGTGGTGGGAGAGTACGGCGCCCACAAGGATCTGCTCTCCGATCTGCTGCTGTTCTACTCCTCCACGGAGAAGAAGCCCGTCACCCTGGCGGAGTATGTCTCCCGGATGAAGGAGGATCAGAAGTATATCTACTACGCCGCCGGCGACAGCCTGGACAAGATCGACAAGCTGCCCCAGATCGAGGGGCTCCGGGAGTCCGGCACGGAGATCCTCTACTTCACCGAGGAGGTGGACGAGTTCGTCGCCCAGATCCTCCACACCTTCCAGGACAAGGAGTTCCGCTCTGTCCTGGACCAGGAGATCGAAGAGGGGGCGGAGAAGAAGGCCGAGGAGGCCGCCGACGCCCACAAGGCCACCTTTGACTTCGTGAAGGAGGCCCTGGGGGACCAGGTGAAGGAGGTCAAGGCCAGCACCCGGCTGAAATCCCACCCCGTCTGCCTCACCGCCGGCGAGGGATTGAGCTTCGAGATGGAGAAGTACTTCCAGGCCGTCCAGCCGGACAGCGCCATCCACGCCGAGCGGATTTTGGAACTGAACGTGGATCACCCGGCCTTCCAGGCCCTGGAGGCCGCCGTGACGGCGGACCCGGAGAAGGCCAAAAAGTACGCCACGCTGCTGTACGACCAGGCCCTGCTGATCGCGGGCCTGCCTCTGGAGGACCCCTCCGGCTACACCGACCTGGTGTGTGAGCTGATGAAGTGATCACGAGCTGAAAAAATCCCGTGCCGGATACCCGGCACGGGATTTTTTTGATCCTTTACCGCCGCTCCACCAGCCGCTGGTAGTGCTTATACAGGGCGGAGAACCGGCCCTGATAGCTGTGATTCCAGGGCTTGCGCTTGCCGCAGAAGTGGAGCAGGGAGGTGTGGTCCATGACCCAGTCCATGTCCTTCTCCCCCTGGCTCACCAGGAGATAGCGGTCGAACCGCCGGGCGTCGTAGTTCCACAGGCTGTCGTCCACCCCCAGGATCTGCCCGCCGTACAGGCCGTTGAGCACGTCCTGGTCCGGCAGCAGCAGGATGTCCGCGTGCTCCCGTGCGTAGCCGAAGATGTCCCCCGGCCGGACCTCCCGCCGCATGGCGGCCAGATCCATCAGCAGCACACCGGAGTTGTAGTAGGCCTCCGCCTCGTAGTTCTCCAGCCGCAGCCGGTTCACCGGGTCTGTAATGCCGGCCAGCAGGCCGGTGTGGGTGGCGGCGGCCATCAGGTTCCCCGCCAGCTCCGTGTCATACAGGGCCCGGACGGAGTTGATCACCAGGATGTCCGGGTCCAGGTACAGCACCCGGTCCAGATTCCGGGGCAGCAGCTCCGCCGCCAGCAGCCGGTAGTACATGGCCCGGGTCCAGTACCGGGCCACCGGCGCGTCGGCGAACAGGTCCGCCGGCACCTCCACCGGATGGAGGCGCCCCCGGCAGAGAGCGTCCAGCGCCGCCCAGTCCTCCGGCAGCAGGCCGTCCCCGACGGCGTAGATGTCAAAGGTCTCGCCGGGGTCATTCAGCAGCAGGGACCCCAGCATCACCCGCAGCGGCGGGAGGTAGTTGCGGTCCAGTGTCACCAGAATGTTCATCATGGGCTGTGCGCCTCCTATCTGTCTGCCCCAAGGGCCGTGTCCCGGTAATAGGCCACCAGCAGATCCACCACCATGCCGTAGGAGCGGATGCCGTCTGCCTGGCCATAGCCCTTCAAGATCGTGTCATACACCGTCTGGCTGGCGTCCGCCGCCGCCCCCGCAAAGGACGCCCAGTAGGCGTTGTTATACGCCAGATCCGCCCGCACCGTGTCCGGCAGGGTATCCCGGACAGCCTGCCAGGCCTCCGGGTCCGCCCGGTACAGGGCGTTGCCCAGGTGGATATACCCCATCAGCCAGCCGGAGTAGGTGTACACGGGATTCCCGCTGGTGGTGGAGGCCAGCACCGCCAGGAAGTTGCACTCCTGCTCCGAGGCGATCCCCCGCTGGTGGGCCAGCTCATGGGCGATGGTGGAGGGGATCAGGCAGGCCGGGGCGTCCACGTTGATGTTGGACTCCCCGGTGAAGGCGAAGTAGACGCCGGTGAAGTTCATGGCGCTCATCACCTTGGAGAAGAACATCCGCTTGGGCGTCTGGTCCCGAAACTCCAGGAAGGGGAACCGCTCCTCCGCCCCTGCGTAGATACCGGTGCTGTCGGCGAAGATGTCATCCAGGGAGACGTCGAACAGCCCGCGCTCGTCCCGGGGCACCTGGTCCGCCGTCTCCGCCAGATTCTCTGCGAACCAGGCGGTCACCGCCGCCAGGTCCGGCAGGGACACCTCCTCCGCCCGGACGCCGGACCGATCCTGAAAGGTGTCCGTGTAATAGCACACTCCCCACAGCAGGCAGGTGGCGGCGCAGATGGTCAGTCCGGCGCAGACCGCCCCCAGCACCGCGCTGTAGGCCCGGCGCCTCCGCCGCCCCCTGGCCCGGACCACCGCCGCGATGCTCCACACCACATAGGCCGCCGCCAGGATGGCCCCCAGGACATACAGCACCTCCATCACCGAAAAGGGGATATGGGCGCTCAGGGCGCCCATGGCTCTCCGGATCGGCGCGGACACCATTCGCTCCAGTCCGTTCATCCACGGCCGGTGTCCCCGGGCCAGCAGGAAGGCCGCCAGCAGGATCAGATCCGCCAGCAGCCAGATGTGCAGTTTTCGATGGGCTTTGAAAAAACGCATGGTCACTCCGCTGCCGCCAGCAGCTGGCGGGTATAGTCCTGCTGGGGATGGTCGAAGATGTCATCCACCGTCCCCTGCTCCACGATGCGCCCCTCCTTCATCACCAGCACCCGGTCGCAGAGCTGGTACACGACATTCAGGTCATGGGAGATGAAGAGGTACGAGAGATCCAGCTCCCGCCGCAGCGCCCGCAGCAGGTCCAGGATCTGGGCCTGGATGGTCACATCCAGGGCCGACACCGGCTCGTCGGCGATGAGGAACTTGGGCCGCTGGATCAGCGCCACGGCAATGGACACCCGCTGCCGCTGGCCGCCGGAGAGCTCCGCCGGCTTGGCCGCCAGACACTCCTCCGGCAGGCCCACCCGGTCCAGCATCTCCCGGACCCGACGCTTGCGCTCCGCCGCGTCGTATTTGCCGAAGATCCGCAGGGGCTCCTCCAGGGTCCAGGCCACTGAGTAGGCGGGGTTCAGGGCGCTGTAGGGGTCCTGGAAGATCATCTGGGGCCGTTTCGTGTAGTGGATCACCTGGCCCCGGTCCGGCTTCACGATGCCCAGGATGGTCTTGGCCAGGGTGGACTTGCCAGTGCCGGACTCCCCCACCAGGCCCAAAATCTCCCCGTGGCGCACGTCGAAGGTCACGTCGTGGAGGACCTCCTGATACGGTCCCCTCCGGAATACGCCGCGGTTGCGGTATCCGCTGGTGACGTGCTGGACGGACAGCACCAGCTCCTGTTCGCTCATGGCGCCTCCTCCTTCCGGTGCCGGGTGGGAATGGCGGCGATCAGCCGCTGGGTGTAGGGGTGCCGGGGGTGGTGGAACACCGTCTCGATGTCCCCCTCCTCCACCAGGACGCCCCGCTGCATCACCGCTGTGCGGGTGCAGAGCTTCCGCACCACATTCAGGTTGTGGGAGATGAACAGCATGGAGATGCCGGACTCCCGGTTCAGCTTCTTCAAGAGCTCCAGGATCTGGGCCTGGATGGTCACATCCAGGGCGGTGGTGGGCTCATCCAGCAGCAGCAGCTTTGGCCGGGCCGCGATGGCCGCGGCGATCATGGCCCGCTGCAGCATCCCGCCGGAGAGCTCGTGGGGGTACTTTCCGTACACGCCCTCCGGGTCCGGCAGCTCCACCGCCGCCAGGGCCTCCAGGGCCCGGCGGCGCCGCTCCTCCCGGGAGAGGTCCGTGTGGATCCGCAGCACCTCCTCCACCTGGCGTCCGATAATCATCAGGGGGTCCATGGCGCTCATCGGCTCCTGGAACACCACGCCGATGTCCTTCCCCTGGACCTGCCGCAGCAGTGCGCGGTCCGCGTGGAGCAGTTCCACCCCGTCCAGCAGGATCTCCCCGGAGAAGTCGCACTGCCTCCGGGGCAGCAGCCCCGCCACGCTCATGGCGGTGACGGACTTTCCGGACCCGGACTCCCCCACCAGCCCCAGGATCTCCCCGTCGTGAATGGTAAGGGACACGCCGGCCACGGCCTCCCGCTGCCGGGTATGGAATTTCACGTGCAGATCTTTGATCTCCAGCATCAGGCCACCTCCCCATCCCGGCGCTGGAGCCCCTCGCCGATGAGGCCCACGCCGAAGATCAGCAGCACGATGGTGCCGCCGGTGCCCAGGGCGTACCAGGGGGCGCTGGTCAGCATCCCCTGGGCCTCCGAGAGCATGTAGCCCAGGGAGGCGTCCGGCGGCGTGACGCCGATGCCCAGATAGCTCATGGACGCCTCCGCCAGCACCGCGTTGTTGAAGCCGATGGTCAGGGCCGGCAGCAGCACCTGCATGGTGTTGGGCAGGATCTGCCGCACCAGGATGCGGCCGCTGGAGGCCCCCATCAGCCGGGCGCTCTTCACATAGTTCACGTCCCGCAGGGCGGCGAAGGCCGTGCGGGTCACCCGGGCAAAGCTGGGGATGAACACCAGCCCCAGGGCGATCACCACATTGTATTTGTTCCCCGGTCCCAGGATGCTGATGAGCACCAGGGCCAGCAGGATGCTGGGAAACGCCGTCATGGCGTCGTTGAAGCGCATCAGCACCTCGTCGATCACGCCGCCGAAGTAGCCGGTGCAGGCGCCCACCGCCGTGCCGCACACCGCGCCGATGGCCACGGTGCTCAGGGCGATGAGGAAGGTGGTGCCCGCCCCCCGGAGGACCCGGCTGAAGATGTCCCGGCCAAAGCTGTCCGTCCCCAGCCAGTGGGCCAGGGAGGGGCCCTCCAGCTTGGGGCCCGCCATCAGGGCGTCCGGGTCATAGGGCGTCCACACCAGCCCCAGCAGGATCAGCGCCGCCATCAAGCCGGTGACGATCAGCCCTGCCAGCAGGTATCCGTTCATCCGCCGTCTCATGACGCACCTCCCAGCCGCAGGCGGGGGTCGATCCGCTGGTTGAGAATGTCCGCCGCCGTGCCCGCCAGCACCACCCAGAAGGCCAGGATCACCACGATGGCCTGCACCACCGGGTAGTCCCGGTTGGAGATGGAGGCCACCAGCAGCCGCCCCAGCCCGGGGATGGCAAACACCTGCTCCACCACGATGCTGGCCGCCACGATCTCCGCCATGGTCTGGGCCAGGAAGGTCACCACCGGCACCAGGGCGTTGCGTAGCACATGGTGCCACAGCACCCCGGAGCGGTCATTGCCCCGGGAGATGGCGGTGCGGACATAGTCCTTCCGCATCTCCCCCTGGATGGTGGAGCGGAGCATCCGCACCGTCATGGCGATCCGGGGGATGGCGATGGCCACAGCGGCGAAAAACAGGTATTGGAGCGCCCCGGCCGGATCCGTCCCCAGGTCCGGGAACTGGCCGTGGACGAACCAGTGGAGGGTGATGCTGAACAGCCAGGAGAGCAGGATGCCGGTGAAAAACGGCGGCACCGCCATGCACAGCTGGTCCAGCACCGTCCCCACCGCGTCTCCCAACCGGCTCCGCCCCCGGGAGGCCCACAGCCCCACCGGGACAGACACCACGGCGATCAGCACAAAGCTGATGAGGCTCAGCCACAGGGTAATCCCCACCTTGGGGGCAATCAGCTCCCACACCGGCTGGCTGTAGCTGTAGGAGGTCCCCAGGTCTCCGGTGAAGAAGCCCGCCAGCCAGGAGACGTACCGCACCAGGAAGGGCCGGTCCAGCCCCAGCTGGGCCTCCAGCTCCGCCACCCGGTCCGGCGTGGCCTGGGTTCCCAGCATGATCTCCGCAGGGCTGCCGGAGATCAGATCAAAGGCCGCAAATGCCAGAAAGGAGACGATGACCATGGTGACCAGCAGCATCAAAATCCGCTTGCATACGTACTTCATGGCATCATCTCCCCTCCGGGACCGCGGCAAATTCTCCGCCGCGCATGGAACTTATGCGGTGTAGTGGACCGTAGACAGGTCCATCACGTAGATAGGATAGAACCGGTATCCCTCCAGTCCCTTCCGCAGGACCACCAGGTCCGCCAGGTCCTGGATGTAGACGTTGGCGGCGTGCTCTGTCAGATTCCGCTCCATCTGCTTGTAGAGCTCCGTCTGCTCTGCGTCGTCCGCGGTGGCCTGGGCCTGCTGGAACAGGGCGTCATAGTCCGCGTTCTGATAGTTGATAAAGTTGTTATCCGCCGTGGAGACGAACCGCTCCAGCAGGGCCCGGGCGGTCATGTTGGAGGCGTCCACTCCGATCACTGTGGACTGGAACTGGCGGTTGGTGTAGGCCTGATCCACCCAGGTGCCCCAGTCCACCAGCTGGATCTCCGCCGTGATGCCCACGGCCTTCAGCTGCTCCGCCAGCACGGTGGCGGTGTCGATATGGGGCTGGTAGTTGGAGGGGACGGTGATGGTCATGGTGAACCCGTCGGGATACCCCGCCTCCGCCAGCAGCTCCTTGGCCCGCTCCGGGTCGTAGGAGTAGTAGTCTGTCAGGTCCTCCACGAAATACTTCTGGAAGGCTGGATACATGCTGGAGCCGATGGGGCTGCCGTACCCGTCAAAGGCCAGGTCGATGATCTGCTGCTTGTCCACAGCGTAGCACAGGGCCTGGCGCACCTTTTCATTGTTGAAGGGCTCCACGGCGTTGTTCAGATACAGGGCCTGCACCAGGTTCATGGTGCCCTCCAGCACCTGGAAGTCATCCCCCAGCTGGGCCACCTGGGTGCTGGTCAGGTGGGTGAACATATCGATGGCCCCGCTCTGAAGGCTCATCACCAGACTGTCCGCGTTCTCGATGATCCGGAACGTCACCTTGTCCAGCTGGGCAGGGGTGCCCCAGTAGTCGTCAAACCGCTCCAGGACGATGGAGTCCTGGGCCGTCCGGGACACGAATTTGAAAGGTCCGGTGCCCACCGGGGCGGTGGCCTGGTCCGGATAGTCCTCCGGCAGGATGGCCAGGGTCATATAGGACAGGAATTCACTGTCCGGCTGATCCAGGGTGATGGTCAGCGTGGTATCGTCCGCCTCCATGGCGGAAATAGCAGAAAGCGCCGGGATCAGAGGCGTCCCCTCCGAATCGTCGGCGCAGCGTTCGATGGAATATTCGACATCCCGCATCTCTACCGGGTCCCCGTTGTGGAACATGACACCCTCCCGCAGGGTAAAGGTGTACGTGGTCTGATCCTCAGAGATCTCATAGTGGTCAGCGACGGCGGGAATCAGGTCTCCCTCGGGGGTGGGCTTCACCAGCCCCTCAAAGACGTTGAACATGACTTCCTTAGTTCCTGCCGCCACCGCCAGGTGAGGGTCAAGACTCTCGTCCAGGTCCTGCGCGATGCCCACCACGATCTCATTCGTCTGGGCCCGCGCTCCGGTAGAGCCGTCCGCTGTCTGTCCGTCCTCTGCTGCCTGCTCTGTGCTGCCGCCTCCGCATCCGGTGAGTGCGGCGCTCAGGAGGCCCGTCAGAAGAAGGAGCGCCAAAAGTCTCTTCTTCATGGTGTTCTCCTTTGCATCACTGCTCATTTCGAGTCAGTGTTGGGCGGAAGCTGTCCGCCCCGACAGAAATGTTCGGCTCTATTCAATTGTTCAGGAGCCTTGCGGAAGGTTTGTTATTTTTGTAACTCTCTTCCTGCAAGGCTGTATTGTACACGAACAGGGGCAGAATTGCAAGGTCTTTTTCCAAAAAAGCCCCCGCGCTTCCAGCGCTTCCGGAAATTTTTTGCACCGCAGCCAGATTTGCGGAATTGCAATCCGCAGATCGCCGTGCTATACTATTTCCCATCGTTTTGGATGGATGCGTCCATCTTGTCAGGAGGTATCTTCCATGGAGCTGCAGAAGCTGCTCTTTATCGTCAATCCCCGGGCCGGGCGGAACAAGCCCCATGGTCCGCTGTTCGACGCGCTGTCCGTCCTCTCCCAGGCGGGCTATCTCATCCGAATCCGCCAGACCGCCGCTCCCGGGGACGCCGCCGAGATCGCCGCCCGGGAGGGCCCCGCGTATGACCTGGTGGTGGCCGCCGGAGGCGACGGCACCCTCAACGAGGTGATCTCCGGCCTGATGCGGCTGGAGTCCCCGCCGCCCCTAGGCTATCTGCCCCAGGGCACCACCAACGACTTCGCCGCCAGCCTCCAGATCCCCCGGGACCCGGCGGCGGCCGCGGAGGACATCGCCAAGGGCCGTCTGCGGGCTCTGGACATCGGCCAGTGGAACCAGCGCAATTTCATCTATGTGGCCTCTTTCGGGGCCTTTACCCGCAGCTCCTACACCGCCTCCCAGGCCGCCAAGAACGCCCTGGGCCACTTCGCCTATATCCTGGAGGGCATGAAGGACCTGAGCACCCTGCGCCCCTATCGCATCCGTCTCACCGCCGACGGGGAGACGCTGGACGGCGACTACCTCTTCGGCGCCGTGTGCAACTCCACTTCTATCGGCGGGCTGATGAAGCTGGACCCGGAGCGGGTGGTGCTGGATGACGGAAAATTCGAGATGCTGCTGGTGCCCAGCCCCAAGACCGCCCTGGACCTGCAGAATCTGGTGCTGGCCCTGCTGAACCAGCAGTATGACAGCCAGGGCCTGGTGTTCCGCCACGTCTCCTCCATTCACCTGGAGACGGAGGAGGACCTGCCCTGGTCCCTGGACGGGGAGTACGCCCCCAGTGTGCCGGTGGTGGAGATCGCCAACCGACAGCAGGCGCTGAGGATGTTGCTATGAGAGAGCTGGATCGCCTGCGCCGCCAGTACGGCGGCCACACGCCGGGGCTGCTGGGTGCCCGCCACAGCTACGCCGTGCTGTGCCCCCTGGTGGAGCGGCCGGAGGGCCTCCACCTGCTCTATGAGGTCCGCTCCGCCGCCCTCCACCGCCAGCCGGGGGAGGTGTGCTTCCCCGGCGGCCGGGTGGAGGCGGGGGAGACGCCGGAGCAGTGCGCCCTTCGGGAGACGGAGGAGGAGCTGTCCATCCCCCGCCGGGAGATCGAGGTCCTGGGCAGGCCGGATTTCATCTGCAACCAGGCGGGATTTCTCATGCAGCCGGTGCTGGGCCTGGTGTCCGCCGGAGGCCTTGCCGTCCTGTCTCCCTCCCCGGCAGAGGTGGCGGAGGTCTTTACCGTTCCCCTGTCCTTCTTCCGGGAGACCCGTCCGGAGGTCTACACCTATCCGCTGCTGCCGGAGATCCCGAAAGACTTCCCCTATGGGGCCGTGGGCATCCCCGCCGACTATCGCTGGGCCCAGGGCCGGGTGGAGGTCCCCATCTGGTACTGGCAGGGCCATGCCATCTGGGGCATGACCGCCCGTCTGACCCAGGACCTGATCCGCCATCTGGACTGACCCAAAAGCGGCCGGGCCGGAGCAGCTGCTC
>DWYU01000031.1 GCA_019118505.1 Candidatus Oscillibacter excrementavium
GGCTGTAGCCCGCGGGCCGGTGGACGCCCCGGTTCAGCCAGGTCTGGAGAAAGCAGTAGGAGAAGCCGTAGTCCTCATAGGCAAAGGCCAGGTTGGCGAACTGGTCGGACAGGCTCCCTGTGGCAAAGGCCAGGGCGCAGCTGCCCCCCATCAGAAGGCTGGACACCGCCAGGGCGCCCGCGCCGGTGAGGATCCGGGTCCGCACCGGCAGGCGGCTGCGGGGCCCCTTCCAGAACAGCAGCGCCAGGCCGCCGGCCACCACCAGCAGCGCCGCCGTCAGCAGAACGATGTACCCGGTGGAGAGGTAGTTGGGCACCGTGTCCAATCCCGTCTCAAACACCGTCAGATCCGCCACGGTGAAGGGCGTCATCCGGTTGAGCAGGATGAACCCGTTCACCCCGCCGGCCACCAGCCACAGAAAGGACACCAGCGCGCACCAGAACGCCCGCCGCCGGAAAAAGAACGCCGGGGAGAGCGTCACCAGCACGATCAGCACGTCCACCAGAAAGGCCAGGGGCTCGTCTGATACAAAGCGCCAGAGGCTGGCGGGTCCCTCTGTAAATGTCTTGTGATTGAACAGCTCCACCACGATGGAGACCAGCAGGGCCAGCAGGGGGAGATACAGGAACGCCCTGCGTTCCTGTGGATGCCAGCTGGCATCCGGTTCTGCAGGCGGAGATGTCTGTCGCATGGCAATCCCCTTCTTTCTATATATGGCCTTTTATTATAGCTTGTTTCCCGGCCTGATTCCATGAACTTTTTGCGAATTTTTTCACCTTCCTTTACAAAATCTTTATGGAATTTGAAGAAAATTTCCCGCCCGCTCCGTTATTATGGAAAAGCCGCGCGCATTCCCCTTGACAAACGCAGCATTTTTGTACTATTGTATTATTTAAGTAATACATGAGAGGAGCGATCTTTCGTGCATACCACTCTTTTCCGGCGAGCCGGGACGCTGGCCCTGGCGGCCGCCCTGTTCACCGGCACCGCTGTCCAGGCGGCGGATCCCTCCGCTCTGGAGGCCCGGCAGCAGGACCTGGATGTCCTGTACCAGTCCCTGGAGCGCTATCACCCCGATCTCTTCGCCAACACGCCAGAGGCGGACTTCCTGGCCCTCAAGGCAGAGATCGAGGGCCGGCTGGCCGCGGAGAGCCAGGTGGATTTTGTCCTGGACCTCCAGCGTCTGGCGGCCCTGGCGGGGGACTCCCACACCCAGGTGTCCCTGAACGCGGTGGCAGATCAGGTGCGGTTCTATCCCGTGGTCCTCACCTGGTACGACGGGCACTGGTATCTCACCACAGCGGAGGAGGGCCAGGCGGAGCTGCTGGGGCAGGAGGTCACCGCCATCAACGGCCATTCCATGGAGGAGGTGCTGGCGGCCTTCTCCACCCTGCTCAGCGCGGACAATCCCGTAAAGCTGCGGCGGCAGTACCGGCAGAGCTGCAATGTGGCAGACCTGTATGAATCTGTGGGGCTGGTGCCGGATGGCGGCGATCTGGAGCTGACGCTGGCTGGCGGACAGGTCCTGTCCGTGGAGCCGCTGGAGGCGGCGGCGCTGGCCCAGGTCTCTCTGGCCCGGCTGTCGGACCATCAGACGGCCTCCCCCGTCACCGCCGCCACGGGAGACGCCTATTGGAGCGCCGCCCTGGACAGCGGCACCTATTATATTCAGTACAACACCTGCCAGGAGGATCCGGAGCTGCCTATGGAGACCTTCGCCACCCAGGTGCAGACGGAGCTGGATGCCGGGGACTACAGCCGGATCCTGGTGGATCTGCGGAATAACGGCGGCGGGTCCGACGGGGTCATCTGGCCCCTGCTGGCAGTGCTGCGGCAGGAGATGGACGATGGCGCGGAGCTGGTGGGCCTCATCGGGGAGACCACCTTCTCCTCCGCCATCATCAACGCCGTGGAGCTCCAGGAGATGGGGGCGGTGCTGGTGGGAGAGCCCACCAGCGGCAGCGTGGACCACTTCGGCTCCGTGGGCACCTTTGCCCTGCCCAACTCCGGCGTCCGGGTGGGCGTGTCCACCAAGTTCATCGATCTGGGCACCCTGCTGGACGCCGACGCGGGCCGGGGCGTGGTGTCTCTGGAGCCGGATGTGGCCGTGCCCCAGACGCTGGCGGACGCTCTGGCGGGCCGGAACACCGCTGTGGAGTGGCTGCTGGCCCACCCGGAACGTCTGGAACCCAAGGCCTATCCCGACGCGCCTCTCACCCGGGGCCGGTTCGTGGGGCTTCTGTACGCGGCCGCCGGCTCTCCGGCGGCGCCGGAGGCCGCCTTCCCCGACCTGCTGGGCATCGAGTGGTACCTGCCCGCCATCGGCTGGGCCCAGGCGGCTGGCATCACCAACGGCACGGCAGACGGCACCTTTGCCGCCGTCCGGCCCCTCACCTGGCAGGAGGCCGCCGTGTTCCTGGTCCGGGCGGCAGAGGCCCTGGGCCTGGAACCGGCAGCCGTCCGCTCCGCGCCGCTGCCCGCCGCCCTGGCCAATGGTGCCTGGGATCCCGCGGCCCTGGAGAAGGCCTGGAGCTGGGGCCTGCTGCCGGAGGACGCCAGTGCTTCCCACGGGATCAACCGGTCCCAGGGCATCGCCATGGCGGAAGCCCTCCAGGCGCTGCTGTGAACTCTCGAATTTGCAAAAGTCCCCCGGGCGCCACGG
>DWYU01000006.1 GCA_019118505.1 Candidatus Oscillibacter excrementavium
CCGCCCTTCCATTATGTTTCACATGAAACATGGCCGGGCAAAGGGGGCAAACTTTTCCCGGCAGAAGGCCTGCTTGGCCTTTTCTTTCCCACAGGTTTGTGATACAATAAGAACCGAACGCGAAAATTCCACAGGGAAGGGTGAAACTATGGGAAAGATCATCGCTGCCGCCAACCAGAAGGGCGGCGTGGGCAAGACCACCACGGCTGTCAATTTGGCGGCCGCCCTGGGGGATATGGGGAAAAAGGTGCTGCTGGTGGACGCCGATCCCCAGGGGAACACCACCTCTGGCGTGGGAGTGGACCGCCGGGACTGCGGCGCCACCATTTACGAGGTGCTCATCAGCGGGGCCAAGGCCAAAGAGGCCCTGGTGAAGACAGAGTTCAAAAACCTGACTCTGCTGCCCTCCAACATGGACCTGGCCGCGGCCGAGCTGGAGATGGCCGCCCTGGAGAACCGGGAGGCCGTGCTGAAAAACGCCCTTGCCCCTATCCGGGGGGACTATGACTTCCTGCTCATCGACTGCCCCCCCTCCCTGGGGCTTATCACCACCAATGCCCTCACCGCGGCGGACACCATCCTCATCCCCATCCAGTGCGAATATTACGCTTTGGAGGGGCTTTCCCAGCTGATGAACACGGTCCGCCGGGTGAAGCGCCAGTACAACGAGCTGCTGGATATTGAAGGCGTGCTGCTGACCATGTACGACGGCCGCCTGAACCTGACCCAGCAGGTGGTGGAGGAAGTGAAAAAATACTTCCCCCGCAAAGTATTCAAAACCGTCATCCCCCGCACAGTGCGCCTTTCCGAAGCCCCAGGCTTTGGCCAGCCCGCGCTGTATTACGACCGCAGCTCCCGGGGAGCCAAGGCCTATGGGGAGCTGGCGGAGGAGGTCATCAAGAACAATCGGTAAAAAAGGGGGATTCCCATGAAGAAAAGAGGACTGGGGAAGGGCTTGGACGCCATCTTCGCGGAAAACACCGACGAGACCACCGAAGGCGCCGTCAGCGTAAAGATCAGCGAGATTGAGCCCAACCGGGACCAGCCCCGGAAAGAGTTTGACAGCGAGGCCCTCTCAGAGCTGGCGGATTCCATCTCCCAGCACGGGGTGCTGCAACCCCTGCTGCTGCGGCCCCTGCTGACGGGGGGCTACCGCATTGTGGCGGGAGAACGCCGCTGGCGGGCCGCCCGCATGGCCGGCCTCACAGAAGTGCCCGCCATTATCCGGGAGATGAGCGACGCGGAAGAAATGCTCTTTGCCCTCATTGAAAACCTGCAGCGAGAGGACCTGACCCCCCTGGAGGAGGCCCGGGGCTACCGCACCCTGATTGAGGCCCAGGATTTCACCCAGGAGGAGGTCTCCAAGGCGGTGGGGAAGAGCCGGCCGGCCATCACCAACGCCCTGCGGCTTTTAAACCTGCCGGAGGACATCCAGGGCATGCTGGAGCGGGGGGAGATCACCGCGGGCCACGCCCGCACCCTGCTCAGCTTCAAAAGCCAGGAGGACATGCGCCTGGGGGCCCAGAAGGCCAAGGACGGCGCCTCTGTGCGGGAGCTGGAGGCCCTGGCTAAACGCCTGAATGAGAAGAAAGAATCCCTGCCCAAAACGCCCCGGAAGAACCAGTATTTTGAGGAGGCCCAGCTGGCCGTGGGCGAATACCTGAACCGAAGGGTGAAGGTGGCCGGCAGCAAGAAGAAGGGCACCCTGCAAATCGAGTTCTATGGGGAAGAGGACCTGCAGAACCTGCTGCATGACCTGCACCTGCGCTGAAGGGCCGCGCGCCACACAAAGTTTTTGCCTGAAAAAAGAGGAGGAACCGCGATATGCTGGATATTAAGCTGATCCGGAGCAACCCGGACCTGGTAAAGGAGAACATTAAGAAAAAGTTCCAGGAGGAGAAGCTCCCCCTGGTGGACGAAGTGCTGAAGCTGGACGAGGAGTTCCGGGCCTCTAAGGGCCGGGGCGACGAGCTGCGCCAGCAGCGCAACGCCATCAGCAAGGAGATCGGCAAGCTCATGTCCCAGGGCAAGAAGGAAGAGGCCATGGAAGTGAAGAAGAAGGTTCAGGCCATTGCCGGGGAGCTGGAGGAGATGGAGCGCAAAGAGGCGGAAATGACCGCCGAAATCCACAAGCGCATGCTGGTCATCCCCAACCTGATCGACGAGTCCGTGCCCATCGGCCGGGACGACAGCGAGAACGTGGAGGTGCAGCGCTTTGGCGAGCCTGTGGTGCCGGACTTTGAGGTGCCCTATCACACCGAGATTATGGAGCGCTTCGGCGGCATTGACCTGGACAGCGCTAGAAAGACCAGCGGCAACGGCTTTTACTATCTCATGGGGGATATTGCCCGGCTGCACTCGGCGGTGCTGGCCTACGCCCGGGACTTTATGATCGATAAGGGCTTTACCTACTGCATCCCGCCCTTTATGATCCACGGCAACGTGGTGGAGGGCGTCATGTCCCAAACGGATATGGACGCCATGATGTACAAGATCGAGGGGGAGGACCTGTACCTGATCGGCACCAGCGAGCACTCCATGATTGGCAAGTTCATCGACACCATCCTGCCGGAGAGCGCCCTGCCCCAGACCCTCACCAGCTACTCTCCCTGCTTCCGCAAGGAGAAGGGCGCCCACGGCATTGAGGAACGGGGCGTATACCGCATCCACCAGTTTGAGAAGCAGGAGATGATCGTGGTCTGCAAGCCCGAGGAGTCCAAGGACTGGTACGAAAAGCTGTGGCGGATGTCCGTGGAGCTGTTCCGGTCCATGGACATTCCCGTGCGGCAGCTGGAGTGCTGCTCCGGCGACCTGGCGGACCTGAAGGTCAAGTCCTGCGACATCGAGGCCTGGTCCCCCCGGCAGCAGAAGTTCTTCGAGGTCTGCTCCTGTTCCAACCTGGGCGATGCCCAGGCCCGGCGGCTGCGGATCCGTTACAAGGACGAGAACGGCAAGATGCAGCTGTGCCACACCCTCAACAACACCTGCGTGGCCCCGCCCCGGATGCTGATCGCTTTCCTGGAGAACAACCTCCAGGCCGACGGCACTGTGAAAATCCCGGAGGTCCTGCAGCCCTACATGGGCGGCACAAAGCTGCTGGTTCCCAAGAAATAAGTTCTATTTGTAATATTTTAAGAGAATAATACGTTTTATTGAACCGCTCTCCAGCCGCTGGGAGCTCTGCTGAATGACCCCAGGTCCATTTTTCCCCGCTCCAGCGCCTCCATTCGGGTGCGGTGCCGAAACCCCTTGGGGCACAAGGGTTTCCGGTGCGCTGAAAGCAGCGGTTCCACACAGGAGATCTCCCATGAACGATCTGAGCAAAAAGACCACCGGCTTTCTGGCCGAATTCCGGAAATTCATCGCCCGGGGCAACGTGATGGACCTGGCGGTGGGCGTCATCATCGGCGGCGCATTCAAGGGCATCACCGACTCCCTGGTGAGCGACATCCTGAATCCCATCCTGGGTATCTTCGCCGGGGACAACGAGGCCCTGGCCGCCCTGGCCATCCAGCTGCCCGGGGGAGGCGCCCTGATGCTGGGCAGCTTCCTCAACGCGATCCTGAATTTTCTCATCATGGCCTTTGTGGTGTTCTGCATCGTCAAGGCCCTCAACCGCTTCTATAAAAAGGAGGAGGCCACTCCTCCCCCGCCGCCTCAGCCCTCCCGGGAGGAAGTGCTGCTGACGGAGATCCGGGATCTGCTGAAGGAGAGGACGTAAATGGAACAGCAGCTGCAAGCGGGCCTGGCCGCCCTGGGGCTTCCCACGGAGGGCGTCCCCTCCCTGCTCCGATACGGTCACCTGCTGATGGAGACCAACAAGGTGATGAACCTCACCGCCATCACCGACCCGGCGGACATTGCCGCCCTCCACTTCCTGGACTCTGCCGCCCTGCTGACTCTGGAGGACTTCCGGGACAAAACCGTGGTGGATGTGGGCACCGGCGCCGGTTTTCCCGGCCTGCCCCTGAAGATCCTGGAGCCCACCATCCATTTGACTCTGCTGGACTCCCTGGGCAAACGGGTCCAGTTTCTGGAGCGGGTTTGCCAGGAGCTGGGCCTGGCGGACGTGGCCTGCATCCACGGCCGGGCGGAGGAGTTCGCGGCGGCGCACCGGGAGTCCTTTGACCTGGCGGTCTCCCGGGCGGTGGCGGCTCTTCCGGTGCTGTGTGAGCTGTGCCTGCCGCTGGTGCGCCCCGGAGGGAAGTTTCTGGCCATGAAATCCGTGGACTCCGACCAGGAGCTGGAGTCCGCCAGACACGCCATAGAGATCCTGGGCGGCGCCGTATCCGGGGTCCGGGACTACGCCATTCCCGGCACGGAGGTGCGGCACCGGCTGATCCTGGTGAAAAAAGTGAAAAAAACGCCGGAAAAATATCCAAGAATGTTTGCAAAAATCAAGAAGAATCCCTTATAATAAACTTGTGAACCAATGGGAGAGGAGGTGCCGCCGTCATGGAACATAGGGGACAGTGTATCGCCGTGGTCTCCGGGAAGGGCGGCACCGGCAAAACCTCCTTTACGGCGGGAGTGGGCGCGGCGCTGGCACTGTCCGGCCGCCGGGTCCTGTGTCTGGACTGCGACATCGGCCTGCGGAACCTGGACTTGGCCCTGGGCCTCTCCGACCGGACGCTGATGGATTTCTCCGACGTGGCCCAGAACCGCTGTTCCCTGGACCTGGCCGCTGTGGAGCATCCGAAAATCCCAGGGCTCTTCCTCCTCACCGCCCCGGCCCGGCTGCGGGGCCGCCCGGTGACGGAGACCCAGATGACCGCCCTCCTGCAGGAGGTCCGCAGGCGATATGACTTCTGCCTGCTGGACGCGCCGGCGGGCCTGGGCACCGGCTTTCAGCTGGCCACCTGCCGTGCCGACCGCTGCGTGGTGGTCACCACAGCGGACGCCTCCTCCCTGCGGGACGCCCAGCATACGGTCATGGAGCTGAATCGCTTTCCGGCCGGGGCCCTCCATCTGGTGGTGAACCGGGTGCGGAAGAAGCTCCTCCGGCAGCTCCACGCCACCATTGACGACGCCATCGACAAGGCAGGCCTGCCGCTGCTGGGTGTCGTTCCCGAGGATGACGCCCTGCCCCTGTGCATGAATCGGGGGATCCCCATCCTTCTGGCAGACGGGCTGGGCGCCGCGGCTGCCTACCGCAACATTGCGAAACGCCTCCAGGGGGAACGGGTCCCTCTGCTGCGGATCAGATAGAGAAAGGAGTTTTCCATGAACATCGCTCTCATGTCCCACGACAACAAAAAAGAGCTGATGGTGCAGTTCTGCACCGCCTACGCCGGGATTCTCTCCCACCACAACATCTACGCCACCAATACCACCGGCCACATGGTGGCGGACGCCACCGGGCTGAATGTCCACTGCTTCTTGTCCTATGCCCACGGCGGCAGCCAGCAGATCGGCGCCCGGATCGCATACAACGAGTTTGACCTGGTGCTGTTTTTCAACGACCCCAACAACGAGGCCATGGAGAACGACGTCTCCTATATCTCCCGCCTGTGCGACAAGAACAACATTCCCTTTGCCAGCAATCTGGCCACGGCGGAGGCGTTGGTCCTGGGCCTGGCCCGGGGCGATCTGGACTGGCGGTGCATCGTCAATCCCTCCAACCGCCCCATCGCTTGACAAATCCCGGCAAAACGCATACAATCACACCGGTACCGCGCAGATGCCGCAGCAGTACCCCAATCGCCGGCCCCACAGAGAGGGGCGCACCGCTGAGAGCGGCCCGGCCGGCCTGGGAGAAGGACAGCGGCGGAGCGGGGGCGGAGACGCCCACGGCCCCCTCCCCGTACACAAGGAGGCAAAAGGAGGCCCTCCGGGCCTTGAATTTGGGTGGCACCACGAAGCGGAATTCGCTCTCGTCCCAAAGCTGTGGGGCGGGAGCGTTTATTTTTCGCCCCGCATGAGAAATCCGAGAGAAGGAGCAAACGTTATGGCAAAAATGACCCCCCGGACCCTGTCCGGCTTTATGGAGCTGCTGCCCGGACCCCAGCAGCAGATGGAGCGGATCATGGAGATCCTGCGCCGCACCTACTCCCTCTATGGCTTCACCCCCCTGGACACCCCCATCATCGAGTCCAGCGAGGTGCTGCTGGCCAAGGGCGGCGGCGAGACGGAGAAGCAGATCTACCGCTTCCAGAAGGGCGACGCGGACCTGGCCCTCCGGTTTGACCTGACAGTCCCTCTGGCCAAGTATGTGGCCCTCCACTACAATGACCTGACCTTCCCCTTCCGCCGGTATCAGATCGGCAAGGTGTACCGGGGCGAGCGGGCCCAGCGGGGCCGGTTCCGGGAGTTCTACCAGGCGGACATTGACATCATCGGAGACGGCAAGCTCTCCATCATCAACGAGGCGGAGATCCCCGCCATCATCTACAAGACCTTCTCCGCCCTGGGACTGAAGCGGTTCCAGATCCGGGTGAACAACCGGAAGATCCTCAACGGCTTTTACGCCATGCTGGGCCTGACGGAGAAGTCCGGCGACATCATGCGCACCGTGGACAAGCTGGACAAGATCGGCCCGGAGAAGGTCAAGTCCATCCTGACAGAGGACTTTGCCGTGGCAACGTCCGACGCCGACGAGATCCTGACGTTCATCGCCATCTCCGGCGGGAACGACGCGGTCCTCGCCGCCCTGGAGGGCTACCGGGGGCGGAATGAGACCTTCGACCAGGGCCTGGAGGAGCTGAACACCGTGGTGCGGTATCTGGCGGACTTCGGCGTCCCGGCGGAGAACTTCGCCGTGGATCTCACCATCGCCCGGGGCCTGGACTACTACACCGGCACCGTCTACGAGACCACCCTGCTGGACCACCCGGAGATCGGCTCCGTCTGCTCCGGCGGCCGGTACGACAACCTGGCGGAGTACTACACCGACCGCCAGCTCCCCGGCGCCGGCATCTCCATCGGTCTGACCCGCCTCTTCTACGTGCTGGGGGAGCAGGGGATGCTGAATCCGGATCTCCCCACGGCCCCGGCGGACGTGCTGATTCTGCCCATGACCGAGGACCTGTCCCCCGCCATCTCCCTGGCCACGCTGCTGCGGGAAAACGGCATCCGCACCCAGCTCCACTGTGAGGAGAAGAAGTTCAAGCAGAAGATCGCCTATGCCGACAAGCTGGGCATCCCCTACGTGATCTTCCTGGGAGAGGATGAGATCAGCGCCGGCGTGGTGGCCTGCAAGGACATGGCCACCGGTGAGCAGACGAAGCTGGAGCCCGCCGCCACCGTCTACCGCATCAAAGCCGGCCTGGCGGAGCGGGAAAAGGGCACCGTTATCCGGGAGTGAGCTGCAGCTCCGCCTCAAAGTCTTCGACTTCCGCTTCAGGGTATTTCCAACTAGGATTATTGATCTGAAAAAATACAAATTGTATTGTAAGGAGGTCCTGTGATGAAGGTCTCAAAGCGCACGCTGGTGCCCATTGTGATCGTCCTCCTGCTACTCTTGGCCGCCGCCCTGTGGTACAGCCGTCCCGTGACATTGCCGGACCTGCTGGGGGATCAAGCGCCCCAGCAGATCAACATTCTGGTCCGCCGTCTGAGTGACCCGGAACCGGCGTCCGCCACAGCGTCACTGCCGCTCTCCTCCCCGGAAGGAGCAGCCTTGCTGGAACAGCTCCAGAGTCTCTCCTTCCGCCGCTCCCTGACAGACCCGCTGACCAAGCCCCTTGCCCAGGCGGTGAACGCCAGTCATGGGTCCGTCTCCTATGAGACGGGAGACTGGTCCTTTTCCCTTTCCCTCACCGGTGCGGACGGCGGTTTCGCCGTGTTGAACTTCACGGTCCGGGAGTGGTCTTATGCGGCTCCAGGGCAGACAGACTTTTACAGCTGCTCCGTTCCGGACGGGGAGGCCGTGGGTCAGGCACTGGCGGAGCAGCTCTGGAACCTGGCGGCAGAAAGTCAATAACGTTTCGTAATATTTTTTCTATAAATTTCTATTTGTAATTACACTTCCACACAGAAAGGAACAACCGTCATGACTCAAAACCGTACCCATACCTGCGGGGAGCTGCGGCTCTCCGACGCCGGCAAGTCCGTGAAGATCTGCGGCTGGCTGGAAAACCTCCGGGAGGTGGGCAGTGAGCTGGCCTTCGCCGTGGTCCGGGACTTCTACGGCACCACCCAGGTGGTGGCGGAGACCGCCGACATGGTGGCCCAGCTGAAGTCCATCAACAAGGAGTCCACCATCTCCGTGGAGGGCACCGTCCGGGAGCGGGACAGCAAGAACCCCAAGCTGCCTACCGGCGACATCGAGGTTGTGCCCACAAAGATCGAGGTGTTGGGCCGGTGCCAGCACAACGAGCTGCCCTTCCAAATCAACCGCAGCCGGGAGGCCGATGAGGCCACCCGCCTGAAGTACCGCTATCTGGACCTGCGGAATCCGGCGGTGAAGAACAACATCATTCTCCGGTGCAACGTGGTGGCTGCTCTGCGGCAGGCCATGACGGAGCACGGCTTCCTAGAGATCACCACCCCCATCCTGACGGCCTCCTCCCCGGAGGGCGCCCGGGACTACCTGGTGCCCGCCCGGAACCACCCCGGCAAGTTCTACGCTCTGCCCCAGGCCCCTCAGCAGTTCAAACAGCTGCTGATGACCTCCGGCTTTGACCGGTACTTCCAGATCGCCCCCTGCTTCCGGGACGAGGACGCCCGGGCGGACCGCTCCCCCGGCGAGTTCTACCAGCTGGACATGGAGATGGCTTTCGCCTCTCAGGACGATGTGTTCGCCGTGCTGGAGGACGTGCTGCCCCCCATCTTCGCCAAGTACGGCAAGTATGACCGGGCTTCCAGCGCCCCCTTTGTGCGGATCCCCTACACCGAGGCCATGGAGAAGTACGGCTCCGACAAGCCGGACCTGCGCATCGACCTGACGGTACAGGACGTCACCCCTGTCCTGGGCACCTGCGGCTTCGGCCCCTTCGAGGGGAACGTGGTCAAGGCCGTGGTAGTCAGCGACTTCCACGAGACCCGGAAGTTCATCGACAAGACCCTGGCGGACGTGGAAGTGGTCTCCGGCGGCAAGCCCTACTGGTTCCGCCTGGATGAGAACGGCGAGATCGTGGGCGGCATCGCCAAGTTCGTGAACCCCATCAAGGAGCAGGTGGTCTCCGCCCTTAACCTGAAGCCCAATGATTTCGTGGCTCTGTCCGCCGGCAAGCTGGGCGCCGCTCAGAAGACCGCCGGCACCCTGGTCAAGACCCTGGGTTCCGCCGTCCCCGGCCACATGGACCGTGAGCAGTACGCCTTCTGCTGGATCGTGGACTTCCCCATGTACGAGATCGGCGAGGAGTCCGGGGAGCTGGAGTTCTGCCACAACCCCTTCTCCATGCCCGCCGGCGGCCTGGAGGTGCTGCTGAAGGCGGAGCGGGGCGAGATCGATCCCCTCTCCATCACCGCAGACCAGTACGACCTGGTGTGCAACGGCGTGGAGCTCTCCTCCGGCGCCGTGCGGAACCACGACCCGGAGATCATGATCAAGGCCTTTGAGCTGGTCCGCCTGGGTGAGGAGGACGTGAAGGCCAAGTTCCCCGCCATGTACAATGCCTTCACCTACGGCGCACCGCCCCACGCGGGCATCGCCCCCGGCGTGGACCGGATGGTGATGCTGCTGGCCGGTGAGGACTCCATCCGGGAGATCATCCCCTTCCCCATGAACAAGAACGCCCAGGACGTGATGATGAGCGCCCCCAGCGAGGTCACGCAGAAACAGCTGGACGAGCTGCACATCGCCATTGTGAAACCGGAGGACTAATCCAAAGTTCTGACTTCCACTGCGTGACCTCGCAGCGCGCCAGCGGCGCGCCGCGCGTGAGCGCGTTCAAGCGTTTTGCGCAGCAAAACCTTGGGCCGGATGGGCTCTGCCTGTCCGGCCTTTTTTCAATCCGGGGCCCCCATGCGGCCCCGCCGCATGGGGATCATGCAGAAGCAGCTGGACGAGCTGCACATCGCCATCGTCAATCCGGAGGACTGAACCTTCCTCTGAAACACAGAAAGCAGGCGGACCGCTTATTGCGGTCCGCCTGCTTGTTTGGATTCCAGATAGTCATTCCACCGGCCAGAGCTTATCAAACCGCTGGGCCTGGGTGTTGCACCAGAAGTGGTCCTCTGTCAGGCCGGAGACATAATAGGCCAGCGGCCCCTGGAAAGTCCCGGAGCCCCGGAAATCAATCTCCAGCGACGGGCAGTACCCCACACCGCTCCGGTCCCGGAGCCGGGCGGCATAGGCCGTCTCCCCATAAAACTCAGCCCCCAGCCAGGGGATCACCACCCGGCAGGTGCCGTTTCGGAAGATCAGCAGCTCCTGGGCGGTGCTGTCGCACCAGATGCCGTCAAATGCCGCCAAATCCGTGGGCCAGTCCGAGGGCTCCTCTTTCCAGGGCGTGGTCTCTGTCTCCAAAAGCCGGGTAAAGAAAGCCGACAGGGACCGGACCGCCTCCCGGTAGGTCTCCTCTCCCAATTCCGGCCCTTCTCCTGCGGCCCGCAGGCTGTCTGCCGCGTCCAGAACAGCGGCAAAGGCCGCGGCGGCTTCCGCCGCTGTCTCTGTCCGTTCTTTCAGGAAAGACTCCACTTCCCTCTCCGGTGCCGTCCGCCCGGTCTCCGCCCAGTCCAGCAGCGTCCGGGCCGCCGTTTCCGGCGGCTCCTCCAAAATCTGTACCGCCACGGTCTCCCAGCTGATCTCCGATTCCGTCCCGCCGCCCTGGGGAACTCCCAACAGCGTGATCATTGCCATCAGCATCGCAACCATCTGCATCGATTCCCACGCTCCTCCGTTTTTTCTCAACATACCACAGTGGGAACTGGGATTCCACTACAAATCCGTAACAATCTTTTCTTTCCGGTGAAAATGTGATACACTGCAAATACTCGTATTTCTCCCTCTGGAAAGGAGTCCTTATGAAACGCTTTTTGACAGCGGCTCTGGCCGCGCTTCTGCTGCTCACGCTTCCCGCCTGCGGCCTCCTGGAAAAAGAAGAAAATCCCCCTTCCCAGGAGCCTGTCAGCGACCCCCAGCCCCAGGAGCCGGAGGTTCCTGCCGCGCCCACGCCGGAGGAGCTGGCCGCTCAGCAGGTGGAGGAGATCCTCTCCTCCCTGACCCTGGAGGAAAAGGTGGGCCAGCTGTTCTTCGTCCGGGTGCCGGAGGCAGACGCGGCCGCCGATGTGAGCGCCTATCACCTGGGGGGCTACATTCTCTTCGGCCGGGATACGGCGGACAAGACCGCCGACGGCCTGATCCAGACCATCCAGAGCTATCAGGACGCCGCCGCGGCGGACACCGGCATCCCCCTGCTGATCGGTGTGGACGAGGAGGGCGGCACTGTGGTGCGGGTCAGCTCCAATCCCCACCTGCGGGCCTCCAAGTTCCGCTCCCCCCAGAGTGCCTACGCCGCCGGCGGCATGGAGGCCGTCCTGGCGGACACCCGGGAGAAGGACATCCTCCTCTCCGCCCTGGGCTTCAACGTGAACCTGGCCCCTGTGGCAGATGTGTCCACCGATCCCGGCGACTTCATCTATGACCGCTCCTTCGGCCAGACGGCCGATGCCACAGCGGACTATGTGTCCCAGGTGGTGTCCCAGATGGCGGCAGATAACATGGGCAGCGTGCTGAAGCACTTCCCCGGCTATGGAAACAACGTGGACACCCACACCGGCATCGCCGTGGATAAGCGGCCCCTGGAGACCTTTGAGACCTCCGACCTTCTCCCCTTCCAGGCGGGATTCCAGGCCGGCGGCGGCAAGACCGCCGTGCTGGTCTCCCACAACATCATGACGGCGGTGGACGACAGCCTCCCTGCCTCCCTGTCCCCGGCGGTCCATGACCTGCTCCGGGATGACCTGGGCTTTGACGGCGTGGTGATGACCGACGACCTGGCCATGGAGGCGGTGGCCGCCTATTCCGCTGACGGCGCCGTGGCGGTGATGGCCCTGGAGGCGGGAAACGATCTGGTGATCACCACTGATTACCGCACCCAAATCCCCAAGGTGATCGAGGCCGTAGAGGGCGGCACACTGTCCGAGGACACCATCGACACCGCCTGCCGCCGGGTGCTGACCTGGAAGCAGGAACTGGGACTGATTTGAAGGCAGCCCCCTCTTACTCCTCGAATGAAAGGAAGTTTTCCACATGGAAACTGAAAAGCTCTATTACCAGGACCCCTATCTCACTACATTCACCGCTAAGGTTCTCACCTGTGAGCCCGCCAAAACCGGCTTTCTGGTGACTCTGGACCGCACCGCCTTCTACCCGGAGGGCGGCGGCCAGCCGGCGGATCACGGCACTCTGGGCGCCGCTGCCGTCACCGATGTCCACGAAAAGGACGGCGTGATTTTCCACACCTGCGACGCCCCTGTGGAAACCGGTGCCGCCGTGGAGGGATCCATCGACTGGCCCCGGCGGTTCGACCACATGCAGCAGCACTCCGGCGAGCATATCCTATCCGGCCTGCTCTGCTCTCTCTATGACTGCGACAATGTGGGCTTCCACCTGGGGGCGGATACCGTCACCATCGACTACAACCGGGAGCTGACCTGGGAGCAGGTGCTGGAGGCGGAGCGCCGGGCCAACGAGACCATCTGGGCGGACACCCCGGTGGAGATCACCTTTCCCTCCCCCGAGGCGCTGGAACAGCTCCACTACCGCAGCAAAAAGGAGCTCACAGGCCAGGTGCGGATCGTCACCTTCCCCGGGGCGGACTGCTGTGCCTGCTGCGGCACCCACGTCCGCCGGGCCGGGGAGGTAGGGCTCATCAAGGTCCTCTCCTGTCAGAAATTCCGGGAGGGCGTCCGGATGGAGATCCTCTGTGGGCAGCGGGCCTACCGGTATCTCTCCCAGGTCTATGACCAGGACCACGCTGTGGCCCAGCTGCTGTCGGTGAAGCCCCAGGACACCCTGGCCGCGGTGGAGCGGCAGAACGCGGAGCTGACCGCCGCCAAGCAGCGGATGACAGAACTGGAGGATCAGCTCTTTTCCCTCCGGGCCCAGGCCTTGACGGGTCTGGGAGATGTCCTGCTGGTGGAGCCCCCCATGCGGCCTGACGGAGCCCGGAAGCTGGCGGACGCTGTCGCCAAGGCCGCCGGGGGCCTTGCGGCGGTGTTCTCCGGAGAGGGGAATTCCCACGTCTATGCCCTGGTCCAGGCGGACGGAGGCGACATCACGCCTCTCGTGAAGCGGCTGAATGCCGCCCTCTCCGGCCGGGGCGGCGGGCGGAACGGCTTTGCCCAGGGCAGCGTCCAGGCGGACGGGTCCGCCATCCGGGCCTTTTTCCACAAGGAGGGAATGGAATGACCTACGTGCTGATTGAGCAGAATCTGGAAGAGGAGGACGAGCCCCGCCACATCTACGCGGAGCTGGACAGCAGCCGCCGGGAGGTCCGGCGGGTGGAGTTCTATTCCAACGGCCTGTGCTTCGCCTATGGCGGCGCCTACGGCCGGGAGGAGGCCCTGTCACCCACCCCCTATCCCGCGGATCTCCGGACCCTGAACCGTCCCGGGGAGGTGGAGGCCCACGCCATCACGGCGGAGGCCTTTCAGCAGATCTGGGGCCAGGCCCAGGAGCGGCCTGACGGCTTTATGGGGATGTTTGCCTGATGCGGAAAACCATCTGCTTTGCCGGCGGCTGCTTCTGGGGCATGGAGGCCCTGTACCGCCGGCTGCCCGGCGTGACGGAGGCCACCGCCGGCTACGCCAATGGAGACTCTCCCGATCACGCCAACTACGGCGACGTCTGCACCGGCCTTACCGGCTTCCGGGAGGCGGTGCGGGTGGAATACGACGACACGGCCATCTCCCTCCCCCATCTGCTGTTCGCCTTCTTTGCCGTGATCGATCCGGAGACGCCCAAACGCCAGGGGCCGGACTTCGGCAGCCAGTACCAGACCGGCGTGTACTGGACGGAGCCGGCAGATGAGGCCATTATCCGCTCCATTGCCGCCCTGGAAGCCTCTGCTGTCCCCTTCTTCGCCGTGGAGCTGAAGCCCCTGACCTGCTTCTATCCGGCGGAGGAATGCCACCAGCGGTATCTGGAAAAACACCCCCGGGGCTACTGCCATGTGGCCCCCTGGAAGCTGGCGGCCCTGCCGAACTACCCCTTTTCCACAGCGGGCTATAACCGTCCCGCAAAAGAGCTGCTGCGGGACTGGCGGGAGGCCCAGATCTCCCCCCTTGGCTAGGAGCCTCTTGGATGACTTTTCCACAGACCCGCTATTTTGGTGGAATAAGCAAGCGCCCCAGGCGATGCCTGGGGCGCTCTTTTCCGCCGTTTCAGGGGGCCGGCTCATTCATGGCCGCCGTGATGTACTGCTGGCCGTACAGGGCGTCATACAGCACATCCTCCCGGAGCTGCAGCAGCTCCCGGGCCTCGTCGGAGAGATCCGCTGTCTCCGCGCTGGTGCTGGGGGTGCCTGTGCCGTCCACAAAGTACCGGTCGATGTTGGTGAGGCTCACCTGGCTAACCTTCTCCAGCAGGGCCCAGTAGCGGCTGACAGACTGGCCCGTCAGCTCCAGCAGCTGGGGGCCCACGGCGGTGATGCTGCTGTCCCGCCGGGTGCCGGCCTGCCCCTGGAGCAGCGCCGCGTCATTGGCCCAGATCAGATAGTCTGTGGAGTAGAGGTCCTCCACCTCCTCCAGGGTCCAGTCCACCGTGTCGTTGCTGGGACAGAGGCCCAGCTTTGTATACACGGTCTCTCCGTCTGTCATAAACAGGTTGGGCCGGTGGTCGCCGAAGTACACCACGATGGTGGGCTCCGGGGAATCCCGCAGCGCGTCCGTCAGCTTTCCCAGCGCCTGGTCCGCCCGGGTGATGCCCTCCAGCATCACCCGCACGATGGCCATGTCCTCCTCACTGAGGGTGTCGCTGGTGACGTCGATCTGGCACAGATAGTCGAATTTATCCGCGTTGAAGGGCTGGTGGTTCTCCATGGTGATGAGATAGAGGAAGGCCCGCTCCCCGCTGTCGTTGATCTCCTTCATCTCGTTCAGCGCCGCCTCATAGAGATAGGCGTCCCGCATATAGTAGCCGCCGAACAGCGGCTCCTGCAGGTCCATCTGCTTCATATCCTCATGGAACAGCAGCTTGGAAAAGCCCAGCCTGGGATAGGTGACGGTCCGGTTGTACAGGCTGTTGTCGAAGGCGTGAAGCATCTCCGCCGTATATCCGCCTCCCTTGGTGTACTGCTCCGGCAGCGCGTCCAGCCTGTCATAGATGTCATCCTCCAGGAAGCAGATATTGGTGCCCGCGCCCAAATCCAGCTCCGTGATCCCGTACAGCATGGACATCTCCAGGTATCCGGTGCCATAGCCCAGATAGTGGCTGTGAAAGGTGCCGCTGATGCTCTCGCCCTCCAAGGCGTGGAAGTTCTCCAGCGGGTCCCGCTCAAACTGGAGATCCGGCAGCCGGGTCAGATCGTAGAAGGACTCCGACAGCACCATGATGACATTGGGCCGCACCGCCGGTTCCTCCCGGGAGACAGGATCCTCCGCCAGGATCTCATCGATCCGGGCCAGCACATCCTGCATATAGGCCTCGCTGTAGCCCTCCGGGCTCTTCTTGGCCTGGAGGCAGCTGTCCCGCCAGAGACTCAGCAGCAGCCCGTAGGTATCATGGCTGTTGGCCGCATCCAGGCGGGTGTTCACATCCACCTGAAAGACCGCTCCCGCCGCCTGGGCCCCCTGCGCGGAAAACAGGCCCAGAGTCAGGGCCAGAGAGATGGAAAACGTGAGAAACCGGGCCCGGCCGGTGACGGCCGTCAGCCGCCGGAAGAGAAACAGCAGCGCCGCGCAGATGCACAGGGCGATCAGTGCCCGCCAGAAATCCTCCGGCGGGTGCAGCTCCCCCGCCACACCGGCCACATCCCCCAGCTGGGTGGCCAGGCCGAAGTCCGCCAGCGCCAGAGGCGTGCCGTTGATGGTGGTCTTGAAGTAGTCCACCAGGGCCAGGAGCAGCCCCACCGCGCTCACCAGAAGGGCGGAGAGCCAGAGCCTCCCCAGCAATGCCCCCAGCGTAAAGACCACGGCGCCGCAGAGCACCCCCGTCAGCAGCAGATACGTGGGCCACTTTTCAAACCACTCCCGGATGTCCCCCACCGATCCGGTGACCACCCACTGGACAGCCACCGCCACGGCCATTCCCATGCACAGGCTCCCGCCCAGGAGCATCACCAGCCGCAGCCACAGGGGCCCCAGTGTCCGGGACCGCTTCCGTCTCTTCAAGGGTCGTCCCCCTTTCATCAGGTTGTGAAAACGGACCGCGGGAAATCCCCGCGGCCCTATTTTTCAATCAATAGGCCAGCTTCTCCGTGAGATAGCTCTTCACCTGGTCGATGGGCAGTCTGACCTGCTCCATGGTGTCACGGTCCCGGATGGTGACGCAGTTGTCGCCGGCCTTGTCGGCGTCACCCACCGTGTCAAAGTCCACCGTGATGCAGTAGGGCGTGCCGATCTCGTCCTCCCGGCGGTACCGCTTGCCGATGGAACCGGTGTCATCGAAGTCCACCATCCAGTCCTTGGAGAGCTCCGCCTGGATCTCCCGGGCCTTGTCGGAGAGCTTCTTGGAGAGGGGCAGCACCGCGCACTTGAAGGGGGCGATGGCCGGGTGGAAGTGCATGACCGTGCGGACGTCGTTCTTCTCCGGGTCCACCACCTCTTCGTCATAGGCCTCCACCAGCAGGGCCAGGGTCATCCGGTCCGCGCCCAGGGAGGGCTCAATGACATAGGGGATATAGTGGGCGTTCTGCTCCTGGTCGAAGTAGGTCAGGTCCTGGCCGGAGTGCTCCTGATGCTGCTTCAGGTCGTAGTCGGTCCGGTCCGCCACGCCCCACAGCTCGCCCCAGCCGAAGGGGAACAGGTACTCGAAGTCCGTGGTGGCCTTGGAGTAGAAGGCCAGCTCCTCCTTCTCGTGGTCCCGGAGCCGCAGGTTCTCCTCCTTGATGCCCAGGCCCATCAGCCAGTCGTGGCAGTAGGTCCGCCAGTACTGGAACCACTCCAGGTCCGTGCCGGGCTTGCAGAAGAACTCCAGCTCCATCTGCTCGAACTCCCGGATGCGGAAGATAAAGTTGCCGGGGGTGATCTCATTGCGGAAACTCTTGCCCACCTGGCACACGCCGAAGGGCAGCTTCCGGCGGGTGGTCCGCTGGATGGCGGGGAAGTTGACAAAGATGCCCTGGGCGGTCTCCGGCCGCAGGTACACCTCGCTGGCGGTGTCCTCGGTGACGCCCTGGTGGGTCTTGAACATCAGGTTGAACTTGCGGATGTCGGTGAAGTCGCTCTTGCCGCAGCCGGGGCAGGGCACCTGGTTGTCCCGGATGAACTGGATCAGCTCCTCCTGGGTCATGGCCTCCACGTTCACGTCCATGCCGTGCTCCTGGACGTAGGATTCCACCAGCTTGTCCGCCCGGTGGCGCATCTTGCAGCTCTTGCAGTCAATCAGGGGATCGTTGAAGGTGGACACATGGCCGCTGGCCACCCACACCTCGGGGTTCATCAAAATGGCGGCGTCCAGGCCCACGTTGTAAGGGTTCTCCTGGACGAACTTCTTCCACCAGGCCCGCTTGACGTTGTTCTTCATCTCCACGCCCAGGGGGCCGTAGTCCCAGCTGTTGGCGAGGCCGCCGTAGATCTCGCTGCCGGGGAAGACAAAGCCCCGGCTCTTGCACAGGGCGACGATCTTCTCCATGGTCTTCTGCTTGTTGTTCATAACCAAATCCTCTTTTCTCCGCCGCTGGCTGCGGCAGTGTGTTCTGACCCGGAGAGGCCCCCTCTCCGGGCGGGCATATGCAGCAGGGGGAACCCGTGGTCCCCCCTGTATGCTCACTTCTTCTCCCGGTCGTAGGCCACGATCACCCGGCGGTTGGGCTCCGTGCCGGTGGAGTAGGTGGTCACACCCGGCACATCCTGCAGCGCCGTGTGGATCACGTGCCGCTCATAGGCGTTCATGGGCTCCAGCGTCACGCTGCGGTGGTACTTGGTGACCTTGGCCGCCACCTTCCGGGCCAGATGCTGAAGGCTCTGCTCCCGCTTCTCCCGGTAGTTCTCCGCATCCAGCTGGACCCGCACCCGGCCGCCGCCGCTGCGGTTCACCGCGTAGCTGGTCAGCTGCTGGATGGCGTCCAGGGTCTCGCCCCGGCGGCCGATCAGGGCGCCCAGGCCCTTCCCCTCCAGGATGACCTTGTAGCGGCCCTTCTCCGCCAGATAGATGTGGATCTCCGCCGTGCTCTCCATCTGCTCCAGCAGGCCGGAGAGGAACTTGCGGATGGCCTGGGCCTTCTCGTCGTCCACCTCTTCGCCCAGGGTCTGGACGGTCTCCGGCTGCTTCTCCTCCGGGGCGGCCTCCGGCTCCTCAGCGGGCGCGGCGGGCTTCTCCGCCGCCTTCCGCTCCTGCCGGGGCTTCCTCTCCGCCTTCACGGGCTTGGGCTCCTCCTGCCGCGCCTCTGCCTCGGCGGGTGCGGCGGGCTCCTCTTCCTCCTCCGGACCGTAGCTGACCCGGACCTTGGCCGGGCAGCTCCCCAGCCCCAGAAAACCGGATTTCGCGCGCTCCAGGATCTCAACGGACACATCGTCCCGGTCCAGGCCAAGCTGCCGCAGGGCGTTCTGAATGGCCTCTTCCTCGGTTTTGCCCGTTACATCAATAAACTGTCTCATGGCGTAACAAGCTCCTTACTGATTGTCATAGCGGTCCGCCTTGTAGGACCGGCCGCGGGCGTAGGGCCGGTCGCCTACCCGCCCGGCCTCCGTGGTGCTGGTGGCGGCCTTTTTGGCCTTCAGGGCCTTGGCGGCCTGGGCCTCCTGCCGCTTTTCCTTCAGGGACTTCTTCTGGGCGGCCTGCTGGCGCTGCTTCTCCTGCAGGGCCTTGGCCTCCTCCTGCCGTTTCTGCCGGTCCGCCTGGATCATCTCCTGGCGGGCGTCCTCTTCCTCCTGCAGTTTCTTGGTGTAGAACTTGCCCAGCACCATCTCCTGGATGATGGAGAAGGCGCTCTGAGCAGCCCAGTACACACCCAGGGCAGCGGGGACGATGAAGGCGATGTAGACGGACATCAGGGGCATCATCCACATCATCATCTTGGTGGAGCCGGCAGCCGCCGTGTTCTGGGCGGACTGGCTCATGCTGATCTTGCTCAGCAGGAAGCTGAACACACCGGAGATGATGGGGATCAGGATCAGGCCCACCGCCGCCAGGGTGACGCCGGTGGAGAGGCCGCTGACCGCGCTCCAGGGCGTCTGGATCAGGTCGATCCCCAGGAAGTGGTAGTCGATGTTGATCCAGCCGGGATGATCCGCGATGAATTCCGGGAACTGGCTGTTGATGATGTTGGAGATGGCGATCTGCTCATAGCCGGGGCTGGCCACGATCTCGATGCCGGCGCCCTCAATCAGGCTTCTGGCCGCTTCCACCACCGCCAGGCCGGCGTCCTTGGCGCCGAAGTTCATGAAATAGACGATGGGCTCCCGGATGATATAGTACAGGGCCATCAGGATGGGCAGGGGCAGAAAGCTCCACAGGCAGCCGCTCATGGGGTTGAAGCCCTCTTCCTGATAGAACTTCTGCATTTCCTCCTGCATTTTCAGCTGGTTGTTGGCGTACTTCTTCTGGATCTCCTGCATCTTGCCGGACATCCGGTTCATGCGGACCATGCTGCGCTTGGACTTCATCTGGAAGGGCAGCAAAATCAGCTTGATGGCCAGCGTGAACAGGATCACGGACATACCGTAGGACCCTGTCAGGTTATAGAATAACCGCAGCAGGGCCGCAAAAGGGATACAAATCAAGTATCCGATGGTTGAAAACATAGGTGCTTCCTCCAAATCAAATTGGGGAGCGGGCACGGCCCGCCCAGGGCGGCCGGATACCCGACCCGCCGCGTCTCGCGGCGCACCGGCCCCTTCGGCCGGATATGGGGAAAACGGGAAAAGAGGGCTTGTCCCCCCTCCTCTCTCTTACGGGACCGGGTCATATCCTCCCTTGTGGAACGGATTGCAGCGCAGGATCCGCCGGAACGCCAGCCAGCCGCCCTTCAGGGCGCCGTACTTTTCAATGGCCTCCAGCGCGTACTGGGAGCAGGTTGGGATATAGCGGCAGCAGGGCGGCCGGTACGGAGAGACGGCCGCCCGGTAGAACTTTACCAGTGCCAAAAGCAGCTTCTTCATCAAGACGGCCGCACCTCCATCAGATCCAGCTTTCTGCACAGCCGCAGAAAGGTGTCGTTCAGCTCCTTCCAGGAGGCGGTCAGCGTCCGCCCCCGTGCCACCAGGACCACATCGTAGCCCTGCCGCAGGCGGCCGGCGTTGAGGCGGTAAACCTCCCGCAGGCGGCGGCGGGCCCGGTTTCGGACCACCGCGTGGCCCAGCTTCACGGAGACCGTCACCCCCAGGCGGTTGTGGCCCAGGTTGTTTTTCCGGCAGTAGAGGACCATGCCGCCCCCCACCGCAGACGCACCCTTCTGGTAGAGCCGCCGGAACTGATAATTCTCTTTCAGGGTCACTGCCCGCTTCATGCTTCCACCTGCCTTGTTCCATTCGACACAAACTCAACGAGGGACGGAGGAATCCCAAAATTCCCGCCGTCCCTGAAGACGTTGTTCAAGTGTCTCCCGCGCGGTCCGTTTCTGCTCAGTAGGACAGACGGGCGCGGCCCTTGGCGCGGCGACGGGCCAGGACCTTGCGGCCGTTGGCGGTAGCCATTCTCTTGCGGAAGCCATGGACCTTCTGGCCGTGCAGCTTCTTGGGCTGATAGGTACGTTTCGTTGCCATATTGAGACACCTCCTGTCAGAATTCCGGCCGCCCGGAGGGGCGGCACTTACTCGACACCGCCCTCGCGGGCGGCGCAGTAAACAATGCATCAAACGCCATAAGGCGCAACCGATATTATACAGACTGTTTGAAAATATGTCAACTAAAACTTAAAAGTTTTGCGAAATTCCCGGATTTTTTTGAGATTTTCGCGCCTAAATCTGTGATCTTTCAAAATCTGGTGTCCGCAAAACAGACGGACCTCTACATCTTGTTGTTCTCTCCCCTTTTGGATTCCGGTTCTTATTATTAGAATAAGTGTTGTAATCCCCCCCTCTTTTTGGTATAATAAAGCGTACTGCTGTGTCCATTTTTTACTAGAGAGAGGTGTTTCCTTTTGAATTCCGTCGCTGACGTGTGGGACAATGTCCTATCCCAGCTGAAGGGTGAGCTCTCCGAGACCACCATCGCCACCTGGTTCGACGAACTGGAGGCTGTGGACATCCAGGGCAATACGTTCATTCTCCACTGTTCCAACGACTTCAAAAAGGGATATATCGAGTCCCTGTTCATGAAAAATATCAAGGCGGCCCTCCACGACATCTTCTCCACGGATTTCGAGGTGAAGATCCTGGACGACCTGGACTACGCGGAGCTGAACGACAACCGTCCCCACCGCCAGAGCGAGCGGTTCACCTCCGCGGAGTTCACCTTTGAGACCTTTGTGGTGGGACCCTCCAACAAGCTGGCCTATGCCGCCTCCGTCTCCGTGGCGGAGCATCCGGCCCAGAACTACAACCCCCTGCTGATCTACGGCGACTCCGGTCTGGGCAAGACCCACCTGATCTACGCCATCGCCAACGTGATCCGCCGGAACGACCCCAGGAGCAAGATCGCCTACGTGAAGGGCGACGATCTGACCAACGAGCTGGTAGACGCCATCCGGGAGGGCAAGACCGCCGAGATGCGGGAGAAGTACCGCCAGGCAGATCTGCTGCTGGTGGACGATGTCCAGTTCATCGCCGGCAAAAAGCAGACCCAGGAGGAGTTCTTCCACACCTTCAACACCCTGTACGAGTCCGGCCGCCAGATCGTCCTGACCTCCGACCGTCCCCCCTCTGAGATGACCCAGCTGGAGGACCGGCTCCGCACCCGGTTCGAATGGGGCCTCCTGGTGGACGTGGCACCGCCGGACTTTGAGACCCGCCTGGCCATCGTAAAGAACAAGGCCGCCCTGCTGGGCATGGAGCTGCCGGACAAGATCTCCGCCTACATCGCGGAGAACGTCACCGCCAACGTCCGCCAGCTGGAGGGCACCATCAACAAGATCCTGGCCTACAAGGACCTGCTGGGCAACGACACCGACGAGGAGACCGTCACCCGGGCCATTCAGGACATGCTGCGCCGCAGCAACGAGTATGTCCCCACGCCGGAGGCCATTCTGGAATACATCTCAAAATACTACAATGTGGAGGAGTCCGTCATCCGGGGACAGCAGCGGGTGCGGGACGCCGTCTCCGCCCGTCAGATCGCCATGTACCTGATCCGCTCCATGACCAATTTGAGTCTGGATGAGATCGGCAAGGTCTTTGACAACCGGGACCACTCCACGGTCCTCTACTCCATTCAGCAGATCGAGAAGAAGATGAAAAAGGACGCCTCCTTTGCCGAAATGGTCAAGGAGATCAAGACCAATATCAACTCCAAACGGTGACCAGATTTCTCCACGTTTCCCGTGGAAAAGAAAAACTTCTCTGTGGAAAACTGTCCGCCCGGAAGATCCGTGGAAAACCATCCGTTTCTCTCCACATCCCCTGTGGAGCCCCAAAATCCGACGGCACAAGCCCTTTCCCACCTTTTCCACAGTTTTTCTCCCTACGGCTGCTTTTGCTAAAAAAATAATTCTTTCTTTTTTATAAAGCGGTTTCACCCCGCTACAAAACCCCGACTAGAGAGGAAGTGCCTACCTTATGAAATTTTCCTGCGAAAAGGCCCTGCTGCAGAGCGCCATCGCTGTCACCAGCCGCGCCGTGGCCGCCAAGAGCTCCATCCCGGCTCTGGAGGGACTGCTGCTGCGGGCCGACGGTCAGCTGACCATCTCCGGCTACAACCTGCAGACCGGCATCCGCACCAAGGTCTCCGCCGATGTGACGGAAGCCGGCGAGATTGTACTGAACGCCCGGCTGTTCGGTGACATCATCCGCCGGATGCCCGACGACGTGGTAACCTTCTCCGCCGATGACAAGCAGGTGGTCCATCTCTCCTGCGGCGACGCGGACTTCGACATCCTGGGCCTCTCCGCCGCCGACTACCCGGAGCTGCCCCTGGTGGAGGACGAGTTCTCCGTCTCCATCCAGCAGAAGCTGCTGCGGGCCATGATCGAGGAGACGGCCTTTGCCGTCTCCACCAACGAGAGCCGCCCCATCCACACCGGCGCCCTGTTTGAGATCACTGACCAGGGCCTGACCATGGTGGCCGTGGACGGCTTCCGCCTGGCCATCCGGCGGGAGCCTCTGGAGAAGATCGACGGCGGTTCCTTCTCCTTCGTGGCCCCGGGAAACGCCCTGAACGAGGTGAAGAACATCTGTTCCGACGTGGAGGACCTGGCCACCGTGACCCTGGGCAAGAGCCACATTCTCTTTGAGGTGGGGGACACGGAGCTGATCTGCCGCCGGCTGGAGGGGGAGTTCCTGGACTACAAGAACGCCATCCCCCGGAAGAACCCCATCACCGTGGTGGCGGACACCAAGGCCCTGATCGAGAGCATCGACCGAGTCAGCGTGGTGATCTCGGAAAAGCAGAAGAGCCCGGTCCGGTGCCTGTTTGAGCACGACAAAGTGCTGCTGTCCGCCAAGACCGGCAGCGGCGAGGCCAAGGACATCTGCCGGCTCTCCGGTGACGGCGGCGGGCTGGAGATCGGCTTCAACAACCGGTATCTGATGGAGGCCCTGCGGTACGCCCCGGCGGACACGGTGAAGATCGAGCTGAACACCGGCGTCTCCCCCGCCATCATCGTTCCCACGGAGGGCGAGGAGAACTTCCTTTATATGGTGCTGCCGGTGCGGCTGAAGAGCGCGGAGTGAGCAGATGGAGAACATCATCATTCATACGGAGTTCATCAAGCTCCAGGATCTGCTGAAATTCGCCAATCTGGTGTCCTCCGGCGGCGAGGCCAAGGAGCGCGTCCAGGCGGGGGAAGTCACCGTCAACGGAGAGGTCTGCACCATGCGGGGCAAAAAGATCCGCCCGGGGGACGACGTGGTCTTTCAGGGGACCCATTACACGGTGTCCTATGCAGATTCTTGAGCTGGGGCTCCAGCAGTTCCGCAACTATCAGCATCAGCAGATCTCCTTTGACCCGTCCTGCAATGTGATCTTCGGAGAGAACGCCCAGGGCAAGACCAACCTGCTGGAGGCCATCGTCTATCTCTCCTGCGGGAAATCCCCCAGGGCCAGAACGGACCGGGAGATGATCGGCTTTGACGCCTCTGCCGCCGTTCTGGAGAGCAGGGTCCTGTCCAGAGACCGGGAGTTCCGGACCCGGGTGGAGCTGTATCGGGACCGGCGGCGAAAGATGTGGGTGAATCAGGTGCCGGCAAAAAACAGCGCTGCCCTGAGCCAGGTGTACCACACGGTGTTCTTCTGTCCGGAGGATCTGTATCTCATCCGGGAGGGCGCCGCCGCCCGCCGGCGGTTCATGGATACGGCTCTCTGCCAGCTGCGGCCCCGCTACGCGGCGGCCCTGGCGGAGTACCACCGGCTCTATGAGCACAAGACCCGCATCCTGCGGGACAGCGACGAGCGGCCGGATCTCCTGGATCTGCTGCCGGATTTCAACGAGCGGATGGTCCGCTTCGGCGCGGTGCTGATCCACTACCGCCAGCAGTTTGCCCAGGCGCTGAATCGGGATGCCGCCCGCCATCACCGGGAGTGCTCCGGCGGAAAGGAACAGCTGGAGATCACCTACCGGACCGTCTCCTCCGTCACGGATCTGGCGGCGGATGTGGAGGTCCTGACAGAACAGCTCCGCAGCCATATGGAGTCCCACCAGGCGGCGGAGCGGGCTAGCCGGATGTGCCTGTCCGGCCCCCACAAGGACGATCTGTTCATCACCATCGATGGCCGGGAGGCCAAGTCCTACTCCTCCCAGGGGCAGACCCGCACGGCCGCCCTGGCCCTGAAGCTGGCGGAGCGGGAGATCTACCAGAACGCCACCGGCGAGTATCCGGTGCTGCTGCTGGACGACGTCTTGAGCGAGCTGGACCCCCGGCGGCAGGAATTTGTCCTAAACCGCATCGCGGGAGGGCAGGTGTTCATCACCTGCTGTGAGGATGACCGGCTGCCCCAAATGCTGGGCGGGAAGGTGTTCCATGTGAAACAGGGCGCCATCGGGTGATGAACACCGCTTTGTGTCTGGCCCGGTGGTGATTGGATTTCCAAACTGTAGAGATTGGATGGGCCGCCGAACGGCGGCCCCCCGCCACGGGAAGGACGCACCCCCCTGAAAGGAGCCCCCATGTACCTCCACATCGGCCAAAACGAAATCCTCCCGGACCGCCGGATCATCGGCATCTTCGATCTGGACAAGTGCAGCTACGGCAAACGGACCCGTGAGTATCTGGCGGCAGCGGAAAAAGAGGGCGTGGTGCTGGACATCTCCGGCGAGATCCCCAAGTCCTTCGTGGTCTGCGACCACCCCTACCACCGGCAGATCGTGTACCTGAGCCAGCTGAACTCCACCACCCTGCAAAAGCGGGCGGAGAGCGCGGGACTGGAGCTGTAGCAAAGCATTCGGTGGTGATCTTGCGAGGATCACCTCGATGCCGCGCCGGCAATCCGGAGGCATCTGTTTGATCAAATAGAAAACCCATTGTTCAGGGCAAGGAGAGCCGGGCCGGAAAGGGCTCCGGCCCAGCTCTTCTTGCCTTGGAGCGAATGAAAAATCCTGAAAGGAGACTCTGCATGGCAGACAATGAACTGTTGAACTCCACTGCGGTGGACGCAAGCAACGAGTATGACGCGTCGGAGATCCAGGTCCTGGAGGGCCTGGAGGCCGTCCGCAAGCGGCCCGGCATGTATATCGGCTCCACCTCCACCTCCGGCCTGCACCACCTGGTCTATGAGATCGTGGACAACGCCATCGACGAGGCGCTGGCCGGCTACTGCACCGACATTCTGGTGCAGATCAACGAGGGGAACACCATCACCGTGGTGGACAACGGCCGCGGCATCCCCGTGGACATCCAGGCCCAGACCGGCAAGCCCGCCCTGGAGGTGGTGTACACCGTCCTCCACGCCGGCGGCAAGTTCGGCGGCGGAGGCTACAAGGTCTCCGGCGGCCTCCACGGCGTGGGCGCCAGCGTGGTGAACGCCCTGTCCGAGTGGCTGGTGGTCCAGGTCCACCGGGACGGCAAGATCTATGAGATGAAGTTCTCCCGGGGCAATGTGACGGAGCCCATGACCGTTGTGGGCGAAACGGACCACACCGGCACCACCGTCACCTTCAAGCCGGACCCGGAGATGTTCGAGGATACGGAGTACAGCTACGACACCCTCCACACCCGGATGCGGGAGGAGGCCTTCCTGAACGCCGGCCTCCGGATCCGCACCGTGGACAAACGCCCCGGCATGGAGCAGGAGGACAATATGTGCTTCGAGGGCGGCATCCGGGAGTTCGTCACCTGGCTGAACCGCAACAAGGATGTGCTCCATGAAAATGTGATCTACATGTCCGGCGCCCGGGAGGACTCCGTGGCGGAAGTGGCCATGCAGTACAACGACGGCTATAACGAGTTCATCCTCTCCTTTGCCAACAACGTCCACACCCCGGAGGGCGGTATGCACGAGGAGGGCTTCAAGCGGGCACTGACCAATGTGCTGAATGCCTACGGCCGGAAGATCAAGCTGCTGAAGGACGATGAAAAGGTCTCCGGCGAGGACTGCCGGGAGGGCCTGACCTGCGTCATCTCCGTGAAGCTGACGGAGGCCCAGTTTGAGGGCCAGACCAAGGCCAAGCTGGGCAACAGCGAGATCCGCACCCTGGTGAACAACATCGTCTCCGAAAAGCTGGAGATCTTCCTGGAGGAGAATCCCCAGGTGGGCCGGATGATCCTGGACAAGGCCCTCACCGCCAACCGGGCGCGGGAGGCCGCCAAGAAGGCACGGGAGTCCATCCGCCGCAAGACGGCCCTGGGCGGCGCCGCCATGCCGGATAAGCTGCGGGACTGCAATGAGAACAACCCGGAGCTGACAGAGATCTATATCGTGGAGGGCGACTCCGCAGGCGGCTCCGCCACCCAGGGGCGGGACTCCCGGTTCCAGGCCATCCTCCCCCTGTGGGGCAAGATGCTGAACGTGGAAAAGGCCCGGGCGGACAAGGTCTACGGAAACGACAAGCTCCAGCCGGTCATCACCGCCCTGGGCGCCGGCATCGGGGACGAGTTCGACCTGAACAAGCTGCGCTATCACAAGGTCATCATCATGGCGGATGCCGATGTGGACGGTGCCCACATCCGGACGCTGCTGCTGACCTTCTTCTTCCGGTTCATGCGTCCCCTGATCGAGCACGGCTACGTCTACTCCGCCGTACCGCCCCTGTACAAGCTGACCCGGGGCAAGACCACCCGGGTGGCCTTTGACGACGTCCAGCGGGAGCAGATCGCCGCTGAGATGCGGGGCGACAACCCCAACGCCAAGATCGACATCTCCCGGTTCAAGGGCCTGGGCGAGATGAACCCCCACGAGCTGTGGGAGACCACCATGGACCCCGCCACCCGGACCCTCCGGCGGATCACTCTGGATGACGCGGTGGCTGCGGACGAGACCTTCACCGTTCTGATGGGTGAGAAGGTGGAGCCCCGGAAGGAGTTCATCGAGCGCAACGCCAAATACGCGGTGAACCTGGACTATTGAGAAAAGATGAAGAAGGAAGGACGGCTGTGGGGTGCGGTTCTGGCCGTACTCCTGCTGGCCGGATGCGGAGGGGACCGTGAACCGGCTGTTTCAGAGACGGACCCTGTTGAATCTGAAGAAGAATCTCCGATGCCTGCCAGTGCCCGGGAGGCCTATGCCCAGGCGCTGGAGAAGCTGATGAATGATTATACGCTGCCGGACGGTACAGACTGCTCCGCGGATTTTGACCCGGAATACGGTGGCCCTCTTGGAACAATGGAGGAAAATCTGTTTTCTGTGGCGGATGTGGACGGAGACGGTGAGGAGGAACTGGTGCTCCGGTACCTCACGACCAGCACTGCCGGGCAGCGGGGCCTGGTTTCCTCCTGGGATCCATCCGGCGGCCTGAAAACCACGGAATTTGCCAACCCCGCCCTGGCCTTTTACGAAAACGGCGCCGTCCGGGAGGATTGGAGCCACAACCAGGGAAAAGGCGGCCGTCAGTGGCCCTTCTTTCTCTACCGCTACCTGCCGGAGAGCGACAGCTATGAGGAAGTAGGCGCCCTGGATGCATGGGACTCCGATATTCCGGCAGATGGATTCCCTCGGGAGATCGACACCAGCGGCGCCGGGATCGTCTACTACATCTATCCGGCGGAGCTGGACAGCAGCCAGTGGGATGCTGTGGAACCGGTGGACCAGTCCGTCTATCTCACTTGGCTGAACGAGACCCTGCATGGTTCTCAGGAACTGGGACTCACCTATCTCCCCCTTACCGAGGAAAACGTCCGGAGTCTTACAGCCGCCGGAGAACACCTGAATACAACCCTTGAAGAAAGGTAGTTGACCCATGAGTAAAAAGCCCCAATATGATCCTGAGGAGATCCGGTTTCCCGATCAAAGGATCGTGAATTCACCGCTGGTCCCCGAGATGGAGAAATCTTATATCGAGTACGCCATGAGCGTCATCGTGGGCCGGGCCCTGCCGGATGTGCGGGACGGCCTGAAGCCCGTACACCGCCGGATTCTGTACGCCATGTACGAGGATGGCCTCACCAGCGACAAGCCCTTTAAGAAGTCCGCCACCTGCGTGGGCGATGTGCTGGGCCGGTATCACCCCCACGGCGACGCCAGCGTGTACGACGCCCTGGTCCGCCTGGCCCAGGACTTTTCCATGCGCTATCCCCTGATCGACGGCCACGGCAACTTCGGTTCCGTGGATGGCGATCCCCCGGCGGCCTACCGGTACACGGAGGCCAGGCTGGCCAAGCTCTCCGACGAGATGCTCCGGGATATTGAAAAGGACACTGTGGACTGGGACCCCAACTTCGATGAGACGAGAAAAGAGCCCCGGGTCCTTCCCTCCCGGTTCCCCAACCTGCTGGTGAATGGCTCCAGCGGCATCGCCGTGGGCATGGCCACCAACATCCCGCCCCACAACCTGAAAGAGGTGATCGGCGCCTGCATCTGTGTGCTGGACAACCCGGAGGCCCAGCTCTCCGATTTGATGCAGTACATCAAGGGACCGGACTTCCCCACCCGGGGCATCATCATGGGCCGATCCGGCATCCGTCAGGCCTACGCCACCGGCCGGGGACGGGTGGTGATCCGGGCCCGCCATGAGTTTGAGGAGTTCAACAAGGACCGCACCCGCATCGTCATCACCGAGATTCCCTATCAGGTGAACAAGCGGATGCTGATCAAGAACATGGCGGAGCAGGTGGAGGACAAGCGGCTGGAGGGTATCTCCGATATCCGGGACGAGTCTGACCGGGACGGCATGCGGATCGTTATCGAGCTGAAGCGGGATGCCAACCCCCAGGTGGTGCTGAACCGCCTATTCGCCCAGACCCAGCTGCAGACCAGCTTTGCCATCAACATGCTGGCCCTGGTGAACAACCAGTCCCAGCCCAAGATCCTCTCCCTGCGGCACATCATCGACGAGTATCTCACCTTCCAGGAGGAGATCATCGTCCGACGGACGAGATATGACCTGAAAAAGGCCCAGGAGCGGGCCCACCTGCTGGAGGGCCTGCTGATCGCCCAGGACAATATCGACGAGGTCATCAAGATCATCCGCTCCAGCTACGACAACGCTAAGGAGAATCTGATGGCCCGGTTCGGCTTGGACGATGTCCAGGCCCAGGCCATCTGCGACATGCGGCTCATCGCCCTCCAGGGACTGAACCGGGAGAAGCTGGAGGCGGAGTACAAGGAGCTGGAGGAGCGGATCGCCTACTATAACAAGGTTCTCTCCGACGACGGCCTGGTCCGCCAGATCTTGAAGGAGGAGCTCCAGGCCATCTCCGACAAGTTCGGCGATGACCGGATGACGGAGATCCAGGACGTGGAGGATGAGATCGACATCGAGGACCTGATTGAGGAGGAGGAGTGCGTCTTTACCCTGACCCAGGCGGGCTACATCAAGCGGACGCCGGTCAGCGAGTATGCGGCCCAGGGCAAGGGCGGACAGGGCCGCAAGGGCATCACCACCCGGGAGGAGGACTCCGTGGCCGAGGTGTTCACCGCCTCCACCCACGACTATATCCTCTTCTTCACCGACACCGGCAAGGTCTACCGGAAGAAGGGCTACCAGATCCCCGAGTCCGGCAAGGCCGCCAAGGGGACGAACATCGTCAATATCCTTCAGGTGGAGCAGGGCGAGCGGATCCAGGCCATGATCCACACCCGGTCCATTGAGGACGACGGCCGGTTCCTCTTCATGGTGACCCGGAACGGCACCGTGAAGCGCCTGCCCGCCAACACCTTGAAGAACCTGCGGAACAACGGCATCCGGGCATTGCGGATGGAGTACGGCGATCAGCTGATCGCCGTCCGGGAGACCGACGGCAACCAGAAGATCCTCATCGCCACCCACGACGGCCAGGCGGTCTGCTTTGACGAAAACGACGTGCGGCCCATGGGCCGGGACGCTGTGGGCGTCCGGGGCATCCGCCTGCGGGAGGGTGACTACGTGGTGGGCGCCGCCCGGGCGAAGCCGGACCACGAGGTCCTCTCCATCACAGAGAACGGCTACGGCAAGCGGACGCCGGTGGAGGAGTACCGGATCACCAACCGGGGCGGTCTCGGTATCAAGAACTACATGGTGACGGACAAGACCGGCCCCGTGGTGGGCATCAAGGTGGTGGACGGTACTGAGGACCTGCTGCTGGTGACCCAGGCGGGCATCCTGATTCGCACCCCTGTGGAAAATATCCGCGTCGCCGGCCGTGCCACCCAGGGCGTCATCGTCATGCGGTTCAAGGAGGAGGGAGATCAGGTGATCTCCATGGCCCTGACGGAGCACGAGGAGGAAGAGCCTTCCACCGAAGCGGCGGAGCCGTAAGGGCCTTCGATAGGACCGCAGGGGCGGACCTGTGTGTCCGCCCGTTGGCTCTGGGATTATACGATTGGCCTGCCGCCCGCCCGTAGGGGCCGACGCCCTCGTCGGCCTGCTGGATGGGGC
>DWYU01000032.1 GCA_019118505.1 Candidatus Oscillibacter excrementavium
CGACAAACTGCTACTGGGATAAAGCGGTCAGCTGCTCCACGGGGCCCCATCGCAGATGGGGCGGCGCTTGCGCCGTACAAGCGTTTTGCCGGAGGCAAAACCTTGGCGAAGGCGGAATTGACTTCCGCCGAGCATTTCAATTTCCCACGGAATCCAAAAAGAAGGACACGACGAAATGTCGTGTCCTTCTTTTTGGAGCGGGCAACGAGGCTCGAACTCGCTACCCGGCATCCCGCGAATGGCTCCCCGCCATTCGCAGGAGCCCTGCCTCACCTCTTGATTGAATCGCGCCTCCGGCGCGGGGTGGAGGCAGCGAGTTCGCCTTCTAATGAAAAAACAGGACGCCCAACTTTGGGTGTCCTATTTCAAATGGAGCGGGCAACGAGGCTCGAACTCGCTTCCCGGCATCCCGCGAACGGCTCCCCGCCATTCGCAGGAACCCTGCCTCACCTCTTGATTGAATCGCGCCTCCGGCGCGGGGTGGAGGCAGCGAGTTCGCCTTCTAATGAAAAAACAGGACGCCCAACTCTGGGTGTCCTGTTTCAAATGGAGCGGGCAACGAGGCTCGAACTCGCTACCTCCACCTTGGCAAGGTGGCGCTCTACCAGATGAGCTATGCCCGCGGAACAAGGGGTATTTTAACAAAGAAACACCCGCTTGTCAAGACTCTTCTGCAAGATTTTCTCCATTTTCTCCGGAGGCCGGCAGTTCCTGGCCGCCCATCACAAATTCGATCAGGCCCACCGGCCCCTCTGCGGGATAGTAGGAGATGGTCCAGGGCGGTGTCTCCGTCAGGCCCCGCTCCTCCCGCAGCTGGGCCACGGTCTCCTCCACCCGGGCCTGGTCGTCCTCACCCCAGTAGCCGATGCGCACCGCCAGTTCGGTCCGCCCCTCGTCCAGGGCGGTTTCCAGCAGAGAGGACAGGGCCTCCATGCTGGTGGCGTTCACCACCGCCTGGATCTGCTCCGCCGTGCGGCGGTAGCTGATCTGGATGCTGATTTCATAGTAGCCCCGCTGGGCCCGGCTGGAGGCGGTGATATACTCCACCGCATAGGCCCCCATGGGCGTCTCCTGCTGGACCTCAGTGGTGGCCTGCTCCAAGGCGTCCGCCACCGTCACATCGTCCTCGTAGTTGTAGAGGCGGACCGTGGCGCCCTCGGTGTGCTGGCCGATGAGGATCAGCAGGTCGTTGACAATGTCCTGATAGTTCTCCGCCCGGAGGGTCCCGGCGGCCTCGCTCTCCCAGAACTTGCTGCTGTGGGGCTCCACAGTGACGTACTCCCGCTCCAGCAGGGCGCCGCAGCCCGTCAGTGTCAGGCAGGCACACAGCAGGCACAGCAGCCGGTGCAGCTTCACGGTCCATCGCCTCCTCTCATCAGGATTTGGGGCCGGGCCTTACAGGCCCAGATCCTCATCCACCAGCAGGACTTCTCCCTCCATGCCCAGCATGGGGCCCCAGAGAGTCACCATCCCACGGCAGATCCGCTCCGGGCTCTTGCAGTCGTAGCAGCGGTCCAGCTTCACCGCACAGGGGGTCTTTTTTCCCAGCTGCCTCGCCCGCTGGGGCGCAGCCACATTCCGGGCCCGGTCCACTGCCATCTCATAGGTGGCCGCCAGCTTGTTGCGGCCGATGACAAAAATCACCTTCTCGTGGCCGAACAGGGTGGCAGACACCCGGTTGCCGGTGCCGTCGATGTTGACAATCTCCCCGGTCTCCGCCAGGGCGTTGGCGGAGGTCAGGTACACCTGGGTCTGCATGGCCGCCTTCCGGGCCTCGTCCGCCGGCTGCTTCCAGTGCCAGATGACCGTGTTGTGGCTCTCCAGCCGGTCGTAGATCCCCAGGGCGTCCAGGGTTGCGGAACCGCCGAAGCCCACCGTCTTGCCGTCGATGGCTCCGTCCAGGTAGTCCGCCGCCTCCGCCGCCGTGGCGAAGGTGCGGACCGTGTAGCCCCGGGCCTCCAGATTGGCCTGCACCTTTTTGAAATCCGTCATGTCAGATCTCCTCCTTTTGATAGTCCCCAAATCCCTCGCCCAGCACCTCGTGGGCGTCGCACACGATGAAAAAGGCCGTGGGGTCGATCTCCCGCAGCATCCGCTTGATGGGCACGATCTCCCGCTGCTTGAAGGCCACCAGCAGCACCCGCTTTTCCGCGCCGGTGTAGGCCCCCTGGCCCTGGAGCAGCGTCACGCCCCGCTCCATGTCCAGCAGGCCCCGGACCGCCTCCTCCCAGTGGTCCGTGATGATGTAGGCCACCCGGGAGGTGTCCCACCCGTACAGCACCCCGTCCATCACCTTGGCCAGCAGGTACATCTGGATCAGCCCGTACAGCGCCGCGTTGACGGTGCCGAACACCAGCGCCGCCAGCACCACCACCGCCATATCCGGCACCATCACCAGCTTGCCCGTGGGCAGCCAGGGGAATTTCAGCTTCAGCAGCTTGCCAATGATGTCCGTGCCGCCGGAGGTGGCCCCCTGGGAGAACACCAGCCCCAGGCCGAAGCCCATTCCAGCGCCGCCGCACAGGGAGGCCAGCATGGGGTCCATGGGCTGGAAGGCCACCAGCCAGGCGATCACATCGATGGCCACGGAGCTGACCGCCATGGCGAACAGACTGCTCACCAGCAGATGGCCCCCCAGCAGCCGCCAGCCCGCCAGAAACAGCGGCACGTTGATCACCATGGTCAGCACGCCCACCGGCAGCATGGGCAGCAGGGCGTTGACGATCTGGGCCAGGCCCGTCACGCCGCCCATGGCGATCTGGTTGGGGGCCACGAACCAGTCGAAGGCCAGGGCGTAGAGCACCGCCCCCAGGGCGATGATGCCGTAGCTTTTTACTTTCTGGGCCATGGCCGCCTCCTCTTCGATTCTTTAATCCAGCAGGTTCAACTGCTGCTCCTCCGCGTCCTCCTCCCGCACCAGGGCGCCGGCGGCCGGCAGGCTCCGGACCCGGTAGCGGCTGAAGTTGGTGATGGCCGTCTCCTCCAGGGCCTTCACGGTCTCCAGATGGTACTTGGGCTTCAGGGTCATCACCGCCACCCCCTGGGTGGTACGGGTGGTCTTGGGGGCCAGCAGGGCAGTGTGGAAGATCAGGCACCGCCGCTCGTTGGAGTACACCGCCAGCTCACAGTCCTCATCCAGCTTTCGGACGCAGGCCAGGGGCGCCTTGTCGGAGTAGGCCCCCGTCAGCTTGCGGCGGTTGGAGGTGGTCTGATACGCCTTCAGATCCACCCGGGCCACCTTGCCGTTTTCAAAGAAGAACAGCAGGGCGCCGTCGTAGTCCGGCCCCGGCAGCACGGCGTAGATCACGTTCTCTCCGGCATCCATGGACAGCTTGGCGGGCAGATAGTCTCCCAGGGCGCTGGCCTTGGTGTCCTCAAACTCACTGAGGCGGGTCTTGTACACCTGGCACCGGTCTGTGAAGAACATGATTTCCGCGCCGTTGGTGGTCTCAAAGGTCTGGGACAGTCCGTCCCCGTCCTTGTACTTCTGGTCCGCCGCCATCCGCAGGGAGGCGGGGGTGATCTTCTTGAAGTACCCCTCCTTGGAGAGGAACACGTGGACGGGGTAGTCCTCCACCTGGGCCTCCTCCACATAGGTCTCGATCTCGTGGCTGTACACGATGGAGGTCCGGCGGGGCTCGCCGTACTTTTTCGCCGCCTCTGTCAGCTCGTCCACCAGGATCTGCTTCAGCCGGCGGGGGGAGTTCAGGGTGTCCTCCAGGTCGGCGATCTCGTCCTGGAGGGCGGCGGTCTCGTTGACCCGCTTGAGGATGTACTCCTTGTTGATGTTGCGGAGCTTGATCTCCGCCACGTACTCCGCCTGGATCTGGTCAATGCCGAAGCCGATCATCAAATTGGGGATGACCTCGGACTCCTCCTCTGTCTCCCGGATGATCTTGATGGCCTTGTCAATGTCCAGCAGGATCCGCTTCAGGCCCTTTAAGAGGTGCAGCTTGTCCTGCTTCTTCTTCATCACGAAGTAGACCCGCCGCCGGACGGATTCGGTCCGCCAGGCGGTCCACTCCTCCAGGAGCTGCCGCACCCCCAGCACCTTGGGGACACCGGCGATCAGCACATTGAAGTTGCAGGCAAAGGCGTCCTCCAGAGGCGTCAGCTTGTAGAGCTTGGTCATCAGCTTGTCCGGGTCCGTGCCCCGCTTCAGGTCGATGGCCAGCTTCAGGCCGGAGAGGTCCGTCTCGTCCCGCATATCGGCGATCTCCTTGGCCCGGCCCGCCTTGATCAGCTCCGCCACCTTGTCCAGGATGGCCTCCACGGTGGTGGAGTAGGGGATCTCGTAGATCTCAATGAGGTTCTGCTCCTTGACATAGCGGTATTTCGCCCGGACCCGGACGCTGCCCCGGCCGGTCTCGTAGATCTCCCGGATGGTGCCCGCGTCGTAGATCAGCTCCCCGCCGGTGGGGAAGTCCGGGGCCAGCAGGGTCTCCATCAGGTCGCAGTCCGGGTTCTTCAGGTAGGCGATGGTGGTGTCACAGACCTCTTTCAGGTTGAACCCGCAGAACTGGGAGGCCATGCCCACGGCGATGCCGCTGTTGGCACTCACCAGAATGTTGGGGAAGGTGGTGGGCAGCAGGGCCGGCTCCTTCATGGTGTTGTCGTAGTTGTCCACGAAGTCCACGGTGTCGCTGTCGATGTCCCGGAACAGCTCATTGCAGATGGCCGTCAGCTTGGCCTCCGTATACCGGGGGGCGGCCCAGGCCATGTCCCGGGAATAGACCTTGCCGAAGTTGCCCTTGGAGTCCACAAAGGGCGTCAGCAGGGCCCCGTATCCCTTGGAAAGACGCACCATGGTGTCGTAGATGGCGGCGTCGCCGTGGGGGTTCAGGCGCATGGTCTGGCCCACGATGTTGGCGGATTTCGTCCGGGCGCCCGTCAGCAGCCCCATCTTGTACATGGTGTACAGGAGCTTGCGGTGAGAGGGCTTGAACCCGTCGATCTCCGGGATGGCCCGGGAGACGATGACGCTCATGGCGTAGGGCATGTAGTTGGTCTCCAACGTATCGGTGATGGGCTGCTCCACCACCGCCGCGTGGAGGCCGATGACGTTGGACATATCCACCTTGTGGTGGGTTTCGTCAGTTTTTTTCTTTTTGGGCAAGTGTAATCAGTCCTTATCTTGTATCCATTTCAGGGGGTTGTTGCGGATGTACCGGCGAACGTTGGTCAGATCTTCGTCATTGCGGATTACATGGTCATAGAAGCCCTTCTGCCAAAGAGAAACGCCCGCCTGTTTGCTGGCGATCCGCTTCATTTGCTGGATGACTTTCGGCAGCGGCGTAGGAGCGGCAATCTGCCGCCCGTCCGGTCCGATGTGCCGGAATGACAAAATCAAATGCACATGATCCGGCATGATGACATATTGATCCACCGATATGCCGGGGTAATGGTCCGGGATCGCCCGGATGGTTTCATCTACGATCTGCCCCAGGGATGTCAGAGAAATCCGGGGCGGGCGATTGATAATCGCCCGCCTACGGCGGGTTCTATGGAACAGAGGATCTCCTGGTGCCGCTCCTTGGTACAGATCGTGATAAAATAAGATCCCAGCTGTGCGTAATCATACTCCGGCAAACGCAGCCGTTTTCGCTGGGGGCGTTCCATGGCGTTTTCCACGCTCAACGCGGTGCGGCCACACGTTTCGGCCAAAACAGCCGCAGGGCCAGGCTCAGCATGGCCGCTGCCATCAGGGCAATTCCCTGGAGCAGGAAAATGAAATCGGTGTCAAACGCCGCAAAGGCAGTCAGCAGCCAACCCAGCGGGCCCACGACGGCAACCGCAAAGAATATCGCGCCCAGCCGCCTGCTGCACCGCCTTTGGAGTTCCCTCTTCACGCCTTTTACTTCCCAATCCGGTGTCGTGCCGTCTCCCAGGAGAAAGTTCAGTCCACCCCAGCAGGCGAGGAACTCCACAGTCACACAGTAGTATAGAAGCCGTGGAAGCACATCCTGGCAGATATACAGCACAAGGACCCCCAAGACAGCAAGCCACAGCAGAGGTTTTCTCCACGTCTCCCACATCTTTTTCACAGCAGCCCGCCTCCTTGACGGCTTTTACGAAATATCCGCCATCTCCAAATACTTATACCCGTTCTCCGCGATATGGTCCTTCCGGCCCTGGAGGTTGTCCCCCAGCAGCAGGTCGAAGACCGCCGCCGTCCGCTCCACGTCCTCCGGCATCACCCGGATCAGCCGCCGGGTCTCCGGGTTCATGGTGGTGAGCCACATCATGTCCGGGTCGTTCTCGCCCAGGCCCTTGGACCGGTCGATCTTGTACTTCTTCCCCTCCAGGCTCTTGACGATGTCGTTCTTCTCCTTGTCGGAGTAGGCGAACCAAGTCTTGTCGCCGCTGTTGATCTCAAACAGGGGCGTCTCGGCGATATACACGTACCCCTCCCGGATCAGGGTGGGGGTCAGCCGGTACAGCATGGTCAGGATCAGCGTCCGGATCTGGAAGCCGTCCACGTCGCCATCGGTGCAGATGACCACCTTGCTCCACCGCAGGTTGCTCAGGTCAAAGGGAGCGGCGTTCTTCACGTGCTTGTTCTGGACCTCCACGCCGCAGCCAAGGACCTTGATCAGGTCCGTGATGATCTCGCTCTTGAAGATGCGGGCGTAGTCCGCCTTCAGGCAGTTCAGGATCTTCCCCCGCACCGGCATGATGCCCTGGTACTCGGAATCCCGGGCCAGCTTCACGCTGCCCAGGGCGCTGTCGCCCTCCACGATGTAGATCTCCCGCTTGTCCACGTCCTTGGTGCGGCAGTCTACGAACTTCTGCACCCGATTGGCGATGTCGATGGAGCCGGAGAGCTTCTTCTTCACATTCAGGCGGGTCTCCTCCGCCTTCTCCCGGCTGCGCTTGTTCAGCAGCACCTGCTCGCCGATCTTCTCCGCGTCGAAGGGGTTCTCGATGAAATAGATCTCCAGATTGCTCCGCAGGAACTCCGTCATGGCCTCCTGGACGAACTTGTTGGTGATGGCCTTTTTCGTCTGGTTCTCATAGCTGGTCTGGGTGGAGAAGTTGTTGCTGACCAGCACCAGGCAGTCCTCCACGTCCGCCCAGGTGATCTTGCTCTCGTTCTTCTGGTACTTCCCCTGGTCCCGCAGGTACTTGTCGATGGCGGAGACGAAGGCGGACTTGGTGGCCTTCTCCGGGGAGCCGCCGTGCTCCAGCCAGGAAGAGTTGTGGTAGTGCTCGATGACGTTCACCTTATTGGAAAAGCAGCAGGCCGCGGACAGCTTCACCTTGTACTCCGGCTTGTCCGCCCGGTCCCGGCCCTTCTTCTCCGTCTGCCAGAACACCGGGGCCGTCAGACTGCCCTCCCCGGCCAGCTCCGTCACGTAGTCCATGATGCCGTTCTCGTAGACGAACTCCGTCTCCTCGAACTGGCCCGGCTCCGTCTCGTTCCGGAACCGAAAGGTGACGCCGGCGTTCACCACCGCCTGGCGCTTCATCACGTCGGTGAAATACTCTGCCGGGATGGCGATGTCGGTGAACACGTCCAGATCCGGCAGCCAGCGGGTCCGGGTACCGGTCTTTTTGGCCTGGCTCTTGGGCAGGGGCGTCTTGCCCAGCTCGCCTACCAGCTCCCCCCGCTCGAAGTGGAGGGTGTACTCGAATCCATCCCGCCAGACCGTCACGTCCATGTACCGGGAGGCGTACTGGGTGGCGCAGGCGCCCAGGCCGTTGAGGCCCAGGGAGTACTCGTAGTTGTCCCCGTCGCCGTTGCCGTACTTGCCGCCGGCGTACAGCTCGCAGTACACCAGCTCCCAGTTGTATCGCTGCTCCTTCTCGTTCCAGTCCACCGGGCAGCCCCGGCCCGCGTCCTCCACCTGGATGGACCGGTCCAAAAACCGGGTGACGGTGATCACCTTGCCGTGGCCCTCCCGGGCCTCATCGATGGAGTTGGAGAGGATCTCGAACACCGCGTGCTCACAGCCCTCCAGCCCATCGGAGCCGAAAATGACGCCGGGCCGCTTCCGGACCCGGTCCGCGCCCTTCAGCGCGGAAATGCTGTCGTTGCCATAGTCCTGTTTCTTGGTTGCCATTGCGTTCCTCCGTCAAGGCGGAAACCGCCGAAATCTCAAAGAAGGGGAGCGCATACCCGCTCCCCGGCCTGGACACAATAAAAGCAGCGCGCCGCCGTCTGGGGGCAGGCGCCGCTGGTCCTCTTACTTGTTATTTGCATTTTATCATATTTTCCCGGCCGGTTCAAGGGGCCGGCAAAAAGCCGCCCCCTCCCCCTCTTTTCCCGTCCTTTACAGAAATTTCACAGAAATGTTGTTGCGTAAAATTTCCCATAACCTGACCGTCACCCGGCTGAAGGTCCCCGCCCCATGGGTTTTGCACATTCTCCACAGACTTTTCCACACCGTTATGTCAACTCTGTAATTCCCCAAAAAATGCAGGCTCCATCCAATGGCCCAGAAGATGCAGATTTCCGCCCGGTTTTCTATGAATTGTTGCATTTGCCATCTCCAAAAGGATTCGAATCTGCTAATCTTTCCTCAGAGAATACATCCCCGGCAAGTTCCCCCGCGAGATGGTTGGGAACCCAATCGGATTTGAAAAAAGGAGAATCGCCATGAAATTCTATATCTGCAAGCATTGCGGCAACGTCATCACCAAGCTCACCTCCGCCCAGGTGCCCGTCAAGTGCTGCGGCGAGGACATGCAGCTGCTGGAGGCCGGCGTCACCGACGCCGCCGTGGAGAAGCACGTGCCCGCCGTCACCGTGGAGGGCAATCTGGTGAAGGTGAGCGTGGGCTCCGTCACCCATCCCATGACCGCCGAGCACTTCATCCAGTGGGCGGTGGTGGAGACGGAGCGGGACGCCCTGATCCACTGGTTCCACCCCGACGAGGCGCCGGAGGCGGTGTTCGCCCTGGCGGAGGGCCAGACCGCCAAGGCCGTCTACGCCTACTGCAACCTCCACGGCCTGTGGAAGAAGGACCTGTAAGGGTAATCCGGTCAGAAAAGCCGCCCGGCACCGTGTGGTGC
>DWYU01000033.1 GCA_019118505.1 Candidatus Oscillibacter excrementavium
GGGCGCCGGGGGGGCGGCCGCCGCCCGTCTGGTGCGGGCCTTTGTATATCAGGATACCCTGTATACCTATGTGGATCTCACCGGCACGGAAGCGCCCATCACCAAGGCGGACGCTGAGATTGCCGGCCAGGTCTTTCCCGCCTCCGGCACACTGGAGACAGTGCGGCAGGCGGGCTTTCCCGTCATCTGGATGCTGCTGGTGGACAACTCCAACTCCATGCCGCCCTTCCGGGAGGAGGCGGTGGACTTTGCCCGGGAGCTGGCCGCCGGGAGCGGGGAGAACACCCGCTTCCTGCTGGCCTCCTTCGGGGATTCCTTCTCCCTGCTGGCAGAGGACGTGTCGGCGGACCAGCTGGCGGAGGCCCTGGCCGCCATCCCCATGGACGAGACCGTCACCCGGCTCCACAGCTCCATCCAGCAGGCCCTGGACGCCTTTGAGACCATTCCCCGCACCGGCAACGAGCTGCGGGGCCTGATCGTCCTGTCCGACGCGGTGGCCTATGACCCGGGGGCCAGCGTCTCCTATGAGGAGCTGCTGGAGCGGGTCAACGGCTCCGATGTGATGCTCCACTCCGTGGGCTTCGGCACGGACGTTGCGGCGCTGGAGAGCCTGGCCGCCCTGACGGAGGCCTCCGGCGGACTTCACCAGGTGGTGGGGGAGGACCGCACGGCGGCAGAGGCCGCCGGGGCCCTGGCGGAGGCCACCGGAGATCTGTACGTCACCGGCTTCGCCCTCTCCGGCCGGGCGCCGGATGAGGGGCGGGAACAGGTCTCCGTCACCTTCACCTCCGGCGGAGAGCTGCTGTGCCGGGGGACCGCGGAGGTGGACTTCTCCGCCTCCGGCGGGGAGGGAGAGCCGGCCCCCCAGGAGACGCCGGCCCCGGAGACGGGATTGCCCCCGGCGTCCAACTCCGCCGGCCAGGGGAATGCCCCGGCGTTTGACGAGAGTGCCCCGGACGCCCAGAGCGGCGGGAACCCCGCTGTCCTCGCCGTTGGGCTCGGCGCGGCCGCCGTGCTGGCCGCAGCGGTGATCGCGGCGGTCTGCCTGCGGCGGAAGAGGACGCCCGTTCCGGCGGCCCCTCCGGCGGCTGCCCCGCCGCCGGAGCCCCAGGGCGACGCGGGCATCTATCTGCGGCTGGAGGTGCTCCAGGGCGCGGAGACCGGCCAGATCCGGGAGCTGACCCTGTCCCGGGAACTGGTGGCGGGCCGGGACCCGGACTGCGGGATCCCCCTTGCGGACAGCTCCGTCTCCCGGCACCACTGCCGGATCTTCCTGGCAAACGACGTGGTCTACATCGAGGACCTGGGCTCCCAGAACGGAACCTCTGTCAACGGGATCCGGCTGGAAATGGCCCGGGCGCTGCGGAGCGGAGACACCATCCAGGTGGGGGAGACGGTTTTTCAACTGAAATTCTAGGCATTGAAAAAGGAAAGACGAGCGGGCGGAGAGCATCTCCGCCCGCTCGTTCAGTTATCCCGCCATTTCGCGCGGATCACGACCGGACCGCCCTGCGGTAGACCCCATAGGCCACCGCGGCAGTCACCGCCTCCGTGATCCAGAAGGCATTCCAGACGCCGGCAGGGCCGAAGGACCGGCTCAGCAGCCACGCCGCGGGGAGGATGATCAGGAGATACCGGCACAGGGCGATCACCAGAGAGGGACCGCCCTTCCCCAGGCCCTCCAGGGCGCCGGAGGAGGTCACGGAGACCGCGGAGACCACGAACCCGGCGCTGATGATCCGCAGGGCAGTCTCTCCGGCCTGGATGGTCTCCGGCGTCTGGGTGAACAGGGCCATCAGCTGGCCCGGGATCAGCAGGCAGATGACAGTGCCTGCCGCCATGATGAGGCCGCTCATACAGAGGACGATCCGGTAGATCTGGTTCACCCGCTGGCGCTCTCCGGCGCCGTAGTTGTACCCCACCAGGGGACGCATCCCCTGGACGAAGCCGTTGGCGGGGAGATAGAGGAAGGTCTGCAGCTTGTAGTAGATCCCCAGCACCAGGATGTAGACCTGGGAATACGCCGCCAGAATGGCATTCAGCGCGGAGATCAGGATGGAGGGGAGGGCCAGGTTCAGCGTGGCCGGGATTCCCACGGCGTACAGCCGCAGGACCATCCACCGGCTGAGGGCCAGATGCCGCCGGGAGAGGCGGACCTGCATCGGCCGTGCCGCGTAGACCGCCAGATAGATCACCAGGGACAGGGTCTGGCCGATGCCCGTGGCCAGGGCGGCACCCTCCATGCCCATGGCCGGAAAGGGCCCCAGCCCGAAGATCAGGACCGGGTCCAGGAGGATGTTGGCGACGCAGCCGGACATCAGGGCCGCCATGGTGATCTTCATGCTGCCGACAGCCTGGAAGATCTTCTCAAAGGTCACGCCCACCACGATGATCCCCGTGAAGGCGAACGCCACCACCGAGTAGCGCAGCCCCAGGTCCACCACGGCTTCCGAGGTGGTGAACATCCGCAGGAACGCCGGCATGACGGCGATGCAGCCGATGGTCAGCACAACGCTGTGGAGCACCGCCAGCAGCAGGCCCTGGGTGGCCGCCATATCGGCCTTTTCCCGGTCTCCCGCCCCCAGGTAAAAGGCGATCACCGCGTTGATGCCGATGCCGAAGCCGATCCCCACCGCATTGATGAGGTTCTGGACGGGATAGACCAGGGACAGGGCGGTCATGGCGTCCTCGCTGATCTGGGCCACGAAGAAGCTGTCCACAATGTTGTAGAGGGAGTTGACCAGCATGGACAGCACCATGGGCAGCGCCATGGAGAGGATCAGCGGGAGCACCGGCTTTTCCTTCATAAAAGTCTCGTTCATAATTCCTCCGGTAAAATCGAATTTGGGCAGTTGAAATGGACAGAAAAAGCCACACAGCCGTAAGGAGACGGCTGTGTGGCAAAAAGATGACGTCATCAGGAAAAATCCACGCAAGGTTTTCAGATCCAGTTCAGCAGTTATTATAGAGAAAGACGCCGGGACTGTCAAGGGCGGGCGGAGAGAATTTTGAGCGGAAGGGGGCTTGACATTTCTCCGCGCATTTGCTATCTTTGGGGGGCTTTCAAGATTGCCGCCGTGGAAACGCCTTGGTCCGTTCTGTTAGGCCTTTGAAAGAACGGGCAATGGGCGCCTTTTTTATTGTGTAAGGAGGATGCGGAATGTTTCGGGAGATGAGAAGAACGCGCCAGGCCCTGCCGCCGGAGGAGATCTCCGCGGTGTTGGAGCGGGGGACCTCCGGTGTGTTGGCGCTGGCCGGAGACGACGGGTACCCCTACGCGGTGCCCATCAGCTATGTGTATGACGGGGAGCGGATCTACTTCCACAGCGCCCGGGCAGGTCACAAGCTGGACGCCGTCCGGCGGGAGCCGAAGGCCTCATTCTGCGTCATCGACCAGGATCAGATCGTCCCGGCGGAGTACACCACCTACTTCCGCAGCGTCATCGCCTTCGGCAGGATCCGCGTCCTGGAGGACGAGGGGGAGAAGCGGGCCGCCATCGAAAAGCTGGCGGTGAAATACGCCCCGGAGGATTCTCCCGAGAACCGCCGTCAGGCCATCGACCGGGAGTGGAAGCCGCTCTGCATGCTGGAGATGACCATCGACCACCTCTCCGGCAAGGAGGCCATCGAGCTCGTCCGGAAGCGTCCCTGACAAATTGGAATATGCGCAGGAGAAGCCCGCCGGGGCATTTGCCTGTGCAGCAGGCCAGCGTTAGACAAAACGCTGGCCTTTTTGATTTTCAAGAGGCTGTATTTCGCGTATGCCCCGACACCGCTGCAACGATCCGGGAACTCTGAAAAAGCGGCAGGGAGGAAACTCCTGGAATTTTTGAGGCCGGATGTTGCTTTCCGCCGCGCATAAGAGGCCGCCCGCAAGATAAAATAGAAAAAACTTTTTGTGGGAGGCAGAACTATGGGAGAGAGACAGATCTCCGGCAGTCAGATCGCCGCGTACGGAAGCTATCTGCGGGCGGAGGAGCGCAGTCCCGGCACAGTGGAGAAGTACCTGCGGGACGTGCGGGCGTTCGCCCGGTGGCTGGGCGGCCGGCCTGTGACAAAAGAGCTGGCCGCCGGGTGGAAGGAGCACCTGCTGGAACAGGGCTACGCCCCGGTGACCATCAACGCCATGTTGACGGCGCTCAACCGGTTTTTCGCCTTTGCCGGCTGGGACGCGTGCCGGGTGAAGTTCCTGAAGATCCAGCGCCGCCTGTTCCGGGATGACAGCCGGGAACTGACTCGCCCGGAGTATGACCGATTGCTGGCGGCGGCCCGGGAGCAGGGCCGGGAGCGGCTGGCCCTGCTGCTGGAGACCATCTGCGCCACCGGCATCCGGGTCAGCGAGGTCCGCTATGTCACTGTGGAGACGGCCCGGACCGGCCGGGCGGAAATCGCCCTGAAGGGCAAGATCCGCACCATCCTGCTGCCGGGCAAGCTGTGCCGCAAGCTATTGAAATATGCCCGGAGACAAAAAATCGCCTCCGGTGAGATCTTTCTCACCAGAAGCGGAAGGGGCCTGTCGCGCAAGCAGATCTGGGCGGAGATGAAGTCCCTGTGCGCCAAGGCGGGCGTAGCGCCCACCAAGGTGTTTCCCCACAACCTGCGGCATCTGTTCGCCAGGACGTTTTACCGGGTGTGCCGGGATGTGGCCAGGCTGGCCGACGTGCTGGGCCACAGCAGCATCGAGACCACCCGCATCTATCTGATCTCCACCGGCGCGGAACACGCCACCACCCTGGAGCGGATGGGGCTGGTCTCCTAGCTGGTAACAAAATCAATAAATCGTCATGTCCGGTGCCGTCTGTACGAGTACAAGTTACATAAATTTATGTATAGTGTAGCACAGCTCTCACGTGATTTCAAGGGAAAACTCCCGGAAATTTCCAACTCTGGGCATGAAAATGAGGCCGTCTTGAAAGGAGAGGTTCAGACGGCCTGGTCCTCTGCGGCAATTTGAGCCGACCGCCAGGCGGCGGCTGTAGAATTTACGCGCAGAGCGGCGGATCGTCCCGTTCTCCCGCTGGGGAGGGCGGGACGATTTATTGATTCTGTGGAATTTTGCTGGAGAGAGGTGGCAGGGGTGAGGACCATAGAGGCGGAGCATCCGGCCGACACATCTGCCGGGACCCGGATCACCCCGGAGGCGATCCAGTCCTACCTGGACGGACTTGCCGCGAAGGGCCGGGGCACCGGCACCGTTCAAAATTACACCAACAAGCTGCTGACGTTCTATGAGGAGCTGCCGGCGGACAAGCGGGTCACCCGCGGCGCGCTGGAGGACTGGCGCCGGACCCTGCTGGAGCGGGGCTATTCCCCCAATACGGTGAACACCTATCTGACGGCGGTCAACGGCCTGCTCGCCCACATGGACCGCAGAGACCTGCAGCTGGTGGACCGGCTGGAGCTCCAGCCCGAAGTCCAGCCGGAGCTGACCCGGGCGGAATACCTCCGCCTGCTGGGGGCGGCCAGAGTCCTGGACCGGGAGCGGACCTATCTGCTGGTGAAATTGTTTGTCCTCACCGGTCTGCGGGTGGGTGAAGTGCCCCGCGTGACCGTGGCAGCCGTGGAAAGCGGCCGGATGAAGGCCGCCGGACCCGGCGGAAAAACTGGCTATCGTTCCATTCCCACCTGCCTGCGGGAGGAATTGCAGAACTATCTCCGGCGGACGGGAGTCTCCGCGGGGCAGGTTTTTGTTACCAGAAACGGGCGGCCGATGCGGCGGACGCAGATCTCCATGGAGATCCGCGCGCTCAGCCAGACGGCACGGGTGGCGGAGGAGAAGTGCAATCCCCGCTGCCTGCGGAAGCTGTACCAGGCCACCCAGGCGGAGATCGACCGCAGCGTCCGGCTGCTGGCGGAGCAGGCCTGGGACCGGATGATGGAGGACGAACAGCTCACCGTCGGCTGGGATGCGGAGAAGGGGGTGAGGGCTGTTTGAAGAATGCACCCACGCCGTGGAGGTGTGGAAATATACTTTCATTACTTTCAAAAGATGAGGAGGAACACGGAAGATGAAGAAGATTTGGGCAATGCTCACCGCATTGGCGCTGGTGTGTGCCATGCTGCCAAGCGCGATGGCGGTGGACCTAAGCAAGGAAGCGTCGGGCCTGACGAATAACAAGACCACGGTTACCCTGACTGTTGGCGGAAATCAAACGGAGGTAGCTCCTGCGTCCGATGTGGTCTTTGTTCTGGACAAGTCCATTAGTATGGCTACCAGAGCTGAGGCAGGAGCAATGTTGACATCCCTGGAAGACGAGGTCCTTGAAAAAGGCTTGGATGTCAAGGTCGGCGTGGTTGTTTATAGTGGTACGGCCCAGGAAACATATCCGCTGACTAAAATTACGAAGGGCGTTTGTGAGAAAATTGCGACTTATATTGATGGTATTCAGTACAAGAGCGGAACAAATCTTGAGGCGGGAATTCGGGCTGGCATAGATATGCTGGAAGGAGACTCCTCTTCTGTTACCAGTGCAAATAAACACTTGGTTCTGGTAAGTGACGGCGTTACCTACTTGTGGGGCACTGGAACGCCTCAGAGCATCTATGTCAATCTGGATAACACGAGAGCTGCGTCCGTTGACTATGTCAACGATTACTGGGCGTATCACCGGGAGATTAGTGTTGACGACTATTCCGCCTATACGGATGCAGCAAAGTGGATTGCGACAGCAGAAGCAAATGGTATTCAAAAGCTGATTACTACATATCAGAGGGATTATATCGGGACAGATGGTAATGACATCGAGCCATTTGTTCCTGTTCCGATCGATAACAAGATTGAATTGAACGATGGATCGTTTGTAGCTCCTTATTCCAGCCTAGAGGCTGCTATCTACATGGGAGGAAAGGCTTGGCAGCAGGCTGCCGACAAAGGTTATAATCTGTACGCCTATGCGCCGGATGATTATTTGACCGGTAATGAGGACGGTAGTCAATATTACCCCTGGGCACCCACTTTTATCAAGGGATTAGAAAAAATTGGAAATACTTATACAGAAGTATATACTGATACTCCCAATGGCGTTGACGGCATGTTCGACGGAATTAAGAACTCCATCCTCTACGAAATCCAGAGCGGTACGGTTAAAGACCCCATTGGGTACTATTACACCTTTGATGGTCTGGACACTGTGAAACTGACGGTTGGCAATGTCCCTGTAAGCCGCGATGATTCCGCTCCCGATGGGTATGACGTCAGCTTCGACGGAGGCAAGTATCTTGTAAAATACGACTCGGAAGACGGCCCCAAGGGAACGATCACTTGGGACATCAAAACCCCGGTGGAACAGGGCAAAGCCGTAGCGCTGTCCTATGGTCTGACCGTGGACCAGAGCAAGGTTCCCACCGACAGATACGTAGATGCCCCTACCAATGGCGAGACAACCTTGACCTATGAGCCCACAACCGGCGGTAAAGAAATAGCAGAGTTTGATGTTCCCGAGTTTACCCTGGGCAAAAAGGAGAGTATCCCCACCCCCGATAAGGAGGCCAACGGCAAAGAGACAATCGGTGATGTAGCCACCGGAGACATCATCCCGTTTACAATCACAACGTCCCTGCCTGAGACAATCGCTGGAGCGAATGCTGATGAGCACACCATGCTGATCTTCCGGGACACCATGACCGGCCTGGAACTGGTAGATGGAACAATGAAGCTGACCATCAACGACGTGACAATTAACCCGACATACTATGAAATTGAGGATGCGTCTACTACCGATCCGAAATACCTGAGAGAAGGAAACACCTTTGCAGTGGCGGTTAATTTGAGTGCGATTAATACAGATGGCAGCCTTGATGGGCTCCTGGGCGAGGAGGTTGTCGTGCTGTCTTATGAGGGCAAAGTTACCGCAGGCATGGGTTCGGAAGTGAATAATGAAGCCTGGGTCAATGACAGCAACAGCGATACGACTCCGGGCAAGGTCACCATTACCACTGGCGGCTCCGGTACGCTGATGTACACCATTGGCGGCGCGGTCCTGCTGGCCGCCGCGGGCGCTCTGTTCGTGGTGAACCGCCGAAAGACCGCGGGCTGAACAGCTCGGACAGGATTCCACGCTGAATGGCAAAACACTCTGCCCGCCTGCTGCGGTTTGGGCATTCCCGGAGGGCCTCTTCCTCTGTCAGGAGGAGACCGTCCCGGTGGATCAACTGCTTGATCGCCCTGCTGCTCCTGGCGGGAGGCGGACTGCTGCTGTATCCCTCTCTGTCAGACCTCTATTACAATTGGCGGGCCCAGAATGAAATCCACGCCTATTATGAGTATCTGGATGTGGACTGTGACGAGCTCTTTGCCCAGGCAGAGGCCTATAATCAGACCCTGCTGTCGAAAGAGGACCAATTTGTGCTGTCAGACGAGGAAGAGGAGTATATCTCCACCCTGTTGAACCCCATGGGCAACGGCATGATGGGGTACATCAAGATTCCCAAAATTGATGTGCGGCTGCCAATCTACCAGGGGACAGACGAAAGCGCGCTTCAGATGGGGGCAGGCTGGTGGCCAGCTACCAGCCTGCCCACCGGGGGCGAGAGCACTCACTGCGTCCTCACCGCCCACACAGGTTTGGTGAAGGCCAAGATGTTTACGGACATCGACCAGCTGGTGGAGGGAGACACCTTCACCCTGTCCATCCTGGACCGGACCCTCACCTATGAGGTGGACCAGATTCTGGTGGTGGAGCCCACAGACTGGGATGATCTGAAAGTCGTGGAGGGACAGGACTATGTGACCCTGTACACCTGCACGCCCTATGGAGTGAACAGCCACCGTCTGCTGGTGCGGGGGCACCGGGTGGAGACCCCGGAGGCAGAGCCGGAGCAGCCTGCGTCCCTGTGGCGCACTGTGGGACCGCTGCTTCTGGGGATGGCGCTGGCCGTGGCGGCTGTCCTGCTGATCTGGGCCATCCGCGCCTGGAGACAGCCTGGAAAACGGGTGGCGCATAAAGAGAAGAACGTGATAAAGCGAGGTGATTCATAGGATGTCGACCTATAAGAGGGGACGGGGCGTTTTCCGGCTGCTCTGCCTGCTGGTGTGCGCGCTGGCGCTGTCCAGCCAGGTTCTGGCGGCGGGAAGCGGCACCCTGACCCTGCGATACAGTTATGGGAATGCGAAGTTTCAGCTCTACTGTGTGGCGGATGCCTCTGGCAATTTTACCAGCGAATTTACAGACTGCGGCGTGACGCTTCCCAGCAGCGGAAGCAGCAACAGTGAGCTGCGGGCTGCGGCTCAGAATCTGGCCGCATATGTGAACCGGGAGAGTATTTCGGAAACTCAGAGCGGGAGAGTTTCAGGTGGCAGCGTATCCTTCTCCAACTTGGTAGAGGGGTGGTATCTGGTGACCGGCAGCTCTGCCACGCTGGGCAACCGGACCTACACGCCGATTCCCTTTCTGGTGTATGTAGATGGAGAAATATCAGTATATGTAAAGGGAGAGGACGTTACACCAACGCCTGGCCCCACACCTGACCCGGATCCCAATCCGGGTCCAAAGCCGGACCCCAATCCGGACGTGGAGCCCGACCCTGAGCCCACGCCCGATGTGCCGGATGTGCCTGACACACCTGACGTGCCCAACGAGCCGGAGGCGCCGGAGACGCCCAGTGATCCCAGCGTTCCCCAGACCAGTGACAGCAGTCTGACCGGCCTTTGGCTGGCCCTCTGCCTGCTGGCCCTGGGTGTTCTGTGCCTGCTAAAATTTACCCAGCCCAGAGAGGACCGGAAAACCCGCAGATAAACCATTTGAACCGACGGATGCCGGCGGGGGGAACCCCGCCGGCATCTTTTCAGAGAGGAGGACGCCCCTTGCGTGAAAAACCTGTGAAACGGGGTTCCATCCGGCGGGTCCTGACCCTTCTGGCTGCAGGAGTGTTCCTGGTCTCCGCCGGACTGCTGGTTCGGGACCTGGCCCGCTCCGCCCGGGAGCGCCGGGCCAATGAGCAGCTGGCCCAGCTGGCCGCCGGGGAAGCCGCCATCCCCGCCGCCCCGCCTGCGGACGACGGCGGCGAGGAGCGCCCGCCGGAGCGGAACTATCTGCCCCTGGTGGAGCAGAACAGCGACATGGCCGCCTGGCTGCAAATCCCGGACACGGAGATCGACTACCCCGTGATGTACACGCCGGAGGATCCGGAGCACTATCTGCACCGGGCCTTTGACGGCAGCAGCTCGGTCAGCGGCTGCCTGTTCGTGGGGGAGGGCTCCGCCCCGGATTCCAGCCATGTGATGATCTACGGCCACTGTATGCGCAACGGGACCATGTTCGGCTCCCTGGAGGACTACGCCGACCCGGCCTACGCGGAGGCCCACCCGGTGATCCGGTACGATGTGGTGGCCCCGGACGGCACCTATCGCCGGGATACCTACGAGGTGATGGCCGCCTTCTACAGCCGGGTCTACCGGACCGACGAGACCGGCGTGTTCCGCTTTTACTACTGCGCGGACCTGTCCGCCCCGGAGGATTTTGACAGCTACGTGGCCCAGGTGGAGGAGGCGGCCCTGTACGACACCGGCGTCACGGCGGCCTACGGGGACCGGTTGCTGACGCTGGTCACCTGCGACTACTACACGAGCAACGGCCGCTTCGTCCTGGTTGCCCGGGCTTCCGGGGAAGAGGCCCCGCAGACAGATTGAATCCGGGGCCGCGTGAGGGACGTGCCCCTGTCAAAAAAGAGCTGCCGGCGGCAGCTCTTTTTTTGCGCAGTGTTGGCCGTGGGAGGTCCGCCGGCAGGGCTCCCCGCCGCGGTGCTTCCCCGGCCGCGGAGGAATGCGGGGAGGGAGATGGGGCCCGGCCGATGCGGGCGGAGGAGCGCCCCAAACGCCCGCGTTACGACTCCGCCGGTTCCCGGGCGATCTGGCATTTCAGCTCCTCCAGCAGCAGGGAGGCCACCGGCGTGAACACCTGGTATTTTTTCCAGATGAAATACATGGGGGAGGCCAGCGGAGGCTCCAGCGGCCGGACGCACAGCACACTGTCCGCGCCGGTGTCCACCAGGTTCTGGAACCCGATGGTGTAGCCCAGCCCCTCCCGGGTCAGGATCGAGGCGTTGTACATCAGGTCATAGGTGGCCACGAGGTTCAGCTTTTCCAGCACGTCCCCGAACCACTTCACCATCTCCTCCCGCAGCGACTGCCGGGAACAGATCAGGGGCTTGTCCAGCAGATCCTGGATGCGGACGGATGTTTGCCGGGCCAGGGGGTCGTCCTTCCGCATCAAGACGCCCCAGGCGTCCTGGACCGGCAGGCGGAGGTAGTTGTACCGGGACAGATCCACCTCCTGCACGATGACGGCAAAGTCCAGCAGCCCCCGGTCCAGCCGCTCGTTGACGGCCTCTGTCCCGCTGGAGTAGATGTGGCAGCGGATGTTGGGATAGCGCTGGTGCAGGCTTTTGGCGGCCCGGGCCGCATACTTGATCCCGTCAGACTCCGCGCAGCCGATGCGGATGTCGCCGCCGTTGATCTCATCCAGGGCCCGGAACTCCTCGGTGGTCTTGTCCACCATGTCCAGAATGTCCTCCGCCCGCTTCCGCAGCAGCATCCCTTCCTCGGTCAGCTTCACCGAGTAGTTGCTGCGGACAAAGAGCTTTTTGCCCAGTTCCTCCTCCAGCTCCTTGATCTGCCGGGACAAGGTGGGCTGGGAGATGTGCAGATAGGCCGCGGCCCGGGTGATGTTTCCCTCCCGGGCCACCTCCAGAAAATAGCGCAGGACCCGAATCTCCATGGGATGACCTCCTCTCTCTGTCCTCTCAGTATAACACGGACAGAAATTCCAAACAAGAATAACTGGAAATGAAAACTAAGTATTTTACATTTCCATGTCTCTGCGTTACCATAAAACCGCAGGGAGGCGAGGTTATGGCAGACGCAATGGACCAGCGAAAGCTGCTGATGCAGAACCTGGAGGACGCCGGCTGCGGCGCGGCGGACATCGCGCGGTTTTTTCAGCTGGAGCGGGAGGGCAGGCGCCTGGAACAGCTGCGGCTGCTGCGGATGCACCGCACTGTGCTGCTGGACAGGCTCCACGCCAGTCAGCGGCAGATCGACTGCCTGGACTATCTGATCTATCAAATGGACCGCGGCTGAACGCAGACAGCGCGGAAAGACAAGCAAATGGAGGAGAAGCGACATGGAAGAGACATTGGTTTTGACGCAGGAGTGGGATAAGACCTTCCCGAAGAGCAACAAGGTGGACCACAGCAAGGTGACCTTCCACAACCGCTATGGCATCACCCTGGCGGCGGATCTGTACAAGCCCAAGGGGGCGGACGGCAGGCTGGCCGCCATCGCCGTGTGCGGCCCCTTCGGCGCGGTGAAGGAGCAGGCCTCCGGCCTCTACGCCCAGACCATGGCGGAGCGGGGCTTCCTCACCATGGCCTTTGACCCCTCCTATACCGGCGAGAGCGGGGGAGAGCCCCGGTACACTGCCTCCCCGGACATCAACACCGAGGACTTCCAGGCGGCGGTGGATTACCTCTCCGTGCGGGAGGACGTGGACCCGGAGAAGATCGGCATTATCGGCATCTGCGGCTGGGGCGGCCTGGCGCTGAACACCGCGGCCATCGACACCCGGATCAAGGCTACCGTGGTCTCCACCATGTATGACATGACCCGGATCGCCGCCAAGGGCTACTTTGACTCCGCCGACAGCGAGGAGGCCCGCCACCAGGCCCGGGAGACCTACAGCGCCGCCCGGACCGCCATCTACCGCAGCGGCGACTACGGCCGCGCCGGCGGCTGCCTGCCCCTGCCCGTCCCGGAGGACGTCCCCTTTTATGTGAAGGACTACAGCGAGTATTACAAGGGCCGGGCCTATCACCCCCGGTCCCTGAACTCCACCGAGGGCTGGAACACCATCGGCACCCTGTCCTTCCTGAACCAGCCCATCCTCTGCTACAGCAACGAGATCCGCTCCGCGGTGCTCATCATCCACGGGGAGAAGGCCCACTCCTGCTACATGGGCCGGGACGCCTACGCCAACATGATGAAGGGCAATCCCTGCCCGGAGAACAAGGAGCTGCTGATCATTCCCGGCGCGGTGCATACCGACCTGTATGACGGCGGCGGCAAGAACGCCATCCCCTTTGACAAGATGGTCTCCTTCTTCCAGAAGGCCATGGCCTGACCGATAGAGGGGGATCGCCGGACCGGAGGGGGCGGCCCGGCGGGTCTTGTGCGCCCTGTGCCGGCAAATCTGAAAGAGGAGAGCCGCGGCGTCCGGCAGACGGCCCCGCAAGAGCGAAGAAAGCCTGTGTTCGATACGAACACAGGCTTTTTTGCATACAGGAAGGCATCTGGAGCAGCCCGCCGCCGGTCATCCGCGCGCTGCCGGGGGATGGCTCAGCACCGTCCCGGTCCGCGGAGCCACGGGAAATCTCCGCCTATTTTCCGCCAAATCAAACCCGCGGCAAGGGGGATCTCCCGCTGCCGGAAGTGATCAGCGGGACTTCCGCCCGGTGCGGAATGCCCCGATGGAGCAGCAGAGGATGCCAACGGTGAGAACCGCCAGCAGGTAGAAGGCGTGCTGACTCCCCAGCCGGGTGGCCGCCGCCAGGTCCTCCGGCAGCGCCGCCTGGGCGGAGGCCACCATGGTGGAGACCACAGAGGTCCCGATGGCGCCGGCCAGCTGCTGCAGCGTATTGATGACGGCGTTTCCGTCGGGATTCTGCTCCGGAGGCAGGTGGCTGAGGCCGTTGGTCATGCTGGTGCCCACGGAGAAGCCCTGACCGAAGGCAAAGAACAGGTAGAACACGAGAAACGCGCCGGTGGTCAGCGCCCCCGCAAAGAGGCTGAAGCATACCAGGGACACGAGGATACTGAGATTTCCCAGCAGGATGGGCCGCTCCGGCCCCAGGCGGTCCAGCACCCGGCCGCTCACCGGAGAGAGCACCGCCCCCACCAGGCAGCCCGGCAGCAGGAGACAGCCCGCCAGGAAGGCCTCCTGCCTGGAGACGATCTGGGCATAGTTGGGGATCAGAAAGCCCAGGCCCAGGCAGACGAACTGGATCAGCACCAGCACCAGGACGCTGAACGTGAACGGCCCGCGGCGAAAGACCCGCAGGTTGATCAGCGGTGTCTGGGCGCGGAGGCTGCACCGGCAGAACAGCGCCAGTGCCAGAAGGCTGGCCAGAAAGAGCAGGAGCACCGGCGCGCTGGTCCATCCGGAGCCGGAGGCCAGACTGGTGGCAAAGATCAGGCAGGCGAAGCCGAGGACCAGCAGGAGATACTCTCCCGTCTGGAAGGTGGCCTTCTGCGTCTCCGTCACCTGCCGGATGGAGAAGGCCCCGAACAGCAGGGACAGCAGCAGGAGGGGCAGCAATGCCACAAAGATCATCCGCCAGCCCCAGTTGCTGACGATCAGACCTCCCAGGGACGGTCCCACCGCCGGCGCCATCGCCGTGATCAGGGAGGCGATCCCCATCATCAGGCCCAGCCGCTCCTCCGGGACCTGCTCCAGGACGATGTTGAACATCAGCGGCAGCGCGATCCCGGTTCCAACGCCCTGAATGAGCCGTCCAGTCAGCAGAATCGGAAAGACCGGCGCCGCCGCGGCCATGACCGTCCCCAGGATAAAGAGGCAGATGGCTGTCAGAAACAGCGCCTTCATGGGAAACCGCTTTTTCAGATAGGAGGATGCCGGGATGATGCTGGCCAGCACCAGCAGGTATCCGGTGGTGATCCACTGCACCGTGGAGGTGCCGATCCCAAACTCCTGCATCAGGGTGGGGAAGGTCACATTCATGGCCGTCTCCACCACCACGCCGGAGAAGGACATGATCCCCGCCGCCAATATGGAGAGGATCAATTTTGCGTCAATGGTCTTTTCTGGTGCGTTCATGTTTTCGATTCCTCCGTTTTGCAGCTGCGAACCACCTGGTAGAACCGGTGAATGGTCGCAATGGTCGTCTGAATGTCCTCTGGAGAGAGGTCCCCCAGCTGCTCCGCCAGCCGGGACTGATACTGTTCCACATAGAAGTCGTAATACTGCTGTCCCAGGGGAGTCAGCTCCAGCAGGACGACCCGCTTGTCGCGGCAGTCCGGGAATTTCCGCACCACGCCCAGCGCCTCCAGCTCTTGGATCAGCTTGGTAACGCTGGGGCGGGTCCCCTGGAGATAGTCGCTGATGTCGCTGACCCGCACCGGCTCCCCGGACTGCTCCAGCTGCCGGATGGCGTCCAGCGCATACACGTGCCGGGCCGTCATGCCCTGGGGGAGCGCCGGCATCAGCTCAGTGATCCGCTTCGCCTCGTGGCAGGCGGTCAGCAGATGTTTGATCATCGTGATTTCCACGGGCTTCACCTCTCTTAATTTATTATGAAACATAATTACTTTTCATAATTATAGGGATAATCGAAAAGAAGTCAAGAGGGAGTTTCAGCTGGGAACAGGGGAAACGGTCCGGGAAAACAAGAAAGCCTGTGTTCAAAAAGAACACAGGCTTTTCTGGTACGCCCTGAGGGATTCGAACCCCCGGCCTTCTGGTCCGTAGCCAGACGCTCTATCCAGCTGAGCTAAGGGCGCATGTCCTGTCGGACAGCTTATTTATAATAGCACGTCTCAAATCAAAATGCAAGAGTTTTTTTGGATTTTTTATGTTAATTTTCAAACCCTTGTCAATGACCAGTTTCTGTGCTAAAGTGAAGTTAAAGTTTTAAGCGGGAAAGAGAGAACCGGAGTCATGGAGAACTACACCTTTAAAAGCGTTGCGTTCGGCGGATTTGACAAGCAGGACGTGATTCACTATATCGAGCAGACCTCCAAGGAAGCTGCGGAGAATCTGGAGAAGCTCCGGCAGGAGCGGGACAGCCTGCAGACGGAGGCGGAGAGCCTGCGGTCCCAGGTCCGGGAGCTCCAGACCCGGCTGGAGGCGGAGAGCTCCCTGCGGGAGCAGGCCCAGTCTCAGCTGGAGGCAGAGCAGACGGCCCGGCAGGAGCTGGAGGCCGGCCGGGACGAGGCCCAGCGCCTGCGTGCAGAGCTGGAGAAGCTCCGGCCGGAGGCGGAGTCCTACGCCCAGTTCCGGGACCGGGTGGGCGACATCGAGTGCGACGCCCACAAGCGGGCCGCGGAGCTGGAGGCCGACACCCTGGCCAAGCTGCGCCGGACCGTGGAATTGTTCCGGTCCCAGTATGTGACGCTGATGTCCACCTTTGAGTCCACCGCCTCCCACGTGACGGCGGAGCTGCGGAAGGTGGAGGTGAACATGACCCAGCTGCCCCGGGCCATGGATCAGGCGGGTACGGAGCTGAACGAGCTGGCCGCCCAGCTGGAGCACAGCGCCAAAAAAGAGGAGAAATAAGCGCCGCGTTTTACAGCGGACGCGGATAAGAGCCCCCGAAGCTGCCCAAGCTATGGCGAACGGGGAGACCATTTCCCTGGAGAGGATGAACGACACAGCAGGAGTCCCATATCTGGATTTTCCGGCGGCGCGGCTGCCGGGAAATCCCAAGACATGACATATAGAGAAGCCCCATGACAGGAAAGAGGTGAGGATAGATGCCACTGGAAGTCATCGAGAACATCACACGCGTGGAGGCGGATAATCGGGAGCGCAAGGCCTCCGCAGAAGCAAAGGCGAAACAGATCGTCGCCGATGCCCAGCGGGACGGTCTTGCGCTCTTGCAGCAGACGCGGACCTCCGCAGCGGAACGGAGCAGGGAGCTGCTCCGGCAGGCGGAGACCCGGGCGGCGGCCCGGGGAGAGGAGATCCGCCGGGACGCCCAGGCGGAGGGCGAGGCCCTGCGCAAGGAGGCGGAGAGCCGGCTGGATGCTGCCGCCGATCTCATCGTCGGAAGGGTTGTGAAAGACTGACATGGCCATTGTGAAGATGAAGAGGCTCCGGGTGGTCGCCATGGCCTCCTGCCGGGAGGAGCTGCTGCGGCAGCTCCAGCGGCTGGGGTGCGTGGAGATCCGGGAGCCGGAGACTGCCGGGGAGGACTGGGCCGGCCTGCTGGAGCGGGAGAACTCCCGCCTGGCGGAGACCCGGGCGGCCCTGGCGGATGTGAACACCGCCCTGTCGGCTGTGAAGAAGTACGCCGATGTGCGGGAGGGGATGTTCCCCCAGCGGCAGGCGGTGACCCAGACGGAATTTTTCAGCGGAGAGGCAGCCTCCCGGGCCCGGGACGCCAGTGCCCGGGTGGCGGAGCTGGTGCAGACCGCCGCCCAGCTCCAGGCGGAGGAGGGGCGCCTGCTGGCAAAGCAGGCCGCTTTACAGCCCTGGAAGGGGCTGGACCTGCCCCTGGAGCAGACAGGCACGGCCCACACAGTGTTCCTGCCGGGGGTCTGTCCCGCCGCCGCGGACCTGGGGGCCCTGCGGCAGGCGCTGGCGGAGACCGCCAGTGAACTGCTGGAGATCTCCGGGGACAAGCAGCAGCGATACTGTCTGCTGATCTGCCACCGGGCGGACGAGGAGGCGGCGCTGGACGCCCTGCGGACCAGAGGGTTCAGCGTGACGGCCTTCCAGGGCCTCACCGGCACCCCGGCGGAGAACCTCCGCCGCCTGGAGGAGGCGCTGGCGGAGAACCGCCGGCGCCAGGAGGAGACCGCCGCCGCCCTGGGCAAGAGCGGCGCGGACTGGGACACCCTGCGGCTCTATGCGGACCGGCTGCGGTCCGACACCGCGCTGGAGGAGGGGAACGAGAATCTCCTCACCGACGGGACCATCCTCTTCTTCGAGGGCTGGGCCCCGGCGGACCGGCTGACGGCCGTGGGAGCGGTGCTGGACCGGCTGGACTGCGCCTGGGAGGCGCAGGATCCCAAAGAGGACGAGTATCCGGAGGTGCCGGTCCGGCTGCGGAACAACTGGTTCTCCCGGCCGCTGAACATGGTGACGGATATGTACGCCCTGCCGGTGTACGGCAGCCTGGACCCCAACCCCCTGATGGCGCCGTTCTTCATCCTGTTTTACGGCATCATGATGGCGGACATGGGCTACGGCCTTTTGATGCTGGCCATGGGGCTGTTCCTGTGGAAGAAGAAGGTCCGGGGGACCATGGACTACATGGGCGGCCTGTTGGTGCTCTGCGGCATCAGCACCTTTATTGTGGGAGCGCTGACCGGCGGCTTCTTCGGGGACTTCCTCAGCCAGCTGGCAAAGCTCATCAACCCGGAGAGCACCTTTGCCCTGCCGTACCTGTTCACCCCCCTGACGGACACCATGGCTATCCTGATCGGCTCGCTGGTGCTGGGCTTCCTCCAGATTTTGACCGGCATGGTCATCAGCTTCGTGAAGAAGGCCCGGGACGGCCACATAGCGGACGGCATCTGGGACGAGGGTACCTGGTGGGTGATCTTCCTGGGCGCGGGCCTGGCGGTGCTGGGCATCGGCAATGTGGCCGGGTACCCGGCGGTGCTGATCCTGGGCATCGTGATGCTGGTGATCGGCTCCGGCCGGAACGCCAAGGGCTTCGGCAAGGTCACGTCGGTGTTCGGCGCGGTGTACAACGGCGTCACCGGCTACTTCAGCGACATCATGTCCTACTCCCGGCTGATGGCCCTGATGCTGTCGGGCAGCATCATCGCCAGCGTGTTCAACCAACTGGGGGCGGTGACCGGCAACGTGATCGCCTTCGTCATCATCGCCACCCTGGGCAACGCCCTGAACTTCGCGCTGAATCTGCTGGGCTGCTACGTCCACGACCTGCGGCTCCAGTGTCTGGAATTTTTCAATCGGTTCTATGAGAGCGGCGGAAGGCCGTTCCGTCCCCTGGCATATCAAACAAATTATGTGGATATTAAGGAGGAAAATTGACCATGACTGCTTTTCTGGAACAATTCGGAGGGATCGGCCTTGCATTTCTGGGTGCCGCGCTGGCGGTGGGACTGTGCTGCGTGGGCTCCGCCCGGGGCACCGGCATGACCGGTGAGGCCGCCGCGGGATTGCTGTCCACCGCGCCGGAGCACTTCTCCAAGTGCCTGATTTTGCAGGTCATCCCCGGCACCCAGGGCCTGTACGGCCTGGTCATCTGGTTCTTTGCCCTGAACGTCATGGGCGCTTTCTCCGGCGGCATCCAGCCCCTGACTGTCACCCAGGGCCTGACCATCGCCGTGTCCTGCCTGCCCATGGCCATCGGCGGCTATCGGTCCGCCATCTATCAGGGCCGTGTGGCGGCGGCCTCCATCACCATCGCGGCCAAGCAGCCCAACGACTGGTCCAAGGGCATCATCCTCTGCGTCATCGTGGAGTTCTACGCCATCCTGTCCCTGCTGGCCTCCATCCTGCTGCTGATGAACGCCCTGTGACGGGCCCTTCCACGGCACCACGACGGAAAGGCGGTGACACACGATGAATGGAATCGAGAAAATCACGGCGCGGATCGACGCGGACACCCAGGCGGAGATCGACCGCATCCTGGGGGACGCCAACGCCCAGGCGGAGACCATTGGCGCCAAGTACCGCGCCCAGGCGGAGGCGGAGGACGCCGATCTGCTAGCCAAGGGCCAGCGGGCCGCTGCGGAGCGGGAGGAGCGCCTGATCAGCGCGGCCCAGATGGAGGCCCGCAAGTCCCTGCTGACCGTGAAGCAGGAGCTGGTGGAGCGGGCCTACCAGCGGGCGCTGGAAAAGCTCTGCACACTGCCGAGAGAGCAGTATGTGGAGCTGCTGGCGGCCATGCTGGTCCGGGCCTCCTCCACGGGAAAGGAAGAGGTGATCTTCTCTCCCCGGGACCGGGAGGACGCCGGCCGGGCCGCCGTGTCCCGGGCCAACGAGCTGCTGGCCAGGGAGGCGGCTCCGGAGCTGCCCCTGGGGGACGGCGCGGTGGCCAGCTTCCTGAACAAGGTGGCGGCCAATGTCAGCGCCCTGGCCCAGGGCACGGCCATGCTGACCGTGTCGGAGGAGACCCGGGCGTTCTCCGGCGGCTTTATTCTGAAGAACGGGCGGATCGAGGTCAACTGCACCTTTGACGCCCTGGTGCGGTCCGAGCGGGAGCAGACCGCGGGAGCGGTGGCGAAGCTGCTGTTCCCGGAGACGTAAGGGGGGAGGCGGCTTGGCAAGAAAAAAGGCCATCCGGGATACGGATTACCTGGTGATCTCCGCCCGGGTGAAGGCCCTGGAGACCGGCCTGCTGACCGGGGAGCGGATGGAACAGCTGCTGGAGGCCAAGACCGACGAAGAGGCGGTGAAGCTCCTGCAGGAGTGGGGGTATCCCCAGCTGGACGCCGCCCACCCCGACGCCATGGACGCGGCGCTGGCCAACCTGCGGGAGGCCACCATGGCCGACCTGGCGGAGGGGATGCCGGACCAGCGGTATCTGGAGCTGTTCCAGATCAAATACGACTATCACAACGCCAAGGCCCTGCTGAAGGCGGAGGTCATGGGCGTCCCGGCGGACTCCATGCTGATGGATATGGGCCGGGTGCCCGCCGCCGACCTGGAGACGGCGGTGAGAGAGCGGGAGCTGGAGCATCTGCCGGAGACGCTGGCATCCGCTGTGGCGGAGGCCCGGCAGGTGCTGGAGACCACCCGGGATCCCCAGCTCAGCGACATCATGCTGGACCGGGCCAGCTACCGGGACATGGCCGACCTGGCGGAGGCCACCGGCAGCAAGTTCCTCCAGGGCTATGTGTCCGCCCAGGTGGACGCGGTAAACCTGCGGACGGCGGTGCGGACACTGCGGATGGGGAAGGGCACCGACTTCCTCCAGGGCGCGCTGCTGGAGGGGGGAGACCTCTCCCCGGACGCGGTGGAGAAGGCCGCCGCCGGCGGCGCCGCCGGCCTG
>DWYU01000034.1 GCA_019118505.1 Candidatus Oscillibacter excrementavium
GCCTATGGCCGGGACCTCTTTTGGATTCTGTCAGATCAGCACGTTGAAAAACAGGGCCAGCACGGTGGTGGCGATGCCGCACAGGCCGATGGCCAAGCCGCTCATGGCGCCCTCCGTCTCTCCCAGCTCCAGGGCCCGGGCGGTGCCCATGGCGTGGCTGCACGCGCCGATGGCCAGCCCCGCCGCCACCGGGTCCTTCACCCGCAGCAGCCGCACCAGCGCGGGGGCGCACAGGTTGCCCAGGATGCCGGTGTAGATCACCGCCGCCACGGTGATGGAGACGATACCCCCCTGCCCCTCCGAGATGGCGGTGGCGATGGGCGTGGTGACGGACTTGGGCAGGAGCGAGACTGTCAGCGCGTCGTCCAGGCCGAACAGGCGGCACATTCCCCAGATGCTGAACACGGAGGTCAGCGTTCCCGCCGCGCAGCCCACCAGGATGGGCAGAAAATTCTTCTTCAGCAGATCGATCTGGGAGTAGATGGTCACCGCCAGGCAGACCGTGGCCGGCCCCAGAAAGAGATTGATGAGGCTGCCGCCGGCGTTGTAGGCCTCGTAGGGGATGTCGAACACCACCAGAACGGCAATGATCATCAGCACCGCCAGCACCAGGCCGTTGCAGATGACAAGGCCGGTTTTTTTCTGGATCTTGCAGCCGGCCCAGTAGGCCAGGATCGTCAGCGTGACGCCGAAAAAGGGGGACTCCCACAGGGCGCTCATCTCCGCTTCCCCCTCTCCAGCAGGCGGCTGGTGAGCCGCACCGCCCACACCGTGACGGCGAAGGTGGCCACCAGGGACACCGTGCAGACCACCAGCAGGGGGAGCAGGTTGTCCCGCAGCACATCCACGTAGTTGAGGATGCTGACACTGGCGGGGATGAAGAAGAAGGGCAGATTCCCCAGCAGGTAGTCAGACTTCTCCCGGATGTGCTCGGTCCGCACCACTCCCGCCAGCAGCAGCGCCAGAAGCAGCAGCATCCCGATGATGCTGGCAGGCAGGGTGAAAGGCAGCACCTGTTCGATGCAGGTGCTGAGCCAGCAGATGCCGAAGATGATGCCGATTTGGGTCAAGAGTTTCAAGATGAGCCGCCTCTCCCGGCGGTCCCCCGCCGCGTTTTTTACGCCGTCTTGTCAGTCCGGCGCGGATTGTTTTCAACTTTTTTATTCTAAGGAGACAGCGGGAGAATGTCAAATCCTTCCGGCCCCTTTTCCCGCCTCCGCGGCAAATTTCGGCAAAACAGCACAAGGCCCCGCCCGGAGGGGGCGGGGCCTTGTCAGGTCATCCAAGGAAACGGGGCTGCCGGACCGACGGTCAGAGGGGCATCTGCCGCTCCAGCTCCCGCCGGAAGTCCGGGTGGGCGATGGCGATGAGGGCCCGGGCCCGCTCCACCACGCTCTTGTACTTCAGATTGGCCACACCGTACTCCGTCACCACGTACTGCACGCAGGTGCGGGGGGTGGTCACCACGCTGCCGGGAGCCAGCTGGGGCACGATCTTGGAGTGGAGCTCCCCCGCCTTGTCCCGGTAGCTGGACCGGAGGGCCAGAATGCTCTTCCCGCCCCTGGACCACTGGGAGCCCACTACCCACTCCAGCTGTCCGCCGGTGCCGGAGTACTGCCGGGGGCCGATGCTCTCCGCGTTCACCTGGCCGGTGAGGTCGATCTCCATGGCATTGTTGATGGAGACCACATGGTCGTTTTGGGCGATGTTCCGGGCATCGTTCACCCAGTCGATCTCCTTCTGGCAGAAGGCGGGATTCTCATTGGCAAAGGCCCACAGCTCCGGCCCGCCCACCAGGTTGGCGTATACACTCCGCCCCGGGCAGGTCTGTTTGCGGCTGTTGTTCACCACGCCCCGGCGCATCAGCTCCATGACGCCGGTGCTCAGGATCTCCGTGTGGACGCCCAGATCCCGCTTTCCCGCGTGGGCCAGGCACTCGCCCACGGTGTTGGCCAGCCCCCCAAGGCCCAGCTGGATGCAGGCCCCGTCGGGCACCAGATCCGCGATGTAGCCCGCGATGCGGCTGTCCGTCTCGTTTCCCGCCGCGATAGGCGTCTCCACCAGGGGGCGGTCAGAGTAGATGATCCCGTCCACCTCCGAGACATGGAGGCGGGTGTGGGCCTCCCCGTCGCTGGGGATGTTGGGCATCCGGGGATTCACCTCCACCAGCACCAGCTCGCACTGCTCCAGCACCTTCCGGCTCATGGCCGTGCCCCACAGGGAGCGGCTCATCCACCCGTTCTCGTCCGGGAGCGAGCAGGTCAGCGCCGCCACCCGGGGGTGCCGGTCCAGGAGCCAGGCGGGGGTCTGGCTCAGGTTGGAGGGAGCGTAATGGACGTTGCCCATGGGCTCCAGGCTCCGCTCCACGCCGTAGAAGTTGGAGTCATAGGTGACCTGGCCCGCCAACTCCGGCGTCAGCAGCCGAGCCCCGGCGGGGATGAAGTGCCCGTAGACGGCCACGTGGCCGCCGGTCTCCAGCAGCCGCTCCGCCAGGGCGCCGTCCAGCTCCCAGGGCCAGTTGGACATGGCCGCAAAGGCCATCTGCTCACTGTCCCGGATCAGCTCCGCCGCCTCCCGGGCGCTCATCTGCAAAGCCTGGTACTGGGCCTGCCAATCTCCCATGCCGGCGCAGCGGCCCCGGCGGATAGGTGTCAGTGTTGTCATGGTATCCTCCTTTGCCGCATCCGGTGGGTGCGGCGTATTTTGCGTCAATAATGATTTATTGTACCGCAGAACCGCCTCCGGCACAATCCTCTTTTTTGCGCGGTTTATTCACACAAATTTCAAATGTTTTTGCTTGCCTCCGCCTGGGAACCGTGCTATACTTGCGTTGTTCTTGATTTTTTCCCACGGAGGTGCATCTTGCAGAAACGCAGTCACAAGCTGTTGGCCTCGACCCTTCTGGAAAATGTCCAGGGATTCCGGGCCAGACGATTCGAGCTCGCCTTCCTGTTCGGCTCCTTCCAGCCGGACTGTAACCCCCTCACGTATCTGAAGGGCTCTCTCCGGGCCTACAAGCTGCGGGGGCATAACTACTCCAACTCCCAGTGCTACATCTACTCCCGCATCTCTCGGCTCCAGCGCCGGGACCGCTGGACCATCTGGCAGTACTACACCCTGGGCAAGCTGACCCACTATCTGGCGGACGCCTTCACCTATCCCCACAACGAGAACTATCCCGACAGCATGCTCTGCCACCACCAGTATGAGACAGACCTCCGGGCCTATCTGGAGGAGTACCTGTCCACCCGCACCCCCCGGCAGGAGAAGTCCCGCCAGGACGTGGTGGGTGCCCTGCAGGCGCTGCACCGGCAGTATATGGCCGGCGTGGCGGACATGCGCAAGGATGTGCAGTTCATTCTGAAGGCCACCTCCATCCTGATGGCCGGCTGCCTGCCGGCGGAGGACGGCGCTCTCCTGGCGGCACCTGCCGCCGCGTAAGGTCCATTTGGAGAAACCGCACAGAGGTCTTTTCCGGGCCGCGCGATTCTTTGGAACCATTGTCAATTTTCTTTTGCCGTCTCTGGTGCTATTCTGAATTTATCAAAGGACTCGGAAAGGAACCCAGTCATGATCAACATCGCCCGTTCTGCCGAATACCGTTACTTTAGCTTTACCTACTTTATGGGTAAGGCTTATTTCGGTTTGGCTGAAAACGTGCGTGATCGTGTCTGACGCTTAAAAAAGGCTATCAGTGCATGACGACCCGCAGCCGAACCGGCTGCGGGTCTTTTTTGTACCAGCCCAACTTATTGAGGAGGAATACCACATGATCGTCGTTCTGAAACAAAACCCCAACCGGGAACAGCTGGAGAGCCTGATCGCCTGGCTCCAGGAAAAGGGCATCATCATCCACACCAGCATCGGCGAGGCCCACACCATCCTGGGACTGGTGGGCGATACCAGCCAGCTGGACATCGACCTGATCGCCGCCCTGGACATCGTGGAGGACGTGAAGCGGGTCCAGGAGCCCTACAAGAACGCCAACCGGAAGTTCCACCCGGAGGACACCGTGGTGAAGGTGGGCAACACCCAGATCGGCGGCGGCAACCTGACGCTGATGGCGGGTCCCTGCTCCGTGGAGAGCGAGGAGCAGGTGGTGGCCATCGCCAAGGCGGTGAAGGCCAGCGGCGCCACCATGCTGCGGGGCGGCGCCTTCAAGCCCCGGACCTCTCCCTACTCCTTCCAGGGCCTGGGCGCCACGGGCCTGGAGTACCTGAAGGTGGCCCGGCAGGAGACCGGCCTCCCCATCGTCACGGAGCTGATGGACCTGAGCCAGCTGCCCCTCTTCAAGGACGTGGACGTCATCCAGATCGGCGCCCGGAACATGCAGAACTTCGACCTCCTCAAGGCCGTGGGCCATCAGGACAAGCCTGTGATGATCAAGCGGGGCATGTCCGCCACCTATGAGGAGTGGCTCATGAGCGCCGAGTACGTCATGGCCGGCGGCAACGAGAACGTGATCCTCTGCGAGCGGGGCATCCGCACCTTCGAGAGCTACACCCGCAACACCCTGGACCTGGCCTGCATCCCGGTGCTGCGCAAGCTCACCCACCTGCCCATCATCATCGACCCCAGCCACGCCACCGGCAAGAGCTGGCTGGTGGATCCCCTGGCCATGGGCGCCGTGGCCACCGGCTGCGACGGCCTTTTGATCGAGGTCCACAACGACCCGGCCCACGCCCTGTGCGACGGTCCCCAGTCCCTGAAGCCGGAGGTCTTTGACAAGCTGGCGAAGAAGCTGCTGAAGCTCCATGACTTCATGAAGACCGTGGAGGAGTGAGCCATGAATGTCGCCATCGTCGGCCTGGGCCTTATCGGCGGGTCCATGGCCAAGAGCATCAAGAACCGCACCGCCCACACTGTGTCGGGGGCGGATTTGAACAGTGAGACCATGACCATGGCCCGGATGTGCGGCGCCATCGACGCCCCCCTGACGGAGGAAAACCTGCCCCAGGCGGATCTGGTCCTGGTGGCCATCCGGCCCGGCGCCGCCATTGAATGGGTCCGGCAGCACGCGGACCGCATCGCCAAATCCGCCATCCTGGTGGACCTGTGCGGCGTGAAGCGGACCGTGGTGGCGGCCATCGCCCCCATCGCGGAGCAGTATGGCTTCGCCTACATCGGCGGCCACCCCATGGCGGGCCGGGAGCGGGGCGGCTTCACCGCCTCCACCGAGGACCTGTACGTGGGGGCCTCCATGATCCTGACCCCGGACAAGCGGACGGACATGCGGCTGCTGGAGACGCTGAAATCCTTTTTCCTGGATCTGGGCTTCGCGGGCCTGACGTTCTCCACGCCGGAGGAGCATGACCGCATCATCGCCTTCACCTCCCAGCTGGCCCACATCGTGTCCAGCGCTTACGTGAAGTCGCCGGAGGCCCAGCGCCGCCGGGGCTTCTCCGCCGGCAGCTTCCAGGACATGACCCGGGTGGCCCGGCTGGACGAGGACATGTGGACGGAGCTGTTTCTGGACGACGAGGACTTCCTGACGAAGGAGCTGGACGAGCTGATCGGCCACCTGACAGACTACCGCAACGCCCTGCGGGACAAGGACGCCCAGCGGCTCCACGACCTGCTGAAGGAGGGCCGGGAGCTGAAGGCCACCGCCGGCGGCAACTGACCGTCCCCCCCCATTCCTATCCTATAGAAAAAGGAGTTTTTCCATGTCTGACTCCATTCGAACCATTCCCGTCCGGGTCCAGCCCCCCTACGATGTGACCATCGGCGACGGCCTGCTGGGCCGGTGCGGGGACTACCTGGCCGCCCTGCTGGGCCAGCGGAAGATGGCCGTTCTCACCGACGACACCGTGGCCCCCCTGTACCTGGAAACCGTCACCGCCGCCCTGGAGGACGCGGGCTTTTCCGTCTGCTCCCATGTGTTCCCCGCAGGAGAGGGGCACAAGAACCTCTCCACCCTGTCAGAGCTGCTGGAGTTCCTGGCAGCGAAGCACCTGACCCGCACCGACTGTGTGGCCGCCCTGGGGGGCGGCGTGGTGGGTGACATGGCGGGCTTTGCCGCCGCCGTGTACCTCCGGGGCATCCGGTATGTCCAGCTGCCCACCACGCTTTTGGCGGCGGTGGACTCCTCCGTAGGCGGCAAGACCGCCGTGGACCTGGCCGCCGGGAAAAATCTGGCGGGAGCCTTCTGCCAGCCCGCCGCCGTGGTCTGCGACACCGCCTGCCTGAAGACCCTGCCCCCCGATGTGTTCGCCGACGGCGCCGCCGAGGCCATCAAGACCGGCGTCCTCTCCGACGAGTCCCTGTTCGCCCTGTTTGAGGACGGCACCCTCACCGCCGACCCCGGCGAGGTCATCGCCCGGTGCGTGGCCTACAAGGCCGGCGTGGTGGAGCGGGACGAGCGGGAACAGGGGGAGCGGAAGCTCCTGAACCTGGGCCACACCGTGGGCCATGCCATCGAGAAGTGCAGCGGCTATGCCATCCCCCACGGCCATGCGGTGGCGGCGGGGCTGGCCGTCATCGCCCGGGCCGCAGAAAAGCTGGGCTGGACGGAGGAACCCATCGCGGTGCGGATCGCCGCCTGTCTTGCCAAAAACGGCCTGCCCACGGGCACGGACTTCTCCGCCGAAGCTCTGGCGGAGGCCGCCCTCTCCGACAAGAAGCGCGCCGGCGGGGACATCACTCTGGTGATCCCCCGGAAGATCGGCACCTGCCAGCTGCGGAAGGTGCCGGTGGGGGACCTGCTGCCCATCATCCGGGCGGGACTGGAGGCGTAAATGGACCTTCAGATCACCCCGAAAAAGCTCTCCGGCGCCGTGACGCCGCCCCCCAGCAAGTCCCAGGCCCACCGGCTGCTGATCGCCGCCGCCCTGGCGGAGGGGACGAGCACCCTTCATAACATCGCCCGCTCCCAGGACATCGAGGCCACGCTGCGTTGTGTCACCGCCCTGGGGGGCAGCTGGACGGAGACCTCTCCCGGCACGCTCACCGTCACCGGCATCGGCGGCAGGCGGTTTTCTGGCGGGGAACTGCCCCGGCTGGACTGCGGCGAGTCCGGCTCCACTTTGCGGTTTTTCATCCCCATCGCCCTGGCAGTGGCCGGCGGCGGCATCTTCACCGGCCATGGCCGACTGATGGAGCGGCCCCAGGGCCCCTACTTCCAGCTGTTCGACAAGAAGGGCATCTTCTACGAGCAGAAGGACGGCGTTCTCACTGTCCGCGGCGCCCTGACGCCGGGGGAGTATGTGCTGCCGGGCAATGTGTCCAGTCAGTTCTTCACCGGGCTGCTGTTTGCCCTCCCCCTGCTGGACGGTGTCTCCGCTGTGGTCAGCTCCACGGAGATCGAGTCCCAGGCGTACATCACCATGACTCTGGAGGCCATGCGGCAGGCGGGCGTCCCCGTGGCGGAGCGGCCGGGCCTGCGGAGCTTTGAGGTGCTCCACGCCGCCTACCACCCCTTTGCCGCCACGGTGGAGGCGGACTGGTCCCAGGCGGCCTTCTGGTACGCCGCCAATTTTCTGGATAGCCGGGTGGAAATCCGGGACCTGAACCCGGACTCCGGCCAGGGGGACAAGGTAGTCAGCGAGCTCTACTGGCAGCTGGCCCGGCCAGGGGACGCGGAGATCGACGTCTCCGGCTGTCCCGATCTGCTGCCGCCTCTGGCGGTGATGGCGGCGGTGCGGTCCGGCACCACCCGTTTTGTGAACGCGGCCCGGCTGCGGATCAAGGAGAGCGACCGGCTCTCCACCATTACTGCCGCCCTGACGGCCCTGGGGGCGGAGGTCCACGAGGAGCCGGACCGGCTCATCATCGTGGGAAAGCCCTCCCTCCCCGGCGGCACGGTGGACTGCGCCAATGACCACCGGATCGCCATGATGGCGGCCATCGCCGCCACCGGCTGCACCGGCCCTGTCACGGTGCTGGGCGCCGAGTGTGTGCAAAAATCCTACCCGGATTTCTGGGAGGTCTACAACACCCTGGGAGGTGACATCCATGTCCTCTGAATTCGGCAATCTTCTGAAAATCTCCGTGTTCGGCCAGTCCCATGGAAAGGCCATCGGCGTGGTGGTGGACGGCCTGCCCGCCGGGGAGGCTATCGACCTGGAGGAGCTGGACCGCTTCCTGGACCGGCGCCGGACCGGCAAGAACCGCCTGTCCACCGCCCGGAAGGAGTCCGATGTTCCGGTGTTCCTCTCCGGCCTGGAAAACGGCGTCACCTGCGGCGCGCCGCTGTGCGCCGTCATCGAAAACAGCGACCAGCATTCGTCGGACTACCGCGAGCTCCGGGACAAGCCCCGGCCCGGCCACGCGGACTACACCGCCTATGTGAAGTGGAAGGGCCAGGCGGACATGCGGGGCGGCGGCCACTTCTCCGGCCGGCTGACGGCCCCCCTGTGCGTGGCCGGCGGCATCGCCAAGCAGATCCTGGCCCGCCGGGGCGTGTATGTGGGCGCTCACCTCTGGTCCGTGGGGACGGAGCGGGACACGCCCTTCCCCCTGCGGCCCACCCGGGAGCTGTTTGAATCCGTGGCCGCCAAGCCCTTCCCGGTGCTGGACGACCAGGCCGGGGAGCGGATGCAATCGCTGATCCTGGAGGCCCGCCAGGCGCAGGACTCCGTGGGCGGCGTCATCGAGTGCGCGGCCACGGGAATGCCCGCCGGTCTGGGGGATCCCATGTTCGGCGGGGTGGAAAACCGGCTGGCATCGGCCCTCTTCGGCATCCCCGCCGTGAAGGGCGTGGAGTTCGGGGACGGCTTCGCCGCCGCCCGGGCCCATGGCTCCGAGAACAACGACCCCTTTATCATGGAGGGCGGCCGGGTGGCGGCGGAGACCAACCACGCCGGCGGCATCCTGGGGGGCATCACCAGCGGGATGCCCATCGTCCTGCGGACGGCCATGAAGCCCACGCCGTCCATCGCCCGGCCCCAGCGGACCGTCAGCCTGTCCGCCGGAGCGGACACCGAGCTTGTGATTCACGGCCGGCACGACCCCTGCATCGCCCACCGGGCCGTCCCGGTGGTGGAGGCGGTCACCGCCGCCGTTTTGCTAGACTTACTATTGGAGGGAAATCATGGAACTTTCTGAGATTCGCGAGAAGATCGACGCGGTGGACGACCAACTGCTGGACCTGTTCCTGCAGCGCATGGACCTGTCCGAGGAGGTGGCCGCCTATAAGAACGAGCACCATCTCCCCATCCTGAACAAGGAGCGGGAGCGGGCCATCCTGGCCAAGGTCACCGAGAAGTCCGGGGAAAAGGAGCGTTTTGCCTATCACCTGTTCTCCACCCTGTTTGAGCTGGCCCGGTCCCGGCAGGCGGAGCTGATCTCCGCCCCCACCCGTGTGGGCGCCCAGATCAAGGCCGCCCTGGCAGACATGAACGAGGTGTTCCCCCAGACGGGCCTGGTGGCCTGCCAGGGCGTGGAGGGTGCCAACTCCCAGGTTGCCTGCGACCGGCTGCTGCCCCGTGGCAACATCGTCTATGTCAAGACCTTCCAGGCGGTGGTGTCCGCCGTGGAGTCTGGCCTGTGTAAGTTCGGCGTGCTGCCCATCGAGAACAGCTCCAACGGCTCCGTCCGGGCGGTGTATGAGCTGCTCCAGGACCACAATCTGTCCATCGTCCGCTCCACCCGGCTGTGCATCCGCCACGAGCTGCTGGCCCTGCCCGGCGTGAAGATGGAGGACATCACGGAGATCTACTCCCACGAGCAGGCCATCGGCCAGTGCAGCAAGTTCCTGAACGGCCTCAACGGCGTCCGGGTCATCCCCTGCGACAACACCGCCATGGCCGCCAAGATGGTGGCGGAGCGGGGCGACCTCCATGCGGCCGCCATCTCCTCCCACCCCTGCGCCGCCCTGTACGGGCTGGAGACCGTCAGCGACGAGATCCAGGACAGCGACAACAACTACACCCGCTTCATCTGCGTCACCAAGGACCCCGTCATCTACGCCGGCGCCAACCGCATCAGCCTCATCATCGCCTGTGACAACAAGCCCGGCGCCCTGTATGAGATCCTTTCCAAGCTGGCGGCCCTGGGCATCAACATGACCAAGCTGGAGTCCTGCCCCGTCACCGGCCGGAATTTCGAGTTCATCTTCTTCCTGGAGCTGGAGGCCTCCGTCCAGGCCCCCGGCGTCCTGCCCATGCTGGAGGAGCTGGAGCGCAGCTGCGAGGGCTTCCACTTCCTGGGCAACTACGCCGAGATCTGACCCATGGGAGAACGCGTTTACGGCCTGCTGGGCCGGAAGCTGGGCCACAGCTGGTCCGTGCCCATCCACGCCGCCCTGGGCAACGGCGCCTACCGCCTCATCGAGCTGGAGCCGGACCAGCTGGCCCCCTTCCTCCGCCGGGAGGACATCGGCGGGCTGAATGTCACCATCCCCTACAAGCGGGACGTGATGCCCCTGTGCGATGCCATCGACCCGGCGGCGGAGGCCATCGGCAGCGTCAACACCATCGTCCGGCAGCCGGACGGCAGGCTGGTGGGCTACAACACGGACATCGACGGCTTCCGCTACATGGCCCGCCGGGCGGGCATCTCCCTGGCCGGGAAGAAGGTGGTCATCCTGGGCAGCGGCGGGGCGTCCCTGACGGCCCAGGCCGCCGCCCGGCAGGAGGGGGCGGCGGAGATCATCGTCATCTCCCGCTCCGGCCCGGACAACTACGAGAACCTGGACCGCCACGCGGACGCCCAGGTGCTGGTGAACACCACCCCGGTGGGGATGTACCCGGGCAACGGGGCCTCCCCCGTGGATCTGGCAGTATTCCCGGCCCTGGAGGGGGTGCTGGACGTGATCTACAACCCCCGCCGCACGGCGCTGCTGCTCCAGGCGGAATCCCTGGGCATCCCCCGCTCCGACGGGCTGCCCATGCTGGTGGCCCAGGCGGTGGCGGCGGAGGAGCGGTTCTTCGGCAAGGCCATCCCCGCCAGTGAAAACGAGCGCATTTTGGCCCAGCTGCGGCGGGAGATGACCAACATCGTCCTCATCGGTATGCCCGGCAGCGGCAAGACCACGGTGGGAGAGGCCCTCTCCCGTCTCACCGGCCGGGAGGCCGTGGACCTGGACCAGATGATCGAGGCCGATGCCGGCTGCTCCATCCCGGAGATCTTCGCCCGGGAGGGGGAGCGTGGCTTCCGGGCCCGGGAGGCTGCCGCGGCGGCGGAGGCCGGGAAGCGCACCGGCGTGATCCTGCTCACCGGCGGCGGCATCGTCAAGACGGCGGCCAACTACGGCGCCCTGCATCAGAACGGCCGCATCTACCAGCTGGTGCGGGACCTCTCCCTCCTGCCCACCGAGGGCCGGCCCCTGTCCCAGGGGGCGGATCTCCAGGCCATGTGGCGGGAGCGGGCGCCCCTGTACCAGCGGTTCCGGGACGCGGAGATCGACAACAGCGGCACGGTGGAGGACACCGCCGCCGCCATCTGGAGGGATTTTTGTGAACATTCTGGTACTTAACGGCCCCAATATGAACATGCTGGGCATCCGCCAGCCGGAGATCTACGGCCACGAGACCTACGAGGACCTGAAGGCCATGATCCAGGCGGAGGCGGACAGGCTGGGGGTAACCGTCTCCTTCTTCCAGTCCAACCACGAGGGGGCATTGGTGGACGCCATCCAGCAGGCCTACTTCGACCATGTGGACGGCATCATCATCAACCCGGCTGCCTACACCCACACCAGCGTGGCATTGCTGGACGCGGTGAAGGCAGTGGGCATCCCCACGGTGGAGGTCCACGTGTCCGACCCCGACAGCCGGGAGGACTTCCGCCACGTGTCCTACATCCGGGCGGCCTGCACCGCCACCATCCGGGGCCACGGCCTGCCGGGGTATGTGGAGGCCCTGCGGCTGCTCTGCGGCGCCGGCGCTTGACAAACGGCGGCGGCTGACGGATAATGTCCCTATACCCCAACGGGTATCCGGGAGGTGTCGGCATGAGACAATGTATGGACGCGGACAACCTGCACCGGCGGCTGAAGAAGATCATCGGCCAGGTGCAGGCCATCGACCGCATGGTGGACCAGGACGTGCCCTGCGAGGACATCCTGTCCCAGATCAACGCCGCCAAGTCCGCCCTCCACAAGTGCGGGCAGGTGGTGCTGGAGGGCCATATCCGGCACTGTGTCCGGGACGGCATCCAGCACGGCGACGCGGACAAGACCATCGAGAGCTTCACCAAGGCGGTGGAGCGGTTTTCCAACATGGGATAAGAAAAAGAGGCGCCTGCGGCGCCTCTTTTTCTTTAGAGTGCGTTCAGAGTCTTGCGCATGGCGTAGTTGGTCAATGTCTGCCCCCGTACTGGCACCTGCTGCTCCCGCTCCACCCGGTATCCCCTGTGGAGGAAAAACGGCAGGGCGGTCCTGGAGGCATGGACGGTGACGGCGTCCAATCCCAAGTCCCGGCAGCGGGCCTCCAGAGCGCCGCAGATGGCCGTGGCGACGCCCCGGCCCTGGCAGTCCCACCGGACGAACAGGTGGTCCAGATAGCCGGTGTCATCCACGTTGCCGTAGCCCGCGATCTGGCCGTCCGCCTCCGCCACCAGGGTGTACAGACGGCGAAACCAGTCGTCCCGGGTCAGCAGGTCCGCCTCCCCGGCGGCCCAGGCCTCCGCCTGGGCGGGGGTGTAGTCCCGGATGTTCACCCGCCGGACCGTCTCGCCGAACAGGCGGACCAGGACCGGCAGGTCCTCTGTGCGGTAGCGGCGCAGGTTCATACAATAGCTCCTTTCCGGCGGGATGTCCCCGCAGGGGCCGGTATGCGTGCCGGCCCAGTTGGCTTGCTTGTCGCGGAGGGATGCGGGCGGACACAGAGGTCCGCCCCTACGCCTCCCACTCCGCCTTGTGCTGTTCCCACCACGCCGGGAACGCCGGGTCTTTGGGGGAGAGAGTGGGAGTACAACGGTTGTAATCTATCAGGCTGGTAATATTCCCATCCTTTGTTTGGCTAAAGCCACGGAAATAGGCACAGCCCAACGCCAATGCATAGAGTTGAAAAAGGAAATTAAAGTCTTTCGTCCACACATGATTGTCATATCGGAAGAAACCCTCTTGCAGTGTGATTGCTTTTACATCGGGGAGATGGATTGTTTTCAACTGGCCCAGCAGATAACGGATATTCTGATCGTTTTTTTCCATCTTCTCCCCGGACAACCGGACAATATCCGAAGGGTTCTTTGACAGTTCTGAGCCGACCACCTGAACATTATAGAAGTCCTCGCCCTCTTTCGCCAAGCACCGCTTGAAGATGGCCTGGACATTGTCCTCGTTCAGATCAATCGGGTGAAAGCCCTCGGTTTTGATAATCGGTTTTTTATTGAGAAAGCCCACAATACAATCCCCCTCCCGCGCCGGAACGGCGCTGAATCTCAGATGTCTCCATTATACGGACCGCCGCCCCAAAAGGCAAGGGCGGGCGCATCTTTTCCTTGACAGGGGCCCTTCTCTAGTGTACGATACTTATACCCCTATAGGTATAAGAAAGGATGTGGTCTCCGTGATCCATGCCCTGGAGCGGTTTCTGGAGTGGGGCGGCGTGAAGAAGGACGTGACCTGCCTGGTCCTCTCCGGCATCGCCCTGCTCATCAGCATCTTCGACCTCCTGCCCCGGCTGCCCTTTGACGCCGCCTGGGCGGCGGTGATCCTCTGCGGCGTCCCCATCGTTTTGGAGGCGGTCATCGGCCTGGTGACGGCCTTTGACATCAAGGCGGACGTGCTGGTGTCCATCGCCCTCATCGCCTCCCTCCTCATCGGGGAGGATTTCGCCGCCGGCGAGGTGGCCTTCATCATGCAGCTGGGGGCCCTGCTGGAGGATCTGACCGTGGCAAAGGCCCGGGCGGGCATCGAGAAGCTGGTGCATCTGACCCCCCAGACCGCCCGCCGCCTCCATGACGGCGGGGAGGAGGTCATCCCGGCGGAGCAGGTGGCGGTGGACGACGTGCTCCGGGTCCTGCCGGGGGAGACCGTCCCCGTGGACGGCGTCATCCTCACGGGACACACCTCCATCAACCAGGCGGTGATGACCGGCGAGTCCCTGCCGGTGGACAAGGGGCCGGGGGACCAGGTGTCCAGCGGCACGGTGAACCAGTTCGGCGCCTTCGAGATGCGGGCCACCAAGGTGGGGGAGGACAGCTCCATCCAGCGGATGATCCGGCTGGTTCAGTCCGCCGACGCCGGCAAGGCCAGGATCGTGACCCTGGCGGACCGCTGGGCCACCTGGATCGTGGTGGCGGCCCTGACCGCCGCCGCCCTCACGGGCCTCCTCACCCGGGACCCCATCCGGGCGGTGACCATCCTGGTGGTGTTCTGCCCCTGCGCCCTGGTGCTGGCCACCCCCACGGCCATCATGGCGGCCATCGGCAACGCCACCAAGCACAGCTTCCTGGTGCGGGAGGGGGACGCCCTGGAGCGGCTGGCCGCCGTCTCCCAGGTGACCTTTGACAAGACCGGCACCCTGACCTTCGGCGCCCCCCAGGTGACGGCGGTGGAAAGCCTGCTGCCGGACATCTCCCGGCAGGACCTCTACGGCTGGACCGCCGGGGCAGAGCTCCGGTCCGAGCACCCGCTGGGCCGGGCCATCGTCCAGGGCTGGCAGGAGGAGACCGGCGAGGCCCCGCCGGAGGCGGCGGATTTCCAGATGCTCCCCGGCCGGGGGGTATCCGCCGCCGTGGCGGGCCATCGGATCATCGCCGGCAACCGGGAGCTGCTGACGGAGGAACACATCCCCTGGGAGCCCCTGTCCCAGGCCGCCGCTCCGGCACTGGATGCAGGCTGCACCGTCATTTACATCGCGGTGGACGGCCGCCCGGCGGGCTTTCTGGCCCTGGCGGACACCCTGCGGCCTGACGCCGTCCAAACCATCCAGACGATCCAGGCTGCCGGCGTCACGCCGGTGCTGCTGACCGGCGATCACGAGAAGGCCGCCCGCCACATCGCCGGGCAGCTGGGCATCTCCGCCTTCCAGGCGGCGTGCCTGCCGGAGGACAAGCTGGCCTGGATCGACCGCAGCCAGCAGGCGGGTAAGCTGGTCTGCATGGTGGGAGACGGCATCAACGACGCCCCGGCATTGAAGCGGGCCCACGTGGGCATCGCCATGGGCGGCGTGGGCAGCGACATCGCCGTGGACGCCGCCGACATCGCCCTGGTGAACGACGACCTCCGGGAGCTGCCCCACCTGCTGTCCCTCTCCCGGCGGATGATGCGGACCATCAAGGTCAATTTGACCTTCTCCATGACCCTGAACTTTATCGCCATCGCCCTGGCCATCACCGGCATCCTGGACCCGGTGGTGGGGGCCCTGGTCCACAACGCCGGGTCTGTGCTGGTGATCGCCAATTCGGCCCTGCTGCTGAAATGGAAGTCCTGACCTCAGCTGAAAAGCGCCGTCCCCGGCACAGCCGGGGAC
>DWYU01000035.1 GCA_019118505.1 Candidatus Oscillibacter excrementavium
CTTCTTTACAGGGCCCCGGTGCCCCGCCTCACACCCCCGCGAAGCGGAACACCACGCCCACCACGGCGGAAAAGCCGATGAACACGATGGGATGGAGCTTCTTGGTGGGCTTCACCCAGTTGGTCAGTGCCAGCAGGACCGCCGCCAGCAGCAGCCCAGGCCAGTTGAACAGCCCCGCCAGGCCGCCGGTGCCCAGCTGGAACTGGTTGACGATCCCGGTCTCCGGCGCTGTCACCACGATGTTGGTCAGCACCTCAAACACCACTGACACGCAGGCGGCGCCGATCAGGCCCGTGGAGGCGGGCCGCAGGCCGTAGAAGGCCCGGTCCACATACCGGTTCTCCCGGAAGCTCCGCAGCAGGGCGGCGATGATGAGGATGACGATGATGGAGGGAGTCACCTCGCCCAGCGTGGCGATGACCGCGCCGGGGACACCGCCCACGGTAAAGCCCACATAGGTGGCCATGTTGATGCCGATGGGGCCCGGGGTGGACTCGGACACCGCCAGCATATTCATCAGATCCGCCTGGGTGAACCAGCCGGTGGCCTCCCCCATGTCGTGGAGGAATGGCAGCGTGGCCATGCCGCCGCCGATGGCGAACAGGCCGGTCTTGAAAAACTCCCAGAACAGGCGCAGATAGATCATGACCGCTTCGCCTCCAAATTCTTCAGCAGGATGCCGATGACCGCGGCCACCAGAATGAACCACACCGGGGAGATGTCCATCACCGTGCTGCCGATGAGCACCACCACAAAGATCACCGCCGTGGGCTTATCCACCACGGAGTTCTTCATCAGCTTGAGAGTGGCGTTGAAGATCAGCACGCACACGCACACCTGGATGCCCGCAAAGGCGTTCTGGACCCAGGCCAGGTCCGCGAAGTTGTTGATGAGCCCCGCCAGAATGGAGATAATGACCAGAGACGGGAAGACAATGCCCAAGGTGGCCACGATGCCCCCGGCGATGCCCTTGTACTTCTGGCCGATAAACGTGGCCGTGTTGACGGCGATGATGCCCGGCGTGCACTGGCCGATGGCGTAGTAGTCCGTCAGTTCCTCCTCCGTGGCCCAGTGCCGGGTCTCCACGATCTCCCGCTGGAGAATGGGCAGCATGGCCATGCCGCCGCCAAAGGTCATGACCCCCATTTTGGCGAAGGTCCAAAACAATGTCCAAAGCTGTTTCAATCCGCTTCCCCCTCTGTCTCTCTCACTCTGTATAGCCGTACAGGCCCCGGACGGATACCTCGCCGGACCGCACGGTCCGAATGCCGCCGTCTGCCGTCCGCACCACCAGGCCGAAGTCCCCGTCGATGTCCAGGGCCTCCGCCGTCTCGCCGCCGTCAGGGCCCAGCAGCCGCACGGTCCGGCCCAGGTTCACGCACCGGCGCCGGTACTCCGCCAGATACGGTGCGATCTCCCCCGCCGTCAGGGCTGCGTAGAGCCGGTCGAGCTCCCGGATCACCTCCGCCGCCAGGGCCGGCCGGGACACGGGGCGCCCCAGCGCCTGGGCCAGGGAGGTGGCGATCTCCCGCACCTCGGGAGTGAAGTCCTCCGGCCGCTGGGAGACGTTGATGCCGATGCCCAGCACCAGGTCCTGCACCCGGCCCGTCTCCCCCTCCAGGGACAGCTCCGTCAAAATGCCGCAGAGCTTCTTTCCCTCCAGCACCGGGTCATTGGGCCACTTCAGGTCGGGACTGGCGCCGCAGATCCGCTCCACGGCACGGCACACCGCCACACCGGCCATAGCCGTCACCGGGGACAGCCGCTCCGGCGGCAGGGCCGGCCGCAGCAGGGCCGTCAGATAGATCCCCCGGCCCCCGGGGGACTGGAAACTCCGGCCCAGGCGGCCTCGCCCGGCGGTCTGGCGGTCCGCCACCACCACGGTGCCGTCCGCCGCGCCCTCTGCCGCCAGCTGCCTGGCCCGCAGATTGGTGGAGTCCACCTCCTCCAGGCACACCAGCGTCCGGCCTACCCGGTCCATCTCCCCCAGAAAATGGCGGATCTCCGGCTCTGTCACGGCGTCCGGCGCCTCCAGCAGGCGATACCCCAGGCCGGTGCGGGCCTCCACGGTATAGCCCTCCCGCCGCAGGGCGTCCACCGCCTTCCAGATGGCGGTGCGGCTGATCCCCAGGCGGCGGCTGATCTCCTCGCCGGAGACGAAGCCCTCCTGCTGCCGCAGCAGGGACAGGACTGCCTGTCGGCTCATGCGCCTCTCTCCTCTCCTGTGTCCATGTCCCAGAGTTTACCACGTTTTCCGCCGGTTGTAAACCGGGCAGCCTGTCCCGGCGGAAGCGCGGAAAACAGCGGACGGCGCCGCCCCGTGTCCGGGCGCCGCGCCGTCCATCTCTGACGTGGCCGTCTGTATCGTTCAAAGGGCAAGCAGCTCTTCCGCCCGGGACTCTCCGTACACCGGGATGCTCTGGGCCCGCAGCAGCTCCGCCGTGACGCCGTCCCCCGCCGTCAGCGTGCCGGTGAAGGTGCCGTCGTAGATCTCTCTGCTGCCGCAGGAGGGACTTCGCTCCTTCAAAAGCGCCGCTTCGCACCCCAGCAGGCGGCAGAGACGCAGGGCCTCCTCCGCGCCCCGGCGGTACTGGGCGGTGACATCGCCGCCCACCCGGGTGACCACCCGGTCTCCCCGCCGCTCTGATGGCGGCCGGGGCGTAGATAGGCCTCCCATCTGCTCCGGGCAGACGGGGACCAGAGTGTGACGCTCCGCCAGGGCGGCGATCTGCGGCAGGGGTTTGGAGGCCCCGTCGTACCGGCACCGGCACCCCAGCAGGCAGGCAGAGATCAGGAGCTTCATCTCCTCACCACCCGTTCATGGCCTGGTGCTCCCGCAGGAGCTCCTCGTGGAGCTTGATGGCGTTCCAGGTCCGGTTGTGCGGCGTCAGCACCGCTTTCAGACAGTCCGGGCCGATGCCCGCCTGACGCAGCGCCGGCAGCAGGGCGTCCATCTGATCCTCCAGGCCGCAAAATACCACCATCCGGCCCCCCAGGGGACCGCCGGTGAAGGGCAGCAGCGTGCCGGGGTCGTCGTCCAGGCCCGCCAGCACCGCCAGGGGCTTGTTGTAGTCCTGCCGGGCCACCGGCACCACCTCCGCCCCGAAGGGGCCGGCGGCGGCCGCAGCCGCCAGGATGGTGGGCAGTTCCTCAAATCCAAACAGCAGCAGTCTTCCGCTCATATCATCCCTCATTTCTCCGTGATGTGTGGGGACGCGCCGTCCCGATTCGGCTGGGAAAGCCATTCCGGCCATCCCAGCGGAGGACATAATCCCAGATGTCCAGCGTCCGCCCCTCCCGGCAGAAGGCGCCTGGGTGGACGGCGGTGCGGACAAACCCCAGCCGCTCCAGGATGCGGACGCTGGCGGTATTCTCCGCCACCGTATCCGCCAGCACCAGGGAGGGTCCCAGCTTCTCCAGCCGCTCCAGCGCCTCGCGGGCGGCGGCAAGTCCCAGGCCCCGGCCCCAGCAGGCGGGCAGCAGCTGGTAGAACAGCCCATATGTCCCGGCGGCCGCGTCCACCGGCGGGCAGCCGGCCAGACCCAGGAATGCCGCTCCCTCCCGAATGGCGAAGACCGTGTGGGCGGGCAGCTCCTGCTGGCCGTCCAGCAGGCAGTCCAGGCGGTTCGCCGCCTCCGCCGCCGTGCATGGAGCGGCGATATTGGTGTATCGGATCACCGCCGGGTCGGCCCACAGGGCCGCCGTCTCCGTCAGATGGGCCCGGGACAGGGGCTCCAGCGTCAGGACCGGCGTCATACGATCGATCTCCCGTTCAGTACCGCCTCCATCAGCCGGTCTCCCTGATACCGGAGCTTCAGGGAGAAGAAGGGGGCATCCCGCTCCAGCAGGTCCAAAAAGATCTTGTCTCCCTCCCACATGGGCAGCTTCCGCAGGTCCGCCTTGGGGATCCAGGCCAGTTCCCCCTCCTCGCAGGGGTGGGGCGTGCCTGTCCAGCCGGTGGCGGTGAAGAGGTGCATATACTCGGTGGGGGCCTCGTCAGACACGAAGGTCACCAGCCCCCGGTAGCGGTAGTCCGTCAGGATCAGTCCCGTCTCCTCCTCCGTCTCCCGGAGGATGCAGTCCTCGGGGCTCTCCCCCTCTTCGAACTTGCCGCCCACCCCGATCCACTTGTCGTGGTTCAGGTCGCCCTTCTTTTTCACCCGGTGGAGCATCAGGTAGTCGTCTCCCCGCTCCAGATAGCACAGGGTGGAGTTGACCATGGGCGGGCCCCCTTTCCCGTTTCGTGAAATGGTGTTATCCTATTATAGACCCTTCGTGTGAAAAAAGAAACCCCCGGTTTTTTTCAAAATCCTCTTGACCTTGCCGCGGCGTCAACCGTTATACTCCAAACCGACAGGAGGGATCTTCATGGAATACACCGTCAAGGCGCTGGCGGAGCTGGCCGGCGTCACCCCCAGAACTCTGCGCTGGTACGACCAGGTCGGGCTGCTGAAGCCCCTGCGGACCACGGAGGCCGGGTACCGCCTCTACGGTCCGCAGCAGCTGGACCGGCTGCAGGACATTCTGTTCTACCGGGAGCTGGGGCTGGATCTGGCGGCCATCCAGGCCATTCTGGATGACCCTGCCTTTGACCGCCAGGCGGCGCTGCAGAGCCACCTGGCAGAGCTGAAGGCCCGCCGGACCCGGCTGGATGACCTGATCCTGACTGTCCAGAGAACCCTTGACGATCTCAAAGGAGGAACAAAGATGACCGATCAGGAGAAGTTTGAGGCCTTCAAGCGCCATGTCGTGGAGGCGAACGAAGCCGCCTTCGGGCGGGAGATCCGGCAGAAATACGGAGACGAGGAAGCGGACCGGGCCAACGCCTGCGTCCTGGCTCTGACCCAGGAGGAGTACCGGGCGTGGAAGGCCCTGGGCGGGGAGATCCACACCGCTCTCACCGCCGCTGTGCGGGCGGGGGCGGACCCAGCCGGGCCGGAGGGCCTGCGGATCGCCCAGCTCCACCGGCGGTGGCTGTCCTACTCCTGGGAATCGTACACGCCCCAGGCCCACGCGGGGCTGGCGGGGCTGTACGTGTCCGACCCCCGGTTCACCGCCTATTACGACTGGGAAGTTCCCGGCTGCGCCGCCTTTTTGCGGGACGCCGTCCGGGCCTACACCAGGGCCTGAAACAAGAACAGGGCCGCCCCGCTTGGGGCGGTCCTGCCGCTTTGATCGAGAGAGATTTACTTCCTGCCCACGCCGCGGATGGCTTTCAGAATCTGGATCACCACCATGGAGCCGAGGGCCAGCCCCACGATTGCCGCCACCAGACCGGCGGACAGCTCCGCCACCTGGAACAGGGGCTCCAGCGGCGGGATCAGCAGCACCGCCGCCAGCAGCAGCGCGCCCAGGACGAAGGCCCCCAGCAGGAACTTGTTGTTCCAGAAGGCCCGGGTGAAGAGCACCGGCCGGCCGGACTTGCAGTTGAAGCCATGGAACAGGCGGGAAAGGCACAGTGTGGCAAAGGCCATGGTGCTGGCCACCGCCGCGCCGCCGCTGGCCAGGCCGATGTGGAAGGCCAGGATGGTGGCCAGGGCGATCACCAGGCCCTCCGTGCCCACGCTGACGAGGAAGGGCTTTGTCAGGATGCCCTCGCTGCGGGGACGGGGCTTTTCCCGCATCACCGCGTCGCTGTGGGGCTCCAGACCCAGGGCGATGGCGGGCAGGGAGTCCGTCAGCAGGTTGATGAACAGCAGGTGCACCGCCGCGAAGGGCACCGGCAGCCCCGCCAGGGAGGCGTACAGCACCGTCAGGATGCCCGCCGCGTTGCCGGAGAGCAGGAACTGGATGGCCTTCTTGATGTTGGCGTAGACATTCCGGCCGTTTTTCACCGCCTGGACAATGGTGGCGAAGTTGTCGTCCGTCAGCACCATGCCGGCGGCGTCCTTGGCCACCTCCGTGCCGGTGATGCCCATGGCCACGCCGATGTCCGCCTGCTTCAGGGCCGGGGCATCGTTGACGCCGTCGCCGGTCATGGCCACCAGATTGCCCCGTTCCTGCCAGGCCCGGACGATGCGGATCTTGTGCTCCGGGGACACCCGGGCGTACACGCTGACCCGGGGCACGAACTCCCGCAGCTCCTCGTCGCTCATGGACTCGATGACAGCGCCCTCCACCGCCTCGGTGCCGGGGGTGAGGATGCCGATCTCCCTGGCGATGGCGGAGGCGGTGACCTTGTGGTCGCCGGTGATCATAATGGGCCGGATTCCAGCGGCGATGCACTCCGCGACAGCCGCCTTGGACTCCTCCCGGGGCGGGTCCATCATGGCGATGAGGCCCAGGAACTGGAGGTCGTTCTCGTCCTCCAGGCCGACAGCGGGGGCGGAGAGCATCCGCCTGCCGAAGGCCAGCACCCGCAGCCCCTGCCGGGACAGCTCGGCGTTCACCCGCTCGATCTCCCCCTTCTCCTCCGGGGAGAGGCGGGTGCGGCCCAGCATCACGTCCACGGCGCCCTTGGTCAGCATGGTGAGGCCGTCCGGCAGCTGGTGGACCGTGCTCATCAGCTTCCGGTCGGAGTCAAAGGGCAGCTCCGCCAGCCGGGGGTACTTGCCCCGCACCTCCGCCTCGTCGAAGCCGTAGCCCTCCCCCAGGCGCACCAGGGCGGTCTCCGTGGGGTCGCCCACCTCGCCGGATTCGTTCACCGTGGCGTCGCTGCACAGCAGGGCCGCCCGCAGCAGGTCCCGCTGGTCCGGCCGGGAGAAGTCCGCCCCATCGGCGGAGATGACTTCCCCGCCGGCGTAGAGCTTTTTCACAGTCATCCTGTTCTGTGTCAGGGTGCCGGTCTTGTCGGAGCAGATGACGGACACACTGCCCAAGCCCTCCACCGCCTGGAGTTTGCGGATGATGGCGTGCTCCCTGGCCATCTTCTGGGTGCCGAAGGACAGCACGATGGTGACGATGGAGCTGAGGGCCTCCGGAATGGCGGCCACCGCCAGGGCCACGGCGAAGAGGAAGGCGTTCATCACATCCTCGCCCCGCAGGAACACGCTGACGGCAAAGAGGACGGCGCAGATGAGCAGGATCCCGATGGAGAGCTTACGGCCGAACTGGTCCAGGCTCACCTGGAGAGGGGTCTTTTTCTCCTCTGTGCTCTTCAGCAGGGCGGCGATCCTGCCCATCTCCGTGCGCATCCCGGTGGCGGTCACCAGGAACCGTGCCCGGCCGTAGGTGACGAAGCAGCCGGAGAACACCATGTTCTTCCGGTCCCCCAGGGGCACGTCGCCGTCGATGTCCGCCAGGTCCTTCTCCACCGGCAGGCTCTCGCCGGTGAGGGCGCTCTCGGCGCACTTCAGGCTGGCACACTCCAGCAGGCGGCCGTCGGCGCAGATGGCGTCGCCCGCCTCCAGCACCACCACATCGCCCACCGTGACCTCCCGGCCGGGAATCTGGACCACCTGGCCGTCCCGCACCACCTTGGCGGTGGGGGCGGACATCTGCTTCAGGCTGTCCAGAGACGCGGCGGCCTTCACCGTCTGCACGGTGCCCAGGATGGCGTTCATGGTGATGACCGCCAGGATGACCACGGCGCTCTCCACGTCGTCCAGCATGGCGGAGACAGCCGCCGCCAGGATCAGGATGATCACCAGAAAGTCCGCGAACTGCTCCAGGAAGATCCGCAGGACGCTCTTCTTCCCGCCCTCCTGCAATTCATTGGGGCCGTATTGCTCCAGGCGGCGGGCCGCCTCTCCGCCGGTCAGGCCCTCCGGGGTGCTGTCCAACTCCTGGAGCAGCGTCTCCCGGCTCTTCTGCCAGATAGTCTTTTCCGTCTTCATAAAACTCCCTCTTTCCGGCAAGACGCAAAAAAGGCGAGACTTTTGCGTCAATGCCTCTGCATTGATACAAAAGTCTCGCCGTTTCAACCCGAAGCGGGGCCGAAGCCCGTACTGACGCTGTTGGGTACACAATCGATGTGCCAGCTACTCCCTTTTGGTATGGAAGGCACTATACACCAGTTTCCCCAAGTTGTCAATCCCTAATCCGCAGGTTTGTGTATTTTTTTCCGGCGGTCGAACAGCCAGCCGATTCCCATGACCACGGCGTACACCGCCAGATAGTACAGCACCGTCACCCCGTATCCGGCAAAGGCGGCGTACACCATGAAGCCGCAGCTGCACAGGGCCAGGGCCGGCATGACGAACCGCCGGAAGGGGGACAGGTCCGTGCCCTTGCGCATCAGCTGGATGAACATGGGCACATACATCCCGTACAGGGTGATGATGGGCAGCTCCGAGGAGTCGAAGCTGAAGGGCCCGAACCAGGGGCCGCCCACATTGGCGCCGTAGAAGTACACCAGCCACAAGGCGGAGAGGCCCAGGCTGGCCAGGGCGGAGTTGCCCGCCATATGGGTCACCGGGTCCACCTGCCGGAACAGCTCCGGCGCCGGCCCCTCGTCCCGGACCGCCAGGGCGTACAGCCCCCGGCAGCAGGAGAGGGTCAGGCCGTTCAGGGTCCCCAGACAGGAGATGACGATCAGCACAAACACCACCGTGCCCGCCGTCCGGCCGAACACCCGCTGGAAGGCCATCTTGGCCGCCGCCTCGCCGCTGGCCATCAGCTCCTCCGTGGTCACCGCGCCGGTGAGGCCGATGTAGTAGAGGATGTAGGTGGCCACCACGATGAAGGCCCCCACCACCAGGGCCCGGGGCAGGGTCCGCTTGGCGTCCCGCAGCTCCGCGTTGATGGAGGTGGCCAGGATCCACCCCTCGTAGGCAAAGGCCACCGCCACGGTGGAGGCCATCAGCCCCTCCCCGGTGGAGAGGGCCCCGGCACTTATGGCGGTGAAGTTCTCCGCCATGCGGCCGTTCGCCAGTCCCAGCACGGTGCCGCAGACCGCCATCAGGGCCAGGGGGATCATCTTGATGACCGTGGTGGACACCTGGAACCTGCCCGCCAGCCGGGGAGCCAGGGCATTGAGCACGTGGTCCAGGCACAGCATGGCCCCGGCGATGGTCATGCAGGCACCGCCGGTGATGTCCCACCCCAGCAGCACACAGAGGTACCGGGCGGAGATCCAGGCCAGGGCGGACACCAGGCAGGGGGTGTACAGCACCGCCATGAACCAGCCCACATAGTAGGCGTACCGCCGGCCCACAGTGGCCTCGGCGTAGTCCACCAGACCGCTGACCTTCTCATACCGGGTGGCCATGGTGGCGAACACATAGGAGCAGACGATCATGATGGCGCCCACGATGCCCCAGGCCAGGATGCCCAGGGGCATATTGCCCTGGGTGGCCTGGAGGACCTTTTCCGCCTTGAAGAACACGCCGGAGCCGATGACGATCCCCACCACCATGCAGATGGCGGTGGGCAGGCCGTACCGCTTTTCCATGGTCCTCCCCTTTCCCGATAAAAAGCTTTAAAGCGATGTTTTCTTAAAGTACAGTAGGAGAAGAATATCACAGCTCTGCACAAATTGCAATCTATTTTCTGCGGGTTTCGACAGCAATATGCAAAAAGGCGCTCCCCCAAATGGGGGAGCGCCTGCCGGATTTGCCGGAAGCCGTTCCGCGGCAATGCCGCTTTACTCCCCCATCACCTGGAACACAATGTCCCGCACCCGGTCCCGGGTGTCGCACTCGATGAGGGTCAAGTTCTGCCAGGGGCCCACGGTGATCTTGCCGTTCACAAAGGGCACCGTGATGAAGGGGGACAGCAGCGCCGCCTTGATGTGGGAGGAGCCGTTGTCGTCATGCCAGGTCTCGTGGTGCCAGTAGGGCACCACTCTTCCCTTCTCGTCCAGATAGGGGGAGAACACATCCAGTGCCGCCTTCAGGTCGTGGTTCACGATGCCCGGCTCGAACTCCAGGGTGGTCAGGCCCGCCACGCCGCCGGTGGTGAAGCCGGTAATGATGCCGCTGGAGATGTTCTTCTGCCGGCACGCCTCCGTCACCGCCTGCTGAAAGTCCTCCGTCACATCGATCATGCCCATGTTGGCCTTGGTGTGATACGTCTTTTTCTCGGTGTAAACCGCCATTGCTGGGTCCTCCTTTGCTGTCTCCGCCGGCCCGGCGATGCGGGCGGCGGCTTCTTTGGAGGTATTGTATCACACTTCCCGCCGTGATACAATGGCACCAGACCGCCCGTCAGCCGCACGGGCCCCGACAAGGAGGACTGTATATGCGCGTTGCACTGATCCAGATGATGGTGACCGCCGACAAGGGGCAGAATCTCCGGACTGCCTGCGGCAGGATCCGGGAGGCCGCCCAAAACGGCGCAGACTTTGCCGTGCTGCCGGAGATGTTCTGCTGTCCCTATGACAACAGCTGCTTTGCCGCCTATGGAGAGCCGGAGGGCGGCGAAGTCCAGACCACCCTGTCCGCCCTGGCGGCGAAGCTGGGCATTTACCTCGTGGGCGGCTCCCTTCCCGAGCTGGCGGAGGGCCGGATCTACAACACCAGCTATGTCTACGGCCCCGACGGCCGCCAGATCGCCAAGCACCGGAAGGCCCATCTCTTCGACATCGACGTCCAGGGGGGACAGCGGTTCCGGGAGTCGGACACTCTTTCCCCGGGAAACCGCATCACCACCTTTGAGACGGCCTTCGGCACCATGGGGCTATGCATCTGCTTTGACCTGCGGTTCGAGGAGCTGGCCCGGTGCATGTGCCTGCGGGGGGCCAAGGTGCTCTTCGTGCCGGCGGCCTTCAACATGACCACCGGTCCCGCCCACTGGGAACTGCTGTTCCGCCAACGGGCGGTGGACAACCAGTGCTTCACCGTCGGCGTCTCCCCCGCCCGGGATACGCGGGGCCCCTATGTGGCCTATGGCAACTCCATCGCCGTGGATCCCTGGGGCACTGTCCTCTGCCGGGCCGGGGCGGAGGAGACCGCCCTGTACGCGGACCTGGACATGGACCGCCTGGAGGCGGTGCGGGCCCAGCTGCCCATCCTCTCCGCCCGGCGGACGGACCTGTACGAGGTGCGGGAGCGATGAGCGGCCCGGTGTTCGGTGCCTTTTACGACGTGGTCCGGCGGATCCCCGCCGGGCACGTGGCCACCTACGGCCAGGTGGCGCGGCTGGCCGGGATGCCCCGATGCGCCCGGCTGGTGGGATACGCCATGGCATCCTGTCAGGATCCCTCCGTTCCCTGCCACCGGGTGGTGGACCGGTTCGGCGGCACCAAGGCGGCCTTTGACACCTTTGCCCCCGGCACCCAGCGGGCGCTGCTGGAGGCGGAGGGCGTCCCCTTCCGCCCGGACGGCACGGTGGATCTGGATGCGTGTCTCTGGGCGCCGGCGTGACGGAAGCAAACGAGGAGAGAGGCATCTGCCTCTCTCCTCGTTTTGTTACTGTTTCCGGGCGTTGTAGGCCTCGATGCCGTGGGCCAGGACCTCCATGGCCCGCCGCAGGTCCTCCTGCTTCAGGATGTAGGCCAGCCGGATCTCGTCCCGGCCCTTGCCGGGGGTGCCGTAGAAGCCCTCGCCGGGGGCGAACATGACGGTCTCGCCATTGTCCTGGAACTCCTCCAGCAGCCAGGTCTGGAACTTGTCGGTGTCGTCCACCGGCAGCTTTGCCATGATATAGAAGGCGCCCTTGGGGCACTCGCACACCACGCCGTGGATCTTGGCAAGGCCCTCCATGCAGGTGTCCCGCCGCTTGTGGTACTCCTCCCGCACGGCGGCGAAGTAGTCGGAGCCCACGCCGTACAGGGCCGCGGCGCCGATCTGGTCCAGAGTGGCGGCACACAGGCGGCCCTGGCAGATCTTCAGGGCCTGGGCCATCAGCTCCTGGTTCCGGGACAGGAGGATGCCCACCCGGGCGCCGCAGGCGGAGAACCGCTTGGAGATGGAGTCCACCACCACCACGTTCTCGGCCGCGTCGTCAAACTGGGCCATGGTGGCCAGGGGCTCGCCGCCGTAGACGAACTCCCGGTAGACCTCGTCGCTGATGAGGAACAGACCGTGCTCCTTGGCAATGTCCGCCATCAGCCGCATCTCCTCCGGGGAGAGGACCACGCCGGTGGGGTTGCCGGGGTTGGTCACCAGGATGGCCCGGGTGTGCTCATTGATCAGGGGCTCGATCCGCTCCCGCTCCGCGTAGCGGTAGCCCTCCTCCGGGCTGGTGGGGATGGGCCGGATCACGCCGCCGGTGACGCTGACGAAGGTGCTGTAGTTGGGATAGAAGGGCTCCGGGATCAGGATCTCGTCCCCCTCGTCCAGGATGCAGGTCATGGCCATCTGCAGCGCCTCGCTGCCGCCGGTGGTGGCAAAGATCTCCGACTGCTCCAGATGGACGCCCAGCTTGGCATAGTAGCCCTGGACCGCCGTCAGGAACTCCGCCACGCCGGGGGCCGCCGCATAGGCCAGCACCGGGCTCTGGAAGCCCTTCACCGCGTCAAAGAAGGCCTTTGGCGTCTCGATGTCCGGCTGACCGATGTTCAGATGGTAGATCTTGAGGCCCTTGGCCTCCGCCGCCAGCTCATAGGGCAGGAACTTCCGCATGGGAGAGAGCTCACACCGCTGGATCTTGTTGGAGAATTTCATGGAAATGCCCTCCTTGGTCAAATTTTCGTGTCCCGGGGCGGGGATAAAAAAACGCCCCTGACACCTGTCAGGGGCGAAAAAATATTCCGCGGTACCACCCTGATCTGTCCCCGATGGGGACATCTCATTGTCACCCTGTAACGGGGATGAACCGTCCCGCTCGTCGCGGGCTGCTCCAAAGTGGCTGCCGTGCGGCGTGGGCTGAGGGCTTACACCATCTCCCTCTCGCTTTGAGCCGGTTTCGCAGGGCTGGCTTTGTCATCGCGTTTTGGATAGTCCCATTATACGTCTTTGCGGGGATTTGTCAAGCGGGGGCTGCGAAAAATTCTCCCCACCGGCCGTTCAGCCCTCCTCTGTGGGGAAGGGGGGCTCGTCCGCCGGCTCCGGTGCCGGGGCGCCGCCCATCTGCATCTCCTGCCACTTTTCCCGGGTGATCAGCAGCTGCCGGGGCTTGGAGCCCTCGAAGGGGCCCACGATGCCCCGCTCCTCCATCTGGTCCACCAGACGGGCGGCCCGGGAGTAGCCCAGCTTCAGCCGCCGCTGCAGCATGGACACGGAGGCCTGTCCGGTCTCCAGCACCACCTCCACGGCGGCGGGCAGCAGCTCGTCCTCTTCCTCCGCGGCGTCTGCGGCCGCCGCGGAGGCGCCCTTGCCGCCCTTTTCCTTCTCCTGGACGGACTCCTCGATCTTGGCCATGACCTCGTCGGAGTAGTGGGCCTCGCCGGACTGCTTCACGAATTCCACCACCCGCTCGATCTCCTCCGGGGAGATGAAGCAGCCCTGAACACGGGTGGGCTTGCCCTGCCCCAGGGGGGCGTAGAGCATATCGCCCTTGCCCACCAGCTTCTCCGCGCCGGTGGTGTCCAGAATGATCCGGGACTCCAGAGAGGAGGCCACCGCAAAGGCGATGCGGCTGGGGATATTGGCCTTCATCAGGCCGGTGATCACGTCGGCGGAGGGCCGCTGGGTGGCGATCACCAGGTGGACGCCGGCGGCGCGGCCCATCTGGGCCACCCGGCAGATGGACTCCTCCACCTCCTTGGCGGCCACCAGCATCAGGTCCGCCAGCTCGTCGATGACCACCACCACGCTGGGCAGCGTCTCCAGGTCCTCGCTGGCCCGGGCCAGCTTGTTATACTCCTCCAGCTTCTTCACCCCGTGCTCGGAGAAGGTCTTGTACCGCTTCATCATCTCGAACACCGCCCACTGGAGGGCGCCGGCGGCCTTCTTGGGATCCGTCACCACCGGGATCAGCAGGTGGGGGATGCCGTTGTAGGGGGCCAGCTCCACCATCTTGGGGTCCACCATGATGAACCGGACCTCATCCGGGGTGGACTTGTACAGCAGGGACACGATCAGGGAGTTGGTGCACACGGACTTGCCGGAGCCGGTGGTGCCGGCGATCAGCACGTGGGGCAGCCGTTCGATGTCCCCCACGATGTTCCGGCCGCCGATGTCCCGGCCCAGGGCGAAGGCCACCTTGGACTTGTGCTCCGTGAACTCCCGGGACTCGATCACATCCCGGATCAGCACCGGTGTCACCTGCTTGTTGGGCACCTCGATGCCCACCACGGAGATCTTGTCCGGGATGGGGGCGATCCGCACGCCGGAGGCGCCCAGAGCCAGAGCGATGTCATCCGCCAGATTGGTGATCTTGGACAGCTTGACCCCCTGGTCCAGCACGAACTCATACCGGGTGACAGAGGGGCCGTGGACCACATCGCCGGCGGTGGCATCCACGCCGAAGCTGGTGAGGGTCTCCGCCAGGCGGCGGGAGTTGTTCCGCAGCTCCGCGCCGGTCTCGGCGTAGTTCTCCTCCCGGTTCTCCTGCAGCAGGGTGATGGGCGGAAACTGATAGGCGTCCGCGTCCTCGGTCAGCTTCTGCTCGATCTCCGCCGTCACTGCCGCTGTGGCAGCGGCCACCTCCTGGGCCACGGCCTTCTTCCCCGCCGCGGAGGATGCCGGGGCGGCCGGTGCCGGAGGTGCGGGCTCCGGCGAAGGCTCCTCCGCCACCGGCTGCGGCGCGGGGGCCGCGGCACGTGCCGGCTCTGCCGGGGATGCCGGAACCGGCTCTCTGTCGGAGAGGAGCTGGTCCGGTGTTTTCAGCTTGTCAGATTTATGCCGGAAAAAGCCGGTGAAGCGGTCCGTTTCCGGCTCCGGAGCCGGGGTGGGCTCACCGCCGTCCAGGGGGATGTCGATGGCGGGCTTGCTCTGGCGCTCCGGCCGCCGCCGGACGGGCTCTGCCGGAGCAGCCGGGATCTCAGGCTCCGGCTCCTCCTCGTACTCTGGCCGGTTCCGCACCATCTCCAGAAGGGCGGAGGGGGTCACATGGAAGGCCGCCAGCAGCAGCACTGCCAGCAGCAGCCCAAACAGCAGGATGGAGACATACTTGGAGACCGTCACGACGGCCGCCTCCGCCACCAGTCCGGAGACGGCGCCGCCCGCCTTCAGGGCAAGGCCCGCCGTCCACAGGTTCTTCAGCACCCCCGCGCTGTTCAGGGCGTAGTCCCCCGCCGCAAACAGCGTGTGGAACAGCGCCCCGGCCAGGACCGGCACCAGCAGGGCGCAGGTGGTCCGCAGCGCCACCGGGCGGCCCCGGTGCAGCAGCAGGATCCCCCCCGCCAGCAGCATGGAGGGCCCGGCCAGCCAGTACCCATAGCCGAAGAGTCCCCGCAGCAGCTCCGCCAGCAGGTCAATGAGGATGGCCTGCACACCGCAGTAGCTCACCAGCACGCACAGGGCCAGCACCAGCAGAACCACGCCCCCCACCTCCCGGCGGATGGGGCGCTTCTGGGGCTGCCGGCCCTTGGCCGTGCGGGAGCCGGACCGGCCCTGTTTGGTTGTCGTCTTTTTCCGCGTTGTGGATGCCATGCTTCTCTCCTTCGGGATCCGTCTCCTCTGTAATTTCTCTCACTGGGCCCCGCACACCTGCGGCAGGTTATCCCAATACCAGCGTCAGCGCCAGCACAATCAGGCCCGCCGCCCAGCAGTAATAGGCGAACCAGCCGAACTTCTCCCTGCAAAATCTCCGATTTTGCAGGGGCCCCGTGATCTTACCTGAGCGGCCAGGCGGAGCCCGCCCGCTCCAAGGTTTGGCTGCGCCAAACGCTTGTGACGCCGCTTTCGCGGCGGGCGCGCCCTGCGCGCCCAAAGGCAGGTTATCCCAGCACCAGCGTCAGCGCCAGCACGATCAGGCCCGCCGCCCAGCAATAATAGGCGAACCAGCCGAACTTGCCTTTGTCGGCGATCATCTTCAGCAGGCGGATGCAGGCGTAGCCCACCACGGCGGCCACCGCCACACCCACCAGGTACACCGGGATGTCCGACACGACGATCCCGCCCTCGGTGATGGCGTCCTTCAGCGTCAGGATATTGGCGCCCAGGACAGCGGGAATGGACATCAGGAAGGAAAATCGCACGGCGAACTTCCGGTCAAATCCCACAAAGCAGCCGGCGGTGATGGTGGTGCCGGAGCGGGAGATGCCAGGGCAGGTGGCGATGGCCTGGGCCACGCCCACCAGAAAGACGTCCCGCAGGGTGGCGGACTTCTCCGTCTTGCGGCCCTTTCTCACCCGGTCGCTGGCGAACAGCAGAAAGCCCGTCACGACCAGGGCCCCCGCCACGAAGTAGATGTTGCCGGACAGGCCCTCCACCAGATCCTTTACCGGCAGCACGGCGAACAGGGGCAGCGTGGCCACGATGATCAGCAGGATCAGCCGCCGGGCCGGGGGGATCGGGTTGGGCGTGGTGCCGCGAGCCAGATCCCGGATCCCGTCGATCAGCTCCACGACCATCTCCCGGATGTCCTTCCAATAGGCCACGAACACCGCCACCAGGGTGCCCAGGTGCAGCAGCACGTCAAAGAAGTCCGGCGTCGCCGGGACGCCTGCCTGGCCCAGGAAGTGCTCCGCAATGGCCAGATGGCCGGAGCTGGAGATGGGCAGAAACTCTGTCAGGCCCTGAATCAGGCCCAGCAGGATAGATGACAGCAAAGACAATGGATTCAATCCTCCAGTCGTTCAAAATCGGACATACATAATTGAGTATATCACGGCCAGGTGGAAAATTCCAGTCATATTTCCGGCAAACCCGGGAGAGGGGCAAAAACAGACCGGTCCCTGTGACCGGTCTGTTCTTTTGTATTCTGTCAGAAGCTCACGCCTCACCCATGGCCTCCAGGGCGGCCCTGGCCGCCGCCTGCTCCGCCTCTTTTTTGCTGTGGCCGGTGCCGGTGCCCACCGGTGCGCCGTTGAGCTGCACCTCCGCCTGGAAGGTCTTGTCGTGGTCCGGCCCCGCCTCACCGATCATGTGATAGGTGAGCACCTGGTCCGTCTGGCGCTGGACCAGCTCCTGCAGGGCGGTCTTGTAGTCCCGGCGGCGCTCCTCCACCACCTCTTCCCGCTCCGCGTCCAGCAGACAGCGGTGGATCAGGGCGGTGGCCTCCTGAATGCCGCCGTCCAGGTACACGGCGGCGAACACCGCCTCTGTGGCGTCCGCCAGGATGGAGATCCGCTCCCGGCCGCCGCCGGCCTCCTCGCCCCGGCCCAGCTTCAGGTACTGGCCCAGGCCCAGCTTCCGCGCCACCTCATAGAGGCTCTGCTCACACACCAGGGCCGCCCGGATCCGGGTCAGATCCCCCTCCGGCAGGTCCGGGTGCTGGCAGAAGAGGAACTCCGCCGTCACAAATCCCAGCACGGAGTCCCCCAGGAACTCCAGCCGCTCGTTGCTGCGCAGCCCGGCGGCCCGATGCTCATTGGCATAGGAGCTGTGGTTCAGCGCCTCCTCCAGCAGGGCCGGGTTGCGGAAGCTGTAATTCAGTTTTTTCTCCAGATCCCGCATGATCCTCTCTCCCAAAAGGAAGCCCCGCTGTCCGCGGGGCGTTCCTGCGTATTAGTCGTTCAGCTTGCCCGCCACATAGTTGACGGCGTCGCCCACGGTCTTGATGGCCTTGACCTCGTCCTCCGCTGTCATCCCCAGCTCGAACTCCTCTTCCATGGCCATCACAAGCTCCACCAGGTCCACGGAGTCAGCGCCCAGATCGTCCTCAAAGGACGTCTCCAGCGTCACATCATCCGGCTCCATGCCAAACTGCTCGCACACCAAATCCTTGATCGTCTGAAAAATCTCCTCATTCGACATACGGCTCACCCCTCATGGAATAACGGCTCTGTGCCTTGATGGGGTAATCATACGGCAATCCCCTGGTGGTGTCAATAGGAAATCAATTTTTTTCCGCTGCCGGCTGGACCCGCATGTGCTCGATGTTGGCCTGGATGTCGGCGATGAAGCCACTCTCGGCGTACTCCTTGGCCCGCAGCACGGCGTTTTCGATGGCCCGGGCATTGGAGCCGCCGTGGGCCTTGATCACCGGCTTCTGAATCCCCAGGAAGGGCGTGCCGCCCACCTCGCTGGGGTCCATCAGCTTCTTCATCTGGCCCAGGTCGCCTTTCACCAGCCCGGCGGCCAGCTTGGTCTTGGTGCTGGAGAGGAACATCGCCTTCAGGGACTTCAGCAGGAACTTGCCCACCCCCTCCATGGTCTTGAGCATCACGTTGCCGGTGAACCCGTCGGTGACGATCACATCCACAGCGCCCATCATGGCGTCGTTGGCCTCCACATTGCCCACGAAGTGGATGCGGCCGGCGTCCCCGGCCTCCTTCAGCAGGGCGTAGGTCTCGTGGCGCAGCTCATCGCCCTTCTCCTCCTCCGCGCCGATGTTCAGCAGGCCCACCCGGGGCTTGTCGATGCCCATGACCTTCTGGGCGTAGTAGCTGCCCAGATACGCGAACTGGAGCAGGTACTCCGGCGTGCACTCCGCGTTGGCGCCGCAGTCGCAGAGGACTGCCCGGCCCGCGGCCGTCGGGATCTGGGGGCCCATGGCGGCCCGGCGGATGCCCCGGATGCGCTTGACCACCAGGGTGGCGCCGGAGAGCAGGGCCCCGGTGGAGCCGGCGGAGACAAAGGCGTCCCCCGTGCCGTCCTTCAGCAGGTTCAGTCCCACGGTCAGAGAGGAGTTGGGCTTCAGCTTGAAGGCCATGGCCGGGTCGTCGGCGATCTCCACCACCTCCGTGGCATCCTTGATCTCCACGCCGGCTGGCAGGGTCTTCTGGCCGCAGGCCTCCACGGCTTTCAGGATCTCCGCCGTCCGGCCCACCAGGATGATCTCCACCCCATGGTTCCGGTTGGCGTCCAGCGCGCCCCGGACGATCTCCAGCGGGGCGTTGTCCCCTCCCATTGCGTCAACGATGATCTTCATGCTTCCCGCACCTCCTGCTTGATTTGGTCGATGATGGCCAGTGAACGGGCCGACAGCTCCGCGTTCTTGTTCCGCTTCCCCTTCACCCGGTGGTCCAGGGGCGGCATGATGCCGAAGTTGATGTTCATGGGCTGGAACACCGTCACCGAGGGGTTGGACACATACAGCCCCAGGGCGCCGATGGCGGTCTCCCGGGGGAAGTCGATGGGCGGCTTGCCGGTCAGGCGCCGGGCGGCCTCCACCCCCACCAGGAAGCCGGAGGCGGCGGACTCCACATACCCCTCCACGCCGGTCATCTGACCGGCGAAGGAGATCCGGGGCTCCGCTTTCAGCCGGTAATACCGGTCCAGCAGCCGGGGAGAGTTCAAAAACGTGTTCCGGTGCATGACGCCGTAGCGCAAAAACTCCGCGTCGTGGAGGGCGGGGATCATGGAGAACACCCGCCGCTGCTCCGGGAATTTCAGATGGGTCTGGAAGCCCACCAGGTTGTACACGGTGCCGTCGGCGTTGTCCCGCCGCAGCTGCACCACGGCGTAGGGCTCCTTCCCTGTCCGGGGGTCCTTCAGGCCCCGGGGTTTCAGGGGGCCGTAGCACAAGGTGTCATGGCCCCGGCGGGCCATGACCTCCACCGGCATACAGCCCTCGAACACCATCTTGTCCTCAAAGCCGTGGACCGGCGCCTCCTGGGCCGTGGTCAGCTCCTTCCAGAAGGCGTCGTACTCCTCCTCGGTCATGGGGCAGTTGACATAGTCCGCCGTCCCCCGGTCGTACCGGGAGCCGAACCAGGCCTTGTCCATGTCCACGCTCTCGGCGGTGACCAGGGGGGCCGCCGCGTCGTAGAAGTGGAGGGCGGTGTCCGCCCCCAGCAGGTCCTGGAGCCGCTCCGCCAGGGCGTCGGAGGTCAGGGGGCCGGAGGCGATGACCACCTCCCCCTCCGGGATCTCCGTCACCTCTCCGGGCACCACAGTGATGCGGGGGTGGCTGCGGATCTGCTCCGTCACCATCCGGGCAAAGCCGTGGCGGTCCACCGCCAGGGCGCCGCCGGCCTCCACTCTTGTGGCGTCGGCGCACCGGAGGATCAGGGAGCCCAGCCGCCGCAGCTCCTCTTTCAAGAGGCCCACGGCGTTTTCCAGCTGGTCGCTCCGCAGAGAGTTGGAGCAGCACAGCTCCGCAAAGTATTCGGTCTCATGGGCGGGGGTCTTTTTCTCCGGCTTCATCTCCCGGAGGGTAACGTCGATGCCCCGCTGGGCCAGCTGCCAGGCGGCCTCTGAGCCGGCCAGGCCGGCGCCGATGACTGTAACATGCATAGTTTTGGATCCTTCCGATCGTGGTTGGTTGAATGGGTGCGTCCGATTGGACGGGGAAATCAGCCATGCTGATGGCTGGGCAGATGCGCCCCCCATTTTCTTTTTGAGACATCAAAAAGAAAATGCGCCGCGCCCGGTGGAAAAGAAAAAATGTTCAGCGCAAACTTGCACGTTCGTGCAAGTTTGCTTAAATACGAGGGTCGGCGTGAGATGGTGCCTGCGGGTTTGCGATGGCTCCCCGACGGGCGCGGCGGGGTGCGGTGCAGACTTAAACGCTGATTCCCGCGGCGCGGGTGCGGAGGTCATCGGGGTGCAAAACCGCATTTGACCTGCTTCTCCTTCCGCGCGTTCCGCTCCGCTACGCGCTACCCTGGTGGTCGTAGGGGCCGATGCCCTCATCGGCCCGTTGCACCAGCTCCCGTCAACCGCCAAGCCAGCGGCAGCGAAAAGAGAAGCAATTCAATGCGATGACCACCCCGACGAGGTCGGCACCATCCGCCACGGGACGGCAGTTACAAAAATCGCAGAAGAGTCTAGCGTGCCCGACGGCCAGCTCAAATCGGCGCTTGCACCGATACGCCGACCCCCGTCGCGCGCGGAGGGCCACTGCACCGGAGCGCGCCCAAGCGGCCTTTTCTTTTGGACCGTGCACGGCCCGTTTTCTTTTCCACAAGATGGAAAAGAAAATGGGGGGTGCATCCCGCTGGACCAGCCCCCTGCGGGAGCAGAGACCCGGTGGCCGCCGTCCGGCGGCCCGTATCACCTTAGTCCCGCTGGTCGCTGCGTCCCAGCAGATAGTCGGTAGTAACGCCGAAGTAATCCGCCAGCTTAATCAGGTTCGGAATCTCCGGATAAAATGTACCGGATTCATAATACTGATATGCCCGCAATTTGATCCCCAGGAATTCCGCCATCTCAGTTTGAGTTTTCTTTTTCTCTTTGCGCAGCAATTTCATTCGCTCTGCAAAAATTTTCATATATCCTCTCTTGACATGCAGGTTAACTGCGTCTATAATTATATGCAGTTAAACTGCATAAACGGAGATGATCAATTATGAACGACCCTCTGGACATCCTCTTCGAGAACCTCCTGGATCACCTGGAGGAAAACCTCCCCGGCACCTGCTGGCCCCTCTATCAGCGGGAACTCCGCCTGGAGAACGCCCTCCTGGCCGCCCTGACCCCGGAGCAGATCGAGCTGCTGGAGGCCTATCAGGCCGCCGCCTGGCGCTGCACGGAGCAGGAGGAGCGGTTTCTCTTCCGCTCCGGCTTCCGCCTGGCCCGGGAGCTGTCACTCCTCCCCGGCGGGCTTCTTCGCCTTTGAGGGGACCGTCTTTTTGGCGGTGGTCTTTGTGGTTTTGGACGCCGGTTTGGCCGCAGCCTCTTTCTTGGCCGCGGTTTTTTTCGCGGCGGTCTTGGACGCCGGCTTCTTGGCGGCAGTCTTTTTCGCCGTGGTCTTGGCGGTGTCCGCCTTCTTGGCCGCGGCGGTGCGCTTGGCGGGCTTCTTCTCCGCCGGCTCCTCCGCCGCCGGAGCGTCCGGCTCTGTGCCGTCGGCGCTGTCGGCGGCCTTCTTCCGGGGATAGCCCCGCTTGTCCTCCGGCAGGAAGTTGGAGCACGCCGGATTGATGCAGAAGGGCTTCTTGAAGCCCCGGCCCGCCTTCTTGAACATGGTTTGGCCGCAGACCGGGCAGTCGTCCTTCACCGGCACGTCCCAGGTCATGAAGTCGCACTTGGTTGCCTCGTCCTTGCTGTTCATATGCTCGCAGCAGTAGTAGGTGTACTGCTTGCCGGTCTTTTTGCTGTTGCCGGTGCGCTTCATCAGCCGGCCGCCGCACTTGGGGCAGCGGCCCGGCATCTCCACCACCAGGGGCATGGTGAAGGTGCACTCCGGATACCCCGGGCAGGCCAGGAAGCGGCCGAACCGGCCGGACTTCACCACCAGGTGGCGGCCGCACTCCGGGCAGATCTCCTCGCTGACCTCATCGGGCACCTTGATGCGGGTGCCGTCCAGGGCCTTCTCCGCGTTCTGGAGATCCTGCTCAAAGTCCCCGTAGAACTCCCGCAGCACATCCTTCCAGTAGGTCTGTCCCTCCTCCACGGAGTCCAGCCGCTGTTCCATGTTGGCGGTGAATTTCAGATCCGCGATGTCCGGGAACCGCTCCTTCATCAGGGCGGTGACTACCCGGCCCAGGTTGGTGATGCGGAGGTACTTGCCCTCCTTCACCACGTACTCCCGGTCCAGAATGGTGGACACGGTGGGGGCGTAGGTGGAGGGTCGGCCGATGCCCTGCTCCTCCATGGCCCGGATCAGTGTGGCGTCGGTGTAGTGGGCCGGGGGCTGGGTGAAGTGCTGCTCCCGGTCAAAGTCCTTCAGCGTCAGGGGCTCTCCCTCCCGCAGGGCGGGCAGGGGGGATTCCTTCTCCTCTTTCTCCTCGTCCTTGCCCTCCTCGTACACGGCGGTGTAGCCGGAGAACTTCAGGCTGGAGGAGCTGGCCCGGAAGCTGTGTCCCGCCGCCTCGATCTCCACGGCCACGCTGTCATACACGGCGTTGGCCATCTGGCTGGCCACGAACCGGCTCCACACCAGGCGGTACAGCCGGTACTGCTCGCCGGTCAGGTCCTTTTTCAGCATCTCCGGCGTCCAGTTGACGTTGCTGGGGCGGATGGCCTCGTGGGCGTCCTGGGCGCCGGCCTTGGCCTTGTAGCGGTGGGTCTGGGCGTAATTGTCACCGTAGCGGCCGGTGATGAAGGTCTTGGCCGCGGCCAGGGCCTCCTCGCTGATCCGCAGGGAGTCGGTACGCATATAGGTGATGAGGCCCACGGTGCCCTCGCCCTCGATGTCCACGCCCTCGTACAGCTGCTGGGCGATGGCCATGGTCCGCCGGGGCGTCATGGACAGCTTCCGGGACGCCTCCTGCTGCATGGTGGAGGTGGTGAAGGGCGGGGAGGGACTGCGCTGCTTGTCGGTGCGCTTCACGGTCTTGACGGTGAAGGGGGCCTGCTCCGTCTCATGGACCACGGCGTCCACGTCCTCCGCCGATTTCAGCTCCGCCTTCTTGCCGTCCTTCCCGTGGTAGCGGGCGGCGAAGGGGATCTTTTTCGCGTCATCGCCCACCAGGTTGGCGTCCAGGGTCCAGTATTCCTCGGGCTTGAATTCCTCGATCTCCCGGTCCCGGTCATCCACCATCCGGGTGGCCACGGACTGGACCCGTCCGGCGGACAGGCCCCGGCGGATCTTCTTCCACAGCAGGGGGCTCAGCTCATAGCCCACGATCCGGTCCAGGATGCGCCGGGCCTGCTGGGCGTCCACCAGCTTCTGGTCGATGTCCCGGGGCTCCTGGATGCTCTCCTGCACCACGTTCTTGGTGATCTCGTTGAAGGTGACCCGCCGGGTCTTTTCGTCCGGCAGGTCCAGCAGCTGCTTCAAGTGCCAGGAGATGGCCTCGCCCTCCCGGTCCGGGTCGGTGGCAAGGTAGACCATGTCGGCGCTCTTGGCGGACTTCTTCAGATCCGCGATGATGTCCTCCTTGCCCTTGATGGGCTTGTAGACCGGCTCAAAGTCGTGCTCCAGGTCCACGCCCAGGGTGCTCTTGGGCAGATCCCGCAGGTGGCCCATGCAGGCCTTCACCTCAAAATCTTTGCCCAGGTATTTTCCGATGGTTTTGGCCTTCGCGGGAGACTCCACGATGACCAGGCTGTGTTTTGCCATAGTTACCTCCAGGCGCCCGGAATCGGGCGCGTGTTTATTCCGTCAGAGTGACCGCGCGGGCGTACCGCTTGCCGCTGTGCTGGGTCACCAGATGCTCGATCTCCAGTACCGTCAGGGCCGACAGCACCCGCCGGGTGGGAATCTCCGTCAATTCGATCAGGTCGTCCACCAGCATGGGCTCCTCGGTGAGGGCCCGCAGCAGGCGGATCTGGTCGTCGGTCAAACTGTAGTCGTTGCGGGAGATGCTCACCGACGGGGGCACGGGCTTGGGCTCCGTCTTTTGCCGGGCCTGATAGCCCAGCACGGCGGGCGTCTCCTTTGCCCCCTCCCGGCGCAGCTTGTCCGGGAACCGGGGCTCGTATTCCCCCAAGATGTCCCAGGCGTCGGTCACAAGGCCGGCGCCGTCCCGGATCAGGCGGTTGCAGCCCACGCTGGCGGGGGCGTCGATGGGACCGGGGACGGCGAACACGTCCCGCCCCTGTTCCAGCGCCGTGCCCGCCGTGATCAGGGCTCCGCTGCGCGCCGGCGCCTCCACCACCAGGGTGGCCACGCACAGGCCGGACATGATGCGGTTGCGCACCGGGAAGTGCCTGGCCTCCGGTGAGGTGCCCGGCGGATACTCGCTGACCAGCGCGCCGGCGGCCGCCACATCCTCGTACAGATACCGGTTCTCCGGGGGATAGACCACATCCAGGCCGTTGCCCAGAACCGCCGTCACGGTGCCGCCTGCCCGGAGGGCGCCCCGCAGGGCCGCGGAGTCCACGCCCCGGGCCAGACCGCTGACCACCACGGCCCCGCCGGCGGCCAGGCCGTAGCCCAGCTTCTCCGCGGAGGAGATGCCGTAGGGCGTGCAGTCCCGGGTGCCCACCACGGCGATGGACGCCTCGTCATCAAAGGCCGGCAGGCGGCCCCGGACGTACAGCAGGCAGGGCGGGTCGTAGATGTTCCGCAGCCGGTTGGGATACCCCGCGTCCTGGATGGTGAGGATGTCCGCGTCCAGCCGCTGGCAGTCCGCCAGGATCCGGTCCGCGTTTGAGCAGTCCTTGTCCTCCAGCAGCTTCGCCTGCTCCCGGGTGATGCCCTCGGTCAGCAGCACCTCCTCCGGGTCGGCATAGTACACGTCCTCCGGCGTGGGGAAGTGGCGCAGCAGCGCCAGCCGGGTCTGGTTCGTCAGCCCCGGCAGCTCCGTCAGCCACAGCCAGTATTTCAGCGCGGACATGAAGCATCCCTCCTCAGTCGTCTCTCGCCGCCTCCCACAGCAGCACGGCCGCCGCTACGGCGGCGTTCAGGGACTCACAGTGTTCGCTCATGGGGATTTTGACCGTCAGGTCACAGGCCGCCAGAGCCGCCGGGGACAGCCCCTGGCCCTCACTGCCCACCAGGACGGCGGCCCGCCGCAGATCCACCTGGCGCACATCCCGGGTGTCCTCCCGGAGCGCCGCGCCGTAAAGGGGCAGCCCCGCGTTCTTCACCAGGGCGGCGGCCTGTTCCAGGCCGCATCGCCACACAGGCCGCCGGAAGTGGACCCCCATAGCGGCGCGCACCGTCTTGGGATTATAGAGATCGGCGCAGCCCTCCAAAAGAAAGAGGCCGCTGGCATCAAATGCGTCGGCAGTCCGCAGGATCGTGCCCACATTTCCCGGGTCCTGCACCCCCTCCAGCAGCAGATAGCGGCCCGGCTCCAGCCGGGCGGGCGGCTCATCTCCTCCCATCAGGCAGGAGAACACCACGCCCTGGGGCGTCTGCATGGGGCTGACCGCCTCCATCACGCTCTCGCTCACCTGGACCAAGCGGGTGCCGGCGTCGGCAAAGGGCGGCAGCCGGGTCCCCTCTGTGAACAGTACCGTGCGGACGGTGGCTCCCCACAGATCAGCCTCCTGCAGCAGCTTGGGGCTGTCGCAGAGGAATTCCCCCGTCTCCTCCCGATAGGCCCGGGAGGCGGCCAATTTTCGGAAATGGGTACACAGGGGATTCTTCCGGCTGGTGATGGTCTCCATAAGCGGCATCTCCTCTCCTGTGGTCATTTCCCGGCGGGCTCATTTCCAAAAGCTCCCATTCGGTCCGATACGGAAACAAGTATAGCATATGCTTCCAAAATGCGCAAGTCAACGGCTTTTTTCGGAAAGTTCCATTTTTCCCTCCGAAAAAAAGCAAACCGAAGAGCGGCGCTCTGCTCCGTTCCCCCCGCCGGATTCCGCGATCCCCAAGGGGAGGGCACCGCAGAGCGGTGCCC
>DWYU01000036.1 GCA_019118505.1 Candidatus Oscillibacter excrementavium
CACCTTCAGCCCCAACAGCAGCATCACCCGCCAGCAGGTGTGGATGATCCTGGCCCGGCTGTCCGGCGCTGATCCCGCCAGCATGGCGGCCGCCCGGGAGTGGGCCATGGTGAATGACATCTCCGACGGCACCAACCCCGGCAATGCCGTCACCCGCCAGCAGCTGGTGGCTCTGCTGTACCGCTATGCCCAGCTGATGGGCTACGACAACGGCGCGCGGGAGGCCCTGAGCAGCTTCCCGGACGCGGGCACGGTCTCCGGCTACGCCCAGGAGCCCATGCAGTGGTCCGTGGCCAACGGCATCGTGGCCGGCACCAGCGCCGGGACACTGAACCCCACCGGCACCGCCACCCGCGCCCAGTTCGCGGTGATTCTCTACCGCTTCTGGGACCAGGTGGGCTGAACTGCTTCAACCAAAGAGGGACACAGCTCTGCTGTGTCCCTCTTGCTGTCTGCGGGGAATCCTGTATAATAGAGAGACCGATACAACGTCCCGACCGGGGACAGGGAGGAGCCATCCGCGTGAACATCGATGAATGCCTGATCTGCAAAGCGCCGCTGGAATATCTGGTCCAGGATGAGGTCATGGAGTGCGCCATCTGCCATAAAAAGGAGCCCAGCAAGACCCGCTGCGTCAACGGCCACTATGTGTGCAATGACTGCCACACCCAGGGCATGGACAGCGTCTTCGGCCTTTGCCTGGCCGAGACCTCCACGGACCCCGCCGCCATCCTCCGCCGGATGATGGACCTGCCCTTCTGCCATATGCACGGGCCGGAGCACCATGTGATGGTGGGGGCGGCGCTGCTGACCGCCTATAAAAACGCCGGCGGACAGCTGGACCTGGAGAGCGCCCTCCGGGAGATGTACAGCCGGGGCAAAGCCGTCCCCGGCGGGGCCTGCGGCTTCTGGGGCGCCTGCGGGGCGGGGATCAGCGCAGGGCAGTTTTTGGCCATCGTGACAGCGTCCACGCCTCTGGCCCGGGAGCCCTGGGGGCTGAGCAACCAGATGACCGCCCGGGCCCTGGACAGCATCGGCAAAGTGGGCGGCCCCCGGTGCTGCAAGCGGGACTCCTGGCTGGCCATTCTGGCCGCTGTGGACTTTGTCCGGGAGCACCTGGGCGTGGAGATGGCGCGGACGGTCCCCGTCTGTTCCTACAGCGGCCGCAACAGCCAGTGCCTGGGAAAACGCTGCCCCTTTTCCGGGCATCCCATTCAACCACCAGTTCAATGACAGCGCCCCTGTTCTGCGCTATGATGTATCCAGAATCAAGCCAGACAAGGAGGACATGAGATGAATCTGAAGGAGGCCTTTCGGTTCCAGAACAAGCTGCAGTCCCTGATGGAGGAGGCCCAGTCCATCCTGGGCGACGATGACAACATCACCCGGGTGCAGAACACCTATCTGCGCAGAAAGGTTATGAAGGACTTCCAGGACGAGACCACGGAGGAGGCGCCCCGCACGGAGTACAGCCAGCAGATCACCGCCGTGGCGGAGTTCCTGCTGTATCTGCTGGAGGAGCGGGAGAAGCTGACCGTGGCCATCTGCCGGGCCAAGGCGGGGCTGGACCTGCCGGCGGGTCTGGACGGACAGGTGAGCCTGAACGCCCGGCGGCAGGACATCGCCCGGCTGCTGCGCCATATGGCGGGGCTCCGCAGCTCCGAGGTGGTGATCCCCAACGGCGGCACCGGCTACTGCTTCAACAACGAGGGCAACCAGGTGTCCTACCGCTGCGACGTGAAGCGGGTCACCACCATCCACTTTGACCGGAACAAGATCCGGAAGATGTGCGCGGCGCTCAGCCGGAAGGCGGACGCGGTGTCCGCGGAGCTGGACGCGGTGCTGATCACCACCCAGGTGGACTACACCCGGCCCTTTGACGTGAATGACACCTTCGCGGAGGCCTTCGGCATCTTTACCGGGGACGGGGACTGACCCCTGGTCCAGCGGCGGTGGATGCGGCAGGGGAGGCACGCGGCAGCCGGTTCAGGTGCAGACGAACAATGGTGCTGCACAGAAGAATGACTGCGTATTTGCAGCGCGATGAGACAGGCGGCCTGAAGAGCCGGATGGGATCTCCCCCATCGTCTCCCGCAGCGCCCCGCGCGGCGGCGCTCTGCGCGATGACGCCGATTCCCCACACACCCTGACGCCCTTACATCTCCATGCTGTCCCGTCCGGGAGGACGGGCGAACGACAGAAGCTGCCCTCTGGGGCAGATGACCGCAAGGCGGACCGGCGGCCGTCCCTCCGGGGACAGGCGGCCGGAAGGCGGAGCGGAAAATGGCCTACGCGGCCTTTCGCTTCTGCCGCATCCACCGCCGCTGGACAAACATGACGTGGAAATGCGGTGAGCAGCAGGCGTCTGCCTGCTGCTCACAAACGATCCGATGCAGTTTGGGTTTGGCGGAAACCAGAATTTCCTCCAGGGGGACCTCCAGCAAGGCGCCCAGGGCGTACAGATTGTCCACGGAGGGCAGGCTCTTGCCCTTCTGCCACTTGTAGATGGCCTGGGGCTCCTCAAATCCGAAGTAGGCCTGGAGATCCCGGACGGACAGGCCCCGCGCTCTGCGCAGGTGGAGGATGTTCGCGCCGGTGGCCACGGGGTCGATCACCGGAAAAGCCTTCTGGTGCATGGAAATCGCCTCCATCAGTCAAATTCCCCAAACGGGAACTTCAGGATACCGGAATTCCCCGGAAAAAGCAAGGACCTCAGGAAAGATTTCACCAAATTGTTACATTTTGCAGGAGGCGTCTTTCAATGGAGCGGTTCGTGCCGCTGCGTGAGCGGGGCAAGCGGGCGGCGCGGCGGCGAAACGGGCGGGATACCGCCCGTCTTTTCTTTTCCGGGGAAATCTGGTATCATAGGAACATCGGCCGGGGCGCGGCCCCGGGACCACAGAGAGAGGGTGCGGGATGCAGGTCATCTGTTTCGGCGATTCCAATACCTACGGCTACGATCCCCGGTCCTACCTGGGGGGACGCTACGGCCCCCGGGACCGCTGGGTGGACCTTCTGGCGGCGGAGACCGGCTGGGCCGTCCGCAACTGGGGGGCCAACGGCCGGACCATCCCGGCGGCGATGCCGCCCCTTCCGCCGGACACGGATCTGCTGGTGGTGATGCTGGGTACCAACGACCTCCTCCAGGGCCGCGGCCCGGAGGAGGCCGCCGGGCGGCTGGAGCAGCTCCTCGCCGGCGTCAGGCTGCCCCGGGACCATCTGCTGCTGATCGCACCGCCGCCCCTGGCCCGGGGGGCCTGGGTCCGGGATGCGGCCCTCATCGGAGCATCCCGGGCCTTTGCCCGGTGCTGCCGGACCCTGGCGGAGCGGCTGGGCATCCACTTTGCCGACGCCGGGGCGTGGGTCGTCCCCCTGGCCTATGACGGCGTGCACTTCACAGAGCAGGGGCACCGGGCCTTTGCCGCCGGCCTTCTGGGAGCACTGGGGCGGGGAGCCCCAGCTTCGGACAACGGATTTCAAAAGGGGAGAGCGGAATGATTCGAGACATCTGCAAGGACGAGGTCTTTCTGGCCCGGCAGGCGGAGCCCGCCGGGCCGGAGGATCTGGCGGTTGCCGCAGACCTGCTGGAGACGCTGGAGCACCACCGGGAGAGCTGCGTGGGCATGGCGGCCAACATGATCGGAGTGAACAAGCGGATCATCGCCTTTGACAACGAAGGGACCTGTCAGGTCATGTTCAACCCGGAGATTTTGAAAAAATCCGGGCCCTATGAGGCGGAGGAGGGCTGCCTGTCCCTTACCGGCACCCGCCGGGCCCGGCGGTGGAGGACCGTCAAGGTCCGCTGGCAGAACGAGCGGTTCCAGGAGCGGATCAAGACCTTCACCGGCTGGACGGCCCAGATCATCCAGCATGAGATCGACCACTGCGAGGGCATTTTGATTTAAGGAGGACGCTGATGAAAACTGTCATCTGTTACGCCTCCCGCCACCACGGGAACACCCGGAGGGTAGTGGAGGCCATGGCCCGGGAGGGGGAGGCGGAGCTGATCGACGCCACCGCCGCCTCCGGGGACATTCAGCTGGAGGACTGCGGCTGCATCGGCTTTGCCTCCGGCATCTATTTCGGGAAGTTCCACCCGAGCGTGCTGGACTGGGCCCGGCGGCATCTGCCCCAGGGGAAGCCGGTGTTTTTTGTGTGCACCTACGGGAGCAGCCAGGGCTCCGGCACCCAGGCGCTGCGGGAGCTGGCGGCGGAGCGGGGCTGCCCGGTGCTGGGGACCTTCGGCTGCCGGGGCTATGACACCTTCGGTCCCTTCAAGCTGGTGGGCGGCATCGCCAAGGGCCGGCCCAACGAGGCGGATCTGGCGGCGGCCCGGGCCTTTTACCGGGACCTGATCCGCGGACAGGGAGAGAGCATATGAAGCTTGCCATTCTCTCGGACACCCACGGCCTGCTGCGGCCGGAGGTGCTGGATCGCCTGAAAAGTGTGGACGCCATCCTCCACGGCGGGGACATCAACCGGCGGGACATTGTGGACCAGCTGCGGCAGTACGCGCCGCTGTACGTGGTCCGGGGCAACAACGACAAGGACTGGGCGGCGGACATCCCCCATACCGTCACCGTCACCCTGGGGGGCGTGACGTTTTTCATGGTCCACAACAAAAAGGAGGTCCCGGCGGACCTCACCGGCATCGACGCGGTGGTGTTCGGCCACTCCCACAAGTACGCGGAGGAGGAGCGGGACGGCCGTCTCTGGCTGAATCCCGGCTCCTGCGGGCCACGGCGGTTCCACCAGGAGATCACCATGATGCTGGCGGAGGCGGAGGCAGGGCGGCTGCGGGTGGAGAAGGTCACCATTCCCCACCCGCCGGTGTGAGGCGTTGGAGATGGAGACCACGAGCAAGGAGGCGGGCATCATGACGGTACAGGACTTTTTTCCCGTGTGGGACCGATTGGAGCCGGACCAGCAGGCGCGGCTCCTGTCCAGTGCGCGCCCCAGGGCCGTGACCCGGGGCACCGTCCTCCACAGCGGGGACGCGGACTGCGCCGGACTGCTTCTGGTGCGCTCCGGGCAGCTGCGGGCCTATATCCTCTCCGACGAGGGGCGGGAGATCACCATTTACCGCCTGTTTGACCGGGACCTGTGCCTGTTCTCCGCCTCCTGCATCCTGCGGTCCATCCAGTTCGCGGTCACCATCCAGGCGGAGCGGGACACGGACCTGTGGGTCCTGCCGGCGGAGGTGTACCAGGAGCTGATGGCGGCCTCCGCGCCCCTGGCCAACTATACCAACGAGCTGATGGCCAGCCGGTTTTCCGAGGTCATGTGGCTGCTGGAGCAGGTGCTGTGGCGGCGCCTGGACCGGCGGCTGGCAGCCTTTTTGCTGGAGGAGTCCGCCATCGAGGGGGGTGCGGTGCTGAAGATCACCCACGAGGCCATCGCCAACCACCTGGGCACCCACCGGGAGGTCATCACCCGGATGCTGCGGTACTTCCAGACCGAGGGGATGGTGCGCCTTGCCCGGGGCACTGTGGAACTGCTGGACCAGGCTAGGCTCCGGCGGCTGGGGGAGGCCGACGGGGCATGAGAAGGGGCCGCCGGGAGAAATCGCATATTTTGTGAACAGATTTTGCTTCTTTTGTGAACTTTAGCGCTCTCCTCTTGACAGTGCTAATTCGTGGTGCTATAACAGAGTCGTTCCAAGAGAGAGGGGCCCGAAAAGAGAAACGGGGCGCCTCCCGCAGGGCAAGAAATAAGTGCAAAGAATGGAGGAATGACTTATGTTGCCCAGCATTTTTGGTGAGAATTTGTTCGATGATTTCTTCAATGATTTTGATATGTTCCCCGGCTGGAGCGGCCGGAATCCCCTGTACGGCAAGCACGCCAGAAACATGATGAAGACCGACGTCCGGGAGACGGAGAACAGCTATGAGGTGGACGTGGACCTGCCCGGATTCCAGAAGGACGAGATCCGTCTGGATTTGAAGGACGGCTACCTGACCATTCAGGCCGCCAAGGGCCTGGACAAGGACCAGCAGGACAAGAAGGGCAAGTACATCCGCCAGGAGCGGTACGCCGGCGCCATGAGCCGGAGCTTCTACGTGGGCGATGTGGAGCCTGACCAGATCTCCGCCAAGTATGAGCACGGTGTGCTGCAGATCTCCCTGCCGAAGGCCGGCAAGAAGGAGCTGCCCAAGAGCAACACCATCGCCATTGAATGAACGCCCAACAAAAAAAGTCCCCCCGCAGCAGCGGGGGGACTTTTTTGCGCTCTGCGGGGTCAGTCGCCCACACCGGTGTGGATGACCTTGCCCACGTTCCAGAACCGGGCCGCCTGTTTGGCGGCCGCCAGACGCTCCTCCGGGGTGGAGAAGGACAGCTCCGCCGTGCGGCAGCCGCAGTCCAGGCAGGTGACATACAGGCACCAGCCGTTCTCCTCTTCGATCATCCCCGGGCCGTGGCACAGAGGGCAGTCCTGCAAATCAATGTCCTGATAGAGTTCCACGTTCCTGTCTCCTTTTTCAATGATCGGGAATAGTATATCACGCTTTGACACGAGACACAACCGGGCCGCCCAAAGTTCCCGTCAATGGCCGGAGGGCTTCCGCTCCACCAGGGCCCGCTCCGTGGTCAGATCCGCGTGGAGCAGGGTGCCGAAGATCACGGCCATGGGCAGGGCGGTGATCCAGATGGCCCGGCCCACCAGCAGGTGGCAGAACACCGTGCCCACCACGGCGCCGGAGGCGAAGAAAAACAGCATCTCCGCGTGGCGGGCCAGCTTGGGCCGGTGGCTCTTGTCCCCGGTGCGGCGGTGGCGCAGCTCCTTGGCCAGGCCCACGCCGATCTGCCGGATGTGGTTGGTGGCAAAGGTGGTGGCCACCGGGATGCCCTCCGCCTGGCGGAAGGTGTTGTACTGCATGGAGGCGATGAAGTTGATGCCCACCTGGGCGATCTGCACCGGGGCGGACTCCGGCAGCAGGCCCAGGAGGAAGATGGCCAGGATCTCAATGGCGATCAGCAGGGTGTCCCACCGGACCGGAAGGTGGTGCTTGACGGGATTGGGCATCAGCTCCGACACAAAGGCCCCCAGGATGTAGGCGGAGAGGGGGATCAGGTAATACAGCGCCTCCGCCCACTTGGCGGAGCCCAGGGCCATGGCCATCAGCACCACGTTGCCGGTCTGGGCGTTGCAGAACACGTTGCCCCGCAGCAGGTAGGTGTACGCGCCCCAGAAGCCCGCCACCGCCGTCAGGGTGAAGTACACCCAGTTCCGCTCACAGGTCAGGAATTTCGTTTTCTGTCCGCTGGCCGTCACGCCCTCGCCGCCTTTCGTCACAAGTTACGTCGATTATACCACAGTTTTCCCCGGAGGGGGAGGGAGATTCTGCCCGGATTTCCGCCCCGCCGCCTCTGGATTTTACACAGATTTGATAAACCGCCGCCCTCCGGCGGCGCGAAAAAGCCGGGAGGGATGCCCTCCCGGCTCGCCTGCGGCCGGACCTCACATATCCAGGGAGCGGAACTCCTCCAGATACTTCTCCGTCACAAAATCCACCAGGGCGGCGGCCCGGGCGATGTCCTCCGGCGTGTAGTCCGCCAGCTCCTGCATGTAGGCGTCGTACCGGTCCGCCTCCCGCTGGCGGTGGAGCTGGTACACCTGGCGCCCTGCCTCCGACAGGCGGAGGCTGACGGTCCGCCGGTCGCCGTCCTGGGCGTCCCGGATCAGCAGGCCCTTGGCGTCCAGCTTCTTCACCGTCTGGGAGATGGCGCTGGGGGTGGAGACCTTCATCCGGGCCAGCTCCGTGGCGGTGATGGGCTCCCCGTCCCCGATGGCCGCCAGCAGGTCCGCCTCGGAGGAGTAGAGCAGCAGATCCCGCCCGTACCAGCGGGGCAGGCTCTGGTAGCGGTTCAGGATGCGGTCAAAGTAGTTGAGGTTCTTCATCAGGGTCTGGAACGCTTCCGTCTTTTCCAAGGCAGGACCCTCCTCGATTCTCTGAAATAGATGTCTGATTTTATGGTACCAGAGCCAGGGGGAAAAGGAAATGGGAAGGCTGCACAAAAAAATGTTAGCAGCTTATCGAAATCACCAAAAATGAGGCTGGGAGTCCAAAATCCGTTGACAACCAGGGGAAAACACACTATACTGTCTGATAGTTAAGTTACTTAATGAATTGAGAACGGAGGCATCGAGGATGTTTGCAAAGACCAACCGGGCCGTGGCCCGGCGGGTGGGGAAGGTGGCCGTGGAGGCCCAGTCCCGGAACTTCACCATCCGCATCGACGAGCCCAAGACCAGCGGCGGCGAGGACACGGGCATGAGCCCGGTGGAGGCGCTGCTGTGCTCCCTGGGGGCCTGCCAGGTGGTGGCGGCCACTGTCTTTGCCCGGCAGATGCGGGTGGACCTGGAGGACATCTGGGTGGAGGTGGAAGGCGACATGGACTCCGCCGGCATGATGGGCTACACGGACTTCCGCCCCGGCTACGAGCGGATCCGCTTCGTGTTCCACGTCAAGACCGACGCGCCCCCCGCCAAGGTCCAGGCGCTGATCGACCTGGTGGAGCAGCGGTGCCCGGTGGGGGACTCCTTGAAAAACGGCGTGCCCTTTGAAAAGCCCAAGGTCATTCTGGAGTATTGAGCAGTACCAAACCCATATGATAAAAGGAGACGAGTACACCATGGAACAGAAAATGCAGTACGGCGGCATGATCTCGGACCTGCCGGTGGTCACCGGCGGCCACTTCATCGAAAATTCGGAAAAGCGCATCGTCTACGGCCCCGACGGCCGGTTCTGGGACGACTTTGTGATGCGGTGCTTCACCCTGGCCCCCGGCGCCGCCTCTGACTCCCACGCCCACCCCTGGTGCCACTGGACCGTGTGCATCGAGGGGGACGGCTTCTTCAACGTGGGGGACGAGACCTATGAGCTCCACCCCGGCGCCTGGGTCCACGTGCCCGCCAACCTGCCCCACAACTTCGGCGCCAACGCCGACAGCGGCAAGCTGTCCCTGCTGTGCATCGTGCCCCCGGAGGGGGACGTGAACCCCCTGACCATGGGATTCTGCTAAACAGCCAGCCCCGGCGGCATCCCGCCGGGAAGAGCGCCACTCCTGCGCATGGGCCCCCGTCCGCCAACGCGGCCGGGGGCCCTGCCTGTTTTTGGGAAAAATTTGCGGAGAAATAGGAGCCGCCCCTTGCGTTTGCAGGGGCACTGTGCTAAGATTGAGACAGAATCCATATTTTGCACAAATACATTGCGGCGCAAGAGGTACCTCTTGCCATGTCCTAACAAGTAGGACATGAAGATCTCTGAACGCCTATCAAAAGAAAAGGAGTGGTTGTGAATGAAAAAACGAATGTTGGCAATGGTCATGGCGCTGTGCCTGGCCTTGTCTCTGCTGCCGGTGACGGCGGGGGCGGAGGATGAAGGAAGCGAACAGGTCAAAAATTATGTTGAAATTAGAGCAACATATAATCAGGAATGGATAACAAACGGGCGTAACAACTCTGAACGGAGAACATTAGCAGATGAGACCCTGAATAAGCATTATGAAACCCTCAATGCCGCTTCTGATGCGGTTGCGGGCCTTTACAGCTCGACTGGCGGATGTTATAATTTGGGCTCAGATTTTCCCAATGCGGGACCATTTTTTTATAGAGCTAGCGATAGTCCGTCGGATGCGGAAAAATCCCCACTTACTGCCTTAGAATATATTATTCACGGTGAGGTTCCCTTTGGTAGTGACTCTTGGATTTCACTTGGGGGAGACCAACAGGGATTCCGCATCAGCGATGTGAAACTCACAGGAGCAGATGATGCCAAAATCAGCGGAACTGTGAGCATTTCCGCAAGTGTTGCTGGCGGATATGAAGAAACATTTGTTCAAAAGGGTTGTTTTACCGTATCTAACATCGAATTTACCAGCACAACAGGAAATACAAGCCTGTCTGCAAACGGGAATACGAATAATAAGAGCCAGGGTAATGATAAACGAGCCGACGAAACCTTGCTGGTTATCGAAAACTGCACGTTCCACAATCAGCTCTATTCCTATGTTAATGACCCGGATTCTGAGAATCAGGTCAAAAAGATTATCAACAATGAATTTGTGGCAAGTTCAGATATTGGTGAGGGGGTATATGCGTTTTTCCTGCAAGGTCAGGGAACAGGGTGCATTTTCCAAGGCAACACTATCACCGGCTATAAAAGAGGAGTCAATATCCAGTTTGAATCAGAAGATGGTGTTGTGTCCATCACGAATAATACGATTACGGTAAGTCACGAAACCCGTCCGGCGATTCAGCTGACGAATGCCAAAGAAGCAATTGTTACCGGGAACACGCTCACAAATGAGACTGGTCCAGCTATCTGGTTCTACAATAATGGTTCGGGCACAGAATATCATGCGGAAGAGACTACAATCACAGATAATGCGATTGATGCAAAATATCTTTTCCAGAATGGAAATAGTGAAGATGCAACGGTCACATTTGGTGAAGGTCACAAACTCACATTTTCAGGAAATTCTCTCTCTGAGAACATGGACCTATATACATTTGATCGGGGCATTTTCATCCCCATCACCGTGACCTTCATCGGTTCGGGTACTGGTACACTCGACCCTGCACCGCTCAACGATGGCACAATCCCGGTAGTCAACGGGGAGAGTCAGACCATCATCATTCAACCGACCGCTGGAAGTTATATTTCTGACGTGAGTGTGAATGGTGTAAGCCAAGGGGCGGTGAATACCGTCACCTTTACCAATGTAACATCCGAGCAAACTCTGAGTATTACCTTTGGACGTAACAGCACAGGTGACAGCGGCCCCGCCACCTACTCTCCCACCCTGGACGTGTCCGACGGCGGCACCATCCGGGTCAGCCCCCGGACCCCCGAGGCGGGCGACACCGTCACCATCACCCCGGACCCCGACAGCGGCTATATGGTGGGCGGCGTGACGGTCACCGACCGGGACGGCGACGCCGTGCGGGTGACGGCCAACCGGGACGGCACCTACACCTTCACCCAGCCCCGGGGCCGGGTGACCATTGCGGTCACCTTCGTCCGGGAGACCGGGGAGACCACGTTCTCCGACGTGCCGGAGACCTACTGGGCCTACGACGAGATCCAGTGGGCCTATGAGAACGGCTACGTCAACGGCACCAGCGCCAGCACCTTCGCGCCGGGGGCCAGCATCTCCCGCCAGCAGGTGTGGATGATTCTGGCCCGCCTGTCCGGCGCGGCCCCCGCCGACATGGCGGCGGCCCGGGCGTGGGCCATGGAGACCGGCGTCTCCGACGGCACCAACCCCGGCGCGGCGGTCACCCGCCAGCAGCTGGCGGCGCTGCTGTTCCGGTTCGCCCAGGCCAACGGCTACGATGACGGCCAGCGGGGCGATCTGTCCCGCTTCCCGGACGCGGGGAGCGCGGCGTCCTACGCGGTGGAGCCCCTGCAATGGGCCACCGCCGGCGGCATCCTCAACGGCACCAGCCAGGGGACCCTGAACCCCGCCGGCACCGCCACCCGGGCCCAGTTCGCGGTGATGCTGTACCGCTTCTGGAACGGCCTGTAATCCCTCCAAAACCCGGCAGGACCGGGCGGAGAATCTCTCCGCCCGGCCCTGTTTTGTCCGGCCGCTGAAAAAAATTTCGCTTGACGGCCTCCGAAAAATCTGTTATACTGCGTCCATATTCCTCAAATGCGATGAAGGGGAGAAGGCAATTCCATGGCCTGCTTCAGAGAGCCGCCGGGTGGTGCGAGGCGGTGCGGCGGGAACTGCGTCACTGGCCCCTGAGCAGCCGTGCTGAGAGGCTTTTTCCCTTGGCCTTTAGGCGCGGACGGCCGCTGTCCGTTATCATGCAGACGCGATTCGCCCGTTTCAAAGGGGCCGATCGTACTGAGTGGCCGGTTTTCCGGCAATGAGAGTGGTACCGCGGGTACGGCATTTTTGCTCCCGTCTCTCAAAGACTGATGGTCTTTGGAGAGATGGGATTTTTTGTTGCCCTCTTTCCAGAGACGAAGCCCAAGAAGGAGGACTTTGACATGATGGACGCGACGAAATATCAGATCGGCTACTATCCCCCGCCGGTGGAGCCGGGGCACGTGTACGAGTGGACGCGGAAGGACCACATCGAGACCGCCCCCGCCTGGTGCAGCGTGGACCTGCGGGACGGCAACCAGAGTTTGGTGGTGCCCATGAGCCTGGAGGAGAAGCTGGAGTTCTACGACATGCTGGTGAAGATCGGCTTCAAGGAGATCGAGGTGGGCTTCCCGGCGGCGTCGGAGACGGAGTACGAATTCCTCCGCAAGCTCATCGACGAGGAGCGCATCCCGGAGGACGTGACCATCCAGGTGCTGACCCAGTGCCGGGACCACATCATCCGCCGGACCTTTGAGGCGGTGAAGGGCGCCCCCCGGGCCATCATCCACTTCTACAACTCCACCAGCGAGGCCCAGCGGCGGGAGGTGTTCCACAAGTCCAGGGAGGAGATCAAGAGAATCGCCGTGGACGGCGCCCGGCTCATCAAAAAGCTGAGCCAGGAGTACGAGGGCAACTTCCTCTTCGAGTACAGCCCGGAGAGCTTCACCGGCACGGAGCCGGAGTACGCCGTGGAGGTCTGCAACGCGGTGCTGGACGAGATCCGGCCCACCCCGGACCGGCCCATGATCATCAACCTGCCGGTGACGGTGGAGATGAGTATGCCCCACATCTACGCCAACCAGATCGAGTGGTGCTCCAAGCATCTGAAGTACCGGGATTCCGTCATCCTCTCCACCCACCCCCACAATGACCGGGGCTGCGGCGTGGCGGACGCGGAGCTGGCGGTGCTGGCCGGCGCCCAGCGGGTGGAGTGCTGCCTCTTCGGCAACGGCGAGCGCACCGGCAACGTGGACGCCATCACCCTGGCCATGAACCTGTACAGCCACGGCGTGGACCCGAAGCTGGACTTCTCCGACATGCCCCGCATCTGCGAGGTGTACGAGCGGGTCACCCGGATGCACGTCTATGAGCGCAGCCCCTACGCCGGCAGCCTGGTGTTCGCCGCCTTCTCCGGCAGCCATCAGGACGCCATCGCCAAGGGCATGACCTACCGGAAGGAGCAGCACCAGCACCGGTGGGACTGCCCCTACATCCCCATCGACCCCCACGACATCAGCCGCACCTACGACGCGGACGTCATCCGCATCAACAGCCAGAGCGGCAAGGGCGGCATCGGCTTCCTGCTGCAGCAGAACTACGGCTACAACCCGCCGCCCCACATGCGGGAGCAGCTGGGCTACCGGGTCAAGGAGGTCAGCGACCACGACCACCGGGAGCTCTCCGTCCAGGAGGTCCTGGAGGTGTTCGAGGACAACTACGTCAACAACGTCAACCCCCTCAGCGTCACCGCCGCCCACTACACCCAGAACAACGACGGCACCATCTCCGCCAACCTGACGCTGCGGGACGGCAGCCGGATGATCCAGTGCGGCGCCACCGGCAACGGCCGCCTGGACGCGGTGGCCAACGCCATCGAGCAGGCGGCGGGCATGGACTTCACCCTGATCCACTACAGCGAACACGCCCTGGACCCGGACACCGACAGCCGGGCGTGCAGCTACGTGGGTCTCAAGTGGCCCGACGGCAACGAGACCTGGGGCTGCGGCACCCACACGGACATCATCGTGGCGGGCGTCCGGGCGCTGGTCAGCGCCATCAACAACCATTGAGCGGCGGGGGAGACCCCGAGAAACTTTACAAACAAACGGAGGCAAAACACCCATGGGAATGACCATGACACAAAAGATCCTGGCGGCCCACTGCGGGCAGGAGACCGTCAAGGCCGGGCAGCTGATCGAGGCGGATCTCGACATCGTGCTGGGCAACGACATCACCACCCCGGTGGCCATCAACGAGTTTGAGAAGGCGGGCTTCTGCTCCGTCTACGACAAGACCCGGGTCAACATCGTCCTGGACCACTTCGTCCCCAACAAGGACATCAAGAGCGCCCAGCAGTCCAAGCAGTGCCGGGAGTTCGCCTGCAGGCACGGCATCGTCAACTTCTTCGACGTGGGCAAAATGGGCGTGGAACACGCCCTGCTGCCGGAGCAGGGCATCGTCACCGCCGGGGACTGCATCATCGGCGCGGACAGCCACACCTGCACCTACGGCGCGGTGGGGGCCTTCTCCACCGGCGTGGGCTCCACGGACATGGCCGCCGGCATGGCCACCGGCAAGGCATGGTTCAAGGTGCCCGCCGCCATCCGGGTGGAGCTGACGGGGGCCCTGAAGCGGCCCGTGTCCGGCAAGGACGTGATCTTGCACCTGATCGGCCTCATCGGCGTCTCCGGCGCCCTCTACAAGAGCCTGGAGTTCACCGGCCCCGGCGTGCGGAGCCTGACCATGGAGGACCGCCTGTGCATCTGCAACATGGCCATCGAGGCCGGCGCCAAGAACGGCATCTTCCCGGTGGACGAGACCTGTGAGGCGTACCTCACGGGCCGCAGCCAGCGGGCATGGAAGAAGTACGAGGCGGATGCGGACGCGGCGTACGAGCGGACCATCGCCATCGACCTGGACACCCTGGCGCCCACCGTCAGCTATCCCCACCTGCCGGAGAATACCCACCCGGCCGCCGACGGCAGGGACATCAAAATCGATCAGGTGGTCATCGGCTCCTGCACCAACGGCCGGATCGAGGACATGGAGGCCGCCTATGAGATCCTGAAGGGCCGCCACATCGCCGACGGCGTCCGGGGCATCATCATCCCCGCCACCATGGAGGTGTACAGGACCTGCATCGAGCGGGGCTACACCACCGCCTTCATCGACGCCGGGTGCATCGTCTCCACCCCCACCTGCGGGCCGTGTCTCGGCGGCTACATGGGCATCCTGGCGGAGGGGGAGCGGTGCGTCTCCACCACCAACCGCAACTTTGTGGGCCGCATGGGCCACGTGAACAGCGAGGTCTATCTGGCCAGCCCCGCCACGGCGGCGGCCAGCGCCCTGACGGGCCACATCACCGATCCCAGGGAGGTCTGATACCATGGAAGCAAGAGGTTCTGTATTCAAATACGGTGACAACATCGACACCGACGTCATCATCCCCGCCCGCTACTTAAACACCCAGAACGCCCGGGAGCTGGCGGACCACTGCATGGAGGACATCGACAAGACCTTCATCACCCGGGTGCAAAACGGCGACATCATGGTGGGGGGCGAGAACTTCGGCTGCGGCTCCAGCCGGGAGCACGCGCCCCTGGCCATCAAGACCGCCGGCATCGCCTGCGTCATCGCCGCCAGCTTTGCCCGCATCTTCTACCGCAACGCCATCAACATCGGCCTGCCCATCCTGGAGTGCCCGGCGGCCAGCGCCGCCATCCGGGAGGGGGACACGGTGTCCGTGAACTTTGACACCGGCGTCATCACCGACGAGACCACCGGCGAGACCTTCCAGGCGGAGCCCTTCCCGCCCTTCATCCAGAAGATCATCCGCTCCGGCGGCCTGATGGCCAGCATCCAGGCGCAGTAAGGGGGCGGCACCATGGAGAAAAACATCGCGGTGATCTACGGCGACTGCGCCAGCCCGGAGATCGTCACCCAGGCCCTGCGGGTGCTGGACGCGGTGGCCGCCAAATTCGGCCACACCTTTACCTATACGAAAGTCCTGATGGGCGGCGAGGCCATCGACGCCTACGGCGACCCCCTGCCCCAGCCGGAGCTGGACAAGTGCCTGGCCAGCGACAGCGTGCTGCTGGGGGCCATCGGCGGTCCCAAGTGGGAGGGCCTGCCCGGCGAGAAGCGGGCGGAGAAGGGCCTGCTGCGGCTCCGGGCCGGCATGGGCCTGTACGCCAACAACCGCCCCGCCAAGATCTGGCCCCAGCTCTCCGACGCCTCCCCCCTGAAGCCCTCCATCGTGGAGAAGGGCATCGACTTCCTCGTGGTGCGGGAGCTGATCGGCGGCGTCTACTTCGGGGAGCACAAAACCTACGAGGAAAACGGCGAGAAGATCGCCGTGGACACCATGCCCTATTCCGAGCATGAGATCGAGCGCATCGGCCGCATCGGCTTTGAGACCGCCCGCAAGCGCCGGAAGCGCCTGACCTGCGTGGACAAGGCCAACGTGCTGGACACCAGCCGCCTGTGGCGGGAGGTGATGCACCGGCTGGCGGCGGAGTACCCGGACGTGGAGTACCGGGAGATGTTCGTGGACAACTGCGCCATGCAGATCTGCAAGGACCCCGCCCAGTTCGACGTGATCGTCACGGAGAACATGTTCGGCGACATCCTGTCCGACGAGGCCAGCGAGATCACCGGCAGCATCGGCATGGTGCCCTCCTCCAGCCTGGGGGACGGCACCCGGGGCCTCTACGAGCCCATCCACGGCTCCGCCCCGGACATCGCCGGCCAGGACCTCATCAACCCCATCGCCTGCATCCTGTCCGCGGCCATGATGCTGCGGTACAGCTTCGACATGGCGGCGGAGGCGGACTGCATCGAGGCCGCGGTGAACCAGGTCCTGGACGACGGCATCCGCACCGCCGACATCTGGCGCCCCGGCTGCGAGAAGGTGGGCTGCGCCGCCATGGGAGACGCCATCCTGGCCAGGCTGTGAACTGAGAGTGAAGAGTGGAGATAGGAGTTCAATTAGGAATTAGGAATGAGGAATTAGGAATTTTGGTGTTCCGCCGCAGGCGGAACGATTTCAATTCGTCCGGCTTCGCCGGACTCCGCAATTCCTAACTCCTAACTCCTAACTCCTAACTCCTAACTCCTAATTCCTAACTCCTAACTCTTATCTCTTATCTTTTATCTGCGCCCGGCTCGTTCCCGGCAGCGGGGAATTTACATTCCCGCTGAAAAGTGGTATCCTGTCCCAAACGGGATCGGCCGGGCGGGGACCGCCCGTCCCGCCTGATGGAAAAGGAGTGCTGCGAATATGGAACTGCGATTTCTGGGACACGCCTGCTTTCTGCTGGACGACGGCACCTGCAAGGTGCTGACGGACCCCTTCCTCTCCGGCGCCGGACATCCGGACTGGGCGGAGCAGGTCCGGCCGGACTACATCTTTGTCACCCACGGCCACGGGGACCATGTGGGGGACGCGGCGGCCATCGCCAGGCGCACCGGCGCCCAGGTGTGCTGCACGGCGGACCTGGCGGACGCGGTGTTCGGCCCCGCCGGGGTGACCTGCATCGCCGGCAACCTGGGGGGCACGGTCCGCCTGCCCTTCGGCTCCGCCAAATTCATCCAGGCCCTCCACGGCGGCGGGGCGGCGGGGTGTCCGGCCTGCGGCTTCCTCTTTGAGATGGGGGGAAAGACCATCTACCACGCCGGGGACACGGCCCTGACCCTGGACATGGCCCTGCTGGAGGACGCCCACATCGACGCGGCCCTGCTGCCCATCGGGGACTTCTACACCATGGGCCCGGCGGACGCCCTGCGGGCGGTGAAGCTCATCAAGCCCCAGCTGACCATCCCCATGCACTACGACACCTTCCCGGCCATCGCCCAGGACCCGGCGGCCTTTGCCGATGCCTGCCAGGCGGCGGGCTATGCCGCAAGAGTTCTTCAGCCGGGGGAGAAGATCACGCTGTGAGACAGCAGGCGTGTGCGATGCCGGATCGTTTTGCAAGGGCGATTGGCAAGGAATGAAACAGAGCCGCCTCCAGAAATGGAGGCGGCTTTCATCTGTAATTTCATATGGAAAGGGAAACCCCGTAACCCTTGAGGCTGCGAGGCTTCTTGCGATGTCTTGCGCGGACAGAAAAGATGGGGACACTGTATGGGGCCCCGCACGGCGTGCGGCGCGTCTGCGCCGCACGAGCGATTTCGCCGCAGGTGAAAACCTTGGCGGAGGGGCAATTTACTTGTCCCAAGCATTTCAATCACCGGAGGGTGGAGGCGGCCTCTGGCCGCCGGAACCCACAAAAAAGGACATCCACTGGATGTCCTTTTTTGTGGTGACCCGTCGGGGATTCGAACCCCGGACCCACTGCTTAAAAGGCAGTTGCTCTGCCTGCTGAGCTAACGGATCACATAGTATTCTATTGCAGCCGCCTCCGGAGCGGCGAAATGGCCTGGCTGGGACGGCTGGACTCGAACCAGCGGATGAGGGAGTCAAAGTCCCTTGCCTTACCACTTGGCGACGCCCCAATGGGAAGGAAAACAGGGGACCGGGGGTGACCCCGATCCCCTCTTGTCTGGGGTGGGAGATGGGACTCGAACCCACGACACCCGGAACCACAATCCGGTGCTCTAACCAACTGAGCTACACCCACCACATATTGAGATCCTAACAGGATGCGCACCGACGATTGCCGCAGGAAGGAGGTGGTACGCCAGAAGGGACTCGAACCCCTGGCCTACTGCTTAGAAGGCAGTTGCTCTATCCAGCTGAGCTACTGGCGCGAATTTGATTGGAGCAGGTGACGAGAATCGAACTCGCATCCCCAGCTTGGAAGGCTGGTGCCCTGACCATTGTGCTACACCTGCATACGCCCTCCGTGGAAATCGTCAGCTTAGATATATTACCATGAACCTGGCCGCCTGTCAAGCAGGAAACGCGCATCTTTTGTATTTTTTTCAAAATCCCCCGGGAGCTGCCAGGGACAGCCAGGCAGTGAACAGCCGTCCGCCATCCGCCGCACCGGCCAGGGCCAGAGGGCCGGACAGCCGCTCCGGATGCCACTGAACGGCCCACACCGGCAGGTCCTCATGGACCACCGCCTCCACGGTGCCGTCCGCCGTCCACTGGACCGCCCGGAGCCCGCTGCCCAGCCGATCCGCCGCTTGGTGGTGGGCGCTGTTGACCACGGCCGCCGCCCCGTACAAGTCCCTCAGAGGAGAGGGGGCGCTCCGCACCCGGTGGAGCCGGTCTCGCCCCGCCGCCTGCCCGTGGCCCGGCAGGTCCTGGACCAGAGTGCCGCCGAAGAACACATTGATCACCTGCATCCCCCGGCAGATGCCCAGCACCGGCTTCCGGGCCCTGGTGAACCGCTCCAGCAGGAGGAGCTCCGCCCGGTCCCGGTCCGGCTCCAGGCCCCGGCTGGCGGTGTTGACCTGGCCGTAGCGCCAGGGCTCCATATCTCCGCCGCCGGGCAGCAGAAGAGCGCTGCACCTGTCTGCGCCGGACAGGTCCTGGGACAGCCGGACGGCGGCACCCGCCGCCTTCAGCGCCCGCTGGTAGTTGGGGTACTGGCCGGGCTGGCCCCAGAGAAACACCGTCTTGGCCACGGGAATGCCTCCTCTCAAACGCTGTCTGAGGCAGTCTATGCCCTGCCGCCGGATTCGGTACCAAGTTGCGGAAATTTCTCCGCCAATAGGCAGCTGGCTCTTGCATCGGGCGGGAAAATGTGCCATAATAGGGCGTACCCGTCCCACCCGCCTCCGACCGGCGGCAAGAGACGGGCACATGAGATCAGGAGATGTACCCAAGTGGTTGAAGGGTCCGGATTCGAAATCAGGTTTCCTATGCGGAGTGCCAAACGGCTGAAACCCTTGGAACCATGCGGGTTCCAGCCGAGTTCAAATTGAATAATGTTGCTTGTTCTATCCTGTTGTTCTTCCCGATTTCCACCGGCT
>DWYU01000037.1 GCA_019118505.1 Candidatus Oscillibacter excrementavium
CCACCATTCGATCCTACACGGGTCACTGCAGAACCGCCGTTGTTTCCCTGTTCCCCATTCTGCCTGAAACTCTTTCCCGCAGTTGGGACAGATCGCTTTTGTTTGTTCTCTTGCCTGCCGTCGTTCCATGACCTTACGAGCATGATATTTGACCCGGCATTGGTCACTGCAAAACCGCCTCCGCCGTCCCCGTTCTCCACTCTGCTCCACGATATCTCCACAGCCTGGGCAGATATCTACTGGCACATCATAATGCCGCTTGGCGTTATGATATTTGTGCCGACATGCGTCACAGCAAAATTTCTGCCGCGTGATATGACACGTTGGCTCAAACGGCTGCCCGCAGTTCAGGCACTGCAAAATTCGCTTTTCCTCACTCATGACCTCTCTGCCCCCTGTCTTTTTACTCCCATCTTACCACAGGGGGAAAGGTCCTCCGCTATTTTACGCTTACTTGCATCTCCATCTCGGCTGGTGCTCGATTTTCCCCTCTGAAACGGCTGAAACCCTTGCCGCAGCAAGGGTTTCAGGGGTTGCATCTTTTTCAGCAACCTTAGTTGGTCCGAGTGGCGGGATTTGAACCCACGGCCTCTTGGTCCCGAACCAAGCGCGCTACCAACTGCGCTACACCCGGATGCTGTGCACTGAGGGACAGCTTAATTATTATACGGAATTTTCCGCTCTCTGTCAAGGGCGGAAATGCCTTCTCGGGGATTTTTTGCCGAAGGCCGGCCCGGACGGCGCCGCTTACCGCGCCGTCCAGATCCGGTAGGGTTCGCTCCCCCGCTCCCGCAGCTTCTCATTCAGCCAGGCCCGCAGGGACGCCATGCCCTCCTCCGTCCAGGGGACGGTCTCCGTCTCGATCTGCTGGGCCTTTTCAAAACAAATATTCTCATAGACCCAGGCCTGGACCGTGCCGTCGTTCACCTTGCCGGTCCGTTGGAAGCGATACCGGAATGTGCCCAGGGAGCCGGGGTAGATCTCCGACCGCTTGAGAAAATCCAGGGTCAAAAACGCAAAGGGGTCTTCCATGTCACTGCTCCTCTCCAAATCAGGCTGCCTCCGTCTCCCGGCGGCAGACCTTGATCCCCGCGATGGTCAGGGCGAACACGAACCAGAAGATGCACATGACCCGGGGATAGTTCCACAGATAGTCCGCCAGGCCGCAGACCATCGCCCCGCACAGGGCCGCCGCGCCGGCGCAGGTGATGGTGCGGGCGGCGGAGGGCGCGCAGTGGCGGACGGTGTGGGCCGCCTTCTTGATGTTCCACAGCATGGAGCCCACAAAGCTCACCACGCCCAGCAGGCCCATCTCGATCCACACCTCCAGATAGAAGTTGTGGGCGTGGACAAAGGGGGCCTCCCCGTGGTAGAGGTTGAAGTCGCTGATATAATCCTGCAGAGCGGCGGTGCCCAGGCCCGCGCCGGAGATGGGCGAGGTCCGGATCACCTCCAGCGCCGCGGCGTACAGGGGGAACCGGCTGGAGGTGGTGGTGTCCGCCGGGCCGAAAATCGTGAGGATGCGGTGCCAGATGGTATCCGGCAGGAAGGGGATCGCCGCCACGCACAGCACCGCGAAGGCGGGGATCAGCCTGGGCTTCCACAGGAATACCATCACCACCATGGCGCAGGCGATGCCCACCCAGCTGGCCCGGGAGTAGGTCATGCCCAAAGCCGCCGCGCCCACGGCAAAGACGCCGCAGGCCGCCAGGCGGGAGACGGGCCGCTTGGAGCAGAGGATCAGCGCCAGCACCAGGGGCAGCAGAAGAATCAGCACCTCCGCGAAGGTGTTGGGGTTGTCGAAATAGGACTCCACCCGGCCGGGCATCCCGGCATTGGCGTCCAGGTCCACATAGGAGACATTGACCTCCACGCCCTGGATCCGCTGGTACACGCCGTACAGAGAGGACGCCAGCACGCAGACCCCGCCGCCGGCGGCCAGCCGCTTTAAGTCCTCCGCGCCCCGGACGGCGCTGACCGTCACCAGCACACAGAGGGCCGCGGCAATGTGGTACAGCAGGAACCGGAAGGAGGCGGAGGGCTCGTAGGAGAACAGCACCGCCAGGAACATGGACCCGAACAGCACCACCGGGTAAAACCCGATGTGCTTCACGTCCAGCCGGAAGGTCTCGCGGGACATGGCCCCGGCGTAGAACAGCACCAGCAGGGCGGCAAAGCCCAGCATGCTGTAGGCGTTGTTCCAGTGGGAAAACGGAATGACCCACAGCAGCATGATGAGCCAGGACTGGGCAATGGCGGTCTCGTGGCCCATCTCAAAGGCCAGCCGGGCAAAGAAGCTGTCGTCAAAGGTGGCCCGCAGGGCCAGATACAGCTTGTGGAGCAGCCAGGCCGGCAGGTTGACCAGGCCCGTCAGCAGCCGGCAGAGGAAGCTGTCCTCCCAGGCCCGGGCCACGGCGCCCTCCCGGCACAGGACCCGGAGGAGGCGGCTGCCGTCGATCTGGCGGTTGCACCAGTTCCCCAGGGCGGCCAGGCAGCGGTGGACACCGCTGTCGTAGTACACGGCGCAGAGAACCGTCCAGAGGTGATACAGATAGCTTTCGCGGAGAGTGGTCATGGAGGGAAACCTCGTTTCTTCAGATGCGGTTTTTGATGCGGTACAGCTGGGTCAGCAGCCAGAAGTGGCCGCCCCGCACCAGCTTGGCGGCCAGCTGTTTGTTGCGGCTCATGCCGGCGGGCGCCAGGGTCCGGATGGCGTGGGCCATGTCCGGCCGGGCACACAGGGCCCGGATGGTCTCCTGCCGCTGCCGGAGGGTCTTGGGATTGCCGGGAGCGTACTCGTTGCCGATGGCGATCAGCAGCCCCGCCCAGTTGGAATTCTCCCGCCACTGGGGACGGCCGGGCGTCAGGCCGTAGCGTTCCGCCAGGTCCTCCTTCCGCTCCATGAAGCGGCCGAATACCTGCTGGAAGTCCTTCATGTACTTATGGGTGGCAGAGGCCGGGTTCTGGAGATAGCGGTACAGGGGCGTCTCCGTCACCGCCAGGCGCCGGGCGTTGCAGAAATACTCCATCAAAAACAGCTCGTCCTCCAGATAGGCGCCCTCGTACCGGAGGTGGAGCTTGTCAAAGATCTCGGCGGAGAACAGATACCGCCAGATGAAGCCGTTGAACACCGGCTGGGCCAGCCGGTCCCCCAGAAGGGGATAGACCAGCTTCTCCCGGATGGCATCGGCGTCATAGATGCCGGCGGGCAGTACCAGCTCCGGCGTCACGCTGCCATCGGCCCACAGGTTCCAGTGGGCGCAGGCTGCAGTGTCCGCCCCGGCCCGCTCCCGGAGGTTCCACAGCGTCTCCAGGCACTGGGGCTCATAGCGGTCATCGGAATCCAGGAACGCGATGCAGGTCCCCCGGGCGTGGTCCAGTCCGACATTCCGGGTCTCGCTGACACCGCTGTTTTTCTCCTTGTGGAACACCCGGATCCGGTCGTCGGCCCGGGCCAGCTCATCGCAGATGGCGGGAGATCCGTCGGTGCAGCCATCGTCTACCAGCAGCAGCTCCCAGTCGGAAAAGGTCTGCTGCCGCACGCTCTCCACACAGTCCCGGATGAAATTCTCCGCCTGGTAGACTGGCACGATGACGGAAATGCTGGGCATAAGCAGACCTCCCTGCGCCCTGGGGCGCCGTTCTCTCTTGCGGGCCGCCGGATGTCCCGGCGGACTCTGCCTTATTTTACCCGATTTTCCCGGGAAGGTCAACGGCTTTTCCGGAAAAGCACCCTCTTGACGGCAGGTGGCGGATGTGGTTCCATAGACACAGCTGACGGACGGGAGGTGACCGGATGGAGATCCGCAGAGTTGAATCGGGGAAATGGGAATACCTGCCGCTCCTGCTGGTGGGGGACGAGCAGGCCGACATGGTCGCCCGGTATCTGGACCGGGGGACGCTGCTGGCCCTGTATGACGGCGGCCTCCGGGCGGTGTGCGTGGTGACGGAGGAGGGCCCCGGCGTGTTCGAGATCAAGAACCTGGCGGTGGAGCCGGCCTTTCACCGCCGGGGCTATGGCCGGGCCATGGTGGAACAGGTGGTGCGGGACTGTCGGGCCGCCGGCGGGACACAGCTTCTGGTGGGCACCGGGGACAGTCCTCTGACCCTGCCCTTCTACCACGCCTGCGGGTTCCGGGAACACCACCGGGTCCCGGACTTCTTCCTCCAGCACTACGACCACCCCATCTGCGAGGGCGGCCGCCGGCTGGTGGACATGGTCTACCTGTCCATGGAGCTGTAGGCACAAAAAGACGGCGCCGCTGGATACCAGCGGCGCCGTTTGTCGTACAGGTTCCGAATGTCGGAGGATTTACGCCTCCACGGCGGCCTTGAGGGCCTCCACCCGGTCCGTCCGCTCCCAGGCCACGCCCAGGTCCTCCCGGCCCATATGGCCGTAGGCCGCCAGCTGGCGGTAGATGGGCTTGCGCAGGTCCAGATCCCGGATGATGGCCGTGGGCCGCAGGTCAAAGACCTTGCGGACGGCGGCCTCCAGCTTGTCGTCGCCCACGGTGCCGGTGCCGAAGGTGTCCACCAGCACGCTCACCGGCTGGGCCACGCCGATGGCGTAGGCCAGCTGCACCTGGCAGCGGCGGGCCAGGCCGGCGGCCACGATGTTCTTGGCCACCCAGCGGGCGGCGTAGGCCGCGGAGCGGTCCACCTTGGTGGGGTCCTTGCCGGAGAAGCAGCCGCCGCCGTGGGGGGCGCTGCCGCCGTAGGTGTCCACGATGATCTTCCGGCCGGTGAGGCCGGAGTCCCCCTGGGGGCCGCCGATGACGAAGCGGCCTGTCGGGTTGACGTAATACTTGGTGTTCTCGTCCAGCATCTCCGCGGGGATCACCGCCTTGACCACCTGGTCGATCATGTCCTGCCGGATCTGGTCCAGGGAGACCTCCGGGCTGTGCTGGGTGGAGATGACCACCGTGTCCACCCGGACGGGGCGGCCCATCTCGTCGTACTCCACCGTCACCTGGCTCTTGCCGTCGGGCCGCATATAGGAGAGCGCCCCGCTCTTGCGGACCTCCGCCATCCGGCGGCACAGCTTGTGGGCCAGGGAGATGGGCAGGGGCATCAGCTCCGGCGTCTCGTCGCAGGCGTAGCCGAACATCATGCCCTGGTCCCCGGCGCCGATGTCCTCGTCGCTGGCCCCGTCCACGCC